>JAVXGI010000001.1:0-110778 GCA_036657515.1 Bacilli bacterium
TATCATACCATAATAAAAAAATTATGAAAATATTTTCATAATTTTTTTATTATATGCGATTTTTACATCATTTTTGGAAGAAATCAGCTCCTATTTGGTAAGTATCATCAAGTAAAAGCAGTCCTCTTTTTTCTTGTTCTTTTGTTAAATTGAGTTCGCGTTCAGAACAACACATGCCAGAGGATGTTACTCCGAGTAATTTTCCAGATTTTATTTCTGTTCCATCAAACATAACAGTTCCTACTGTTGCAACTACAACAACAGCCCCTAAAGAAACGTTGCTAGCACCACAAACTATATCAAGTACTTCATTGCCAACATCTACTTTTAAGACGTGTAGATGGTCGCTTTCTTCATGAGCCTTACAGCTAATTATCTTTCCTATTTTAAATCCACTTTCTTCTTTATATGCTAGTGGTTCTAATTTATTTTGAATTAAAACTGAATTAATAACATCGATAAATTGATTAGCTGGAAGGGGAATTAATCCATCAGCATGAATTTTAACAGTTGAAGAAATATTAAATATATTAATTCCGATTAAACGATCGTTTTCATAAATTCTAACTATGTTATTGTCTACTTCTTTTCTATTTGGAATTGTTTCATTTTCAAAGCTGATTAATAAAACATCACCAATGACATTTTTATTATAAAATAAGGAATACATTTATTTTTCTCCTTTTAAATCTACTAATTTACTACTAGTTAAGTACTTTAACATATATTTTAGACTCTTTTTTGCATCAATATAATCACTTTGAGCCATAATCGTTGATTGTGTGTGAATTGCTCGAGCGCATATACAATGATTTAATGTTGGAATACCATCAAGATTTTTATGAATAACTCCAGCATCAGTTCCACCCATTGTTGTAAAAAACTGATAATTAGCTTTAGATTTTTTTGCACATTCTATTTGAAAATCAATTAATGATTTAAATGAAATCATGGCACGATCCACAACTCTAATTAACAAACCTTTACCAATCTCGCCACTGCCAGCATTTGCATATTTTAAATCAGAAGAACAATCTAAAACAATTGCTAGATCAGGTGCTATTAAATAAGAAGCAGTTTGAGCACCTCTTAATCCGACTTCTTCTTGGACACTACCACCCATATATAAATCATAATCTAATTCAATATCTTTTAATTCATGTAATAATTCAACAATTAAACAAATTCCATATCTATCATCAATTGCTTTACCAATTAATTTATTGTTAGATGTTTCAACGGTTGGAGAATCAAAACAAATCATATCACCCATTTTTATATCTGCTTCTTCAACTTCTTCTTTAGAACTGAAACCAAAATCAAAACAAATATTATTAATATTTAAATCTTCAAATCCTTTTCTTTTAGAAGACAATGGCAAAATAGTACCTACATATTTAACATTATTTTTATTCGTTAAAACAACACGATTACAAAGTATTGCATTTGGTTCAATTCCACCAATAACAACCCCATATATTAATCCATTGCTTTCAACAATATTTACCATAAAACCAACTTCATCCATATGAGCAACAACCATTACTTTTTTAGCATTAGGATTTTTGCTCTTTTTTAGAGCAAAAATTGATCCTAAATTATCAGTAACCCTAATATAATTTAGTTCTTTAATAAGAGTATTTAGTTCTCTTGCAATTAAATTTTCTCTGCCACTAATTGCATTTAATTGAGTGAATTTTTGAAATAATTTTATTTGTTTAGTATTTAATCTATTTTTTTCCATTATATTTTGCCTTCAATCTTTTAATTTTTACACCTTGAGAAATAAAATTCAATTGATAATCCGTAAAAGCATCAAATGAATCATCCCCTTTGTAATCATCTTCGCAATCGCTGATTAACCAATCATTATTTACAAGTTCTTCTTTACTAAATGCAAATAAATCATCGTTATCTGTTTTAAAAATCAATTGTGAATCATCTTTTAATATATTTTTGTATACATCTAAAAAAAGTTTAGAGGTCAATCTTCTTTTTGTATGACGTAATTTTGGCCACGGATCAGGATGATTTAGAAAAATTCCACAAATAGTACTTTTTTGAATGAGTGGAAAAATGTCAAAAACATCACTTGATATAATAAACACGTTTGTAAGTTTAGAATTGAAAACTTTTTTACCAAATATTCCTGCTATCGTTTGACATTTTTCAATGCACAAAAAATTATATTGGGGAAATTTTTCTGCTAAAGAAATCATAAAAGATCCTTTTCCAGGTCCAATTTCGAGATATAAATTATCTAATAAAAGAAAATTTTTCAATTTTTCAGATGTTGAAACATAGTCTTCATCAATAATTATGTCTTGATGAGCATCGATAAAAGGTTTTACCCAAGTTTTAAAATGCGTTCTCATCTTTTCATTTTGCCTAAATCATAAATACCGCGAGCATAAATATACATAGATTTATAAAAGTCTTCTAAATTAATTTTTTCATCAACATCGTGAATATTGTCTACTCTACCAGGAAATGCGGAACCAAAGGCTAAAATATTTTTAGCTTCTTTTGCATATGTTCCACCACCAATTGTTTTAATAGGGTTTTTATAATCTCCCGTCTCTTCTTGATAAGCCTTAAATAAAGTTTGGACCATAATATCATTTGGTTCAAAATATAAAACTTTTGATATATCACCGACAAAAATTGGTAATGGTGATTTTTGTTGTATCTTTTCAATAACATTTTTAGCATTAACAATTTCTGGAAATCTAAAATTAATAATCATTTCTAAAATCTTTCCATTATAATTGATTATTCCAGCATTATATGTTGTTTCACCTAAATTTTTTGATGCATAAAATTCGTTTAAAAATTTGCCATTTCCATCTAAATATTGATTTGCTAAAAGAGTTAACACATCATTTTTATAAAAATCGCCTAAACAACTTAATGCAATAAGACCTGCATTGATTCCGTTTTGTGGTAATGAACCATGAGCTGCTTTTCCGATAAATGAAATAACATTATCTTTTAATTCGAATTGAACATTCTTTTCTTTAAGATAAACAACAAAATCTTCAGTATTTCTCACAACAACATCGGCACGAGGAATAACAATATTTGGAGCATCTCCTGCTTTAATGCTTATAATTTCAGTTCCAAGATCGATTTTTCCTCTAAGAGTGTAGTTAGTAATCCCTTTTTCACCATAGATTAATGGAAAATCTCCATCTGGAGTAAATCCACAGTCAACATGTGGTTTTTTTGCAACATTAAAATAGTATTCTAAACAAGATGATCCTCTTTCTTCATCTCCCCCTGCAACAATACGAACTTTATAATCATCAATTAATCCATTTTGGTATAATGCAATAACTGCAAAAAATGAAGCAATTAATGGTCCTTTATCATCAGACGTTCCTCTTCCAAATATTTTTCCATCGGCTGAGGTAGCACTAAATGGAGGAAATCTCCAAACGCCACTTACGGGTACAACATCTAAATGACCAAAAATACCTACTTCTTGGCCACTATTACCAAACATAATTTCAATTGCTCTTCCACCAACAATATTTGCCTTTAAACCGTATTTACTAGCAATATTTTTCATAAAACAAAGAGCAGTATTAACACCAATTCCATAAGGCATTTCAGCAGAAGATGTATGTTCATCGTAAACACTATTTATTTTCACTAAATCACACATTGTTTCCAGTGCTTCCTTTTCATAAGGTTTAACTAATTTTTTAAAATCGATATCCATAACATTCTCCTTTTTATTAATAATCTTTTAAAAATAAGAAAAAATAATTCTTATATAATAATATAGCAGTTATTTTTCAACTTGTTTAATAGAAAGACCAATTTTTTTCTTTTCGACATCAACTGAAATAACTTTTACTTTAACAACATCATTTATTTGAAGCACTTCATTAGGATGTCTAATAAATTTATTTGTAATTTGGCTGATATGAACTAGTCCATCTTGATGGACGTTAATATCGACAAATGCACCAAAATCCGTAATATTATGAACAACTCCAGTCAATATCATTCCAACTTTAAGACTTTTAATATCTTTTGCTTCACTACTAAGCTCTACAATTTCTGCTTCGTCTCTTATATCGTGGCCTGGTTTAATAAGTTCACGTAAAATATCATCGATTGTTTCGTTATATTCTTTAAGATTTTTCTTAAAAAAATCAGAATCATATAAATTAGCAATCTTATCTTGGTTTTCTTTTACTAATATATCGATTGGCTTCATACTAATTAGCTCTAAAATACTTTCGGCTAATTTATATGATTCCGGATGTACTCCGGTGTTGTCAAATGGATTTTTACTTTCAGGAATACGAAGAAATCCTGCGCATAATTGGAAGGCTTTTGGTCCTAACTTAGGAACTTTTTGTAATTCACTTCTTGATTTAAATGCAACGTGTTCAACTCTATAATCGATAATATTATTTGCAAGACTTTCGCTAATTCCAGATATATATTTAAGAATTTCTTTTGAAGCATTATTAATATTTACTCCGACATTATTAACGCAAACTCCAATTACTTCTTTTAAGGCAAAATCAAGTTTTCCTTGGTTCATATCATGTTGATATTGACCAACTCCAATAGCTTTTGGATCAATTTTAACTAATTCACTAAGTGGATCTTGCAAACGGCGAGCAAGTGAAATTGCACTACGCTTTTCAACAGTTAAATCAGGATATTCTTTTTGTGCTAATTCACTTGCGCTATAAACAGAAGCGCCAGATTCATTAACCATCGATATCTTAACATTGAGTTTATAATCTTTGATCATTTTAGACAAAACTTCTTCAGATTCACGCGATGCTGTGCCGTTTCCAAGGGCGATATATGAAACATTATATTTAATAATAGCTTCTGCAACTTTTGCTATCCCTAATTGTATTTGGTTTTCACTAGCAGAAGTAACATAAACTACATCAACCATTTGCATATCACCATGTTCATTAACTACACATATTTTACATCCAGTTCTAAAACCTGGATCAAATCCTAAAACAACTTTATTTCTTAATGGTGGATACAAAAGTAATTGTTTTAAATTTTGTTCAAAAACAATAATAGAAGCATCTTCTGCTCTTGTAAATAAATCACTTCTTATTTCAGTTTCAACTGAAGGTAATATTAAACGTTTTAGTGAATCTGCAATTACTTCCTTAATAATTGCAGTATAAACATCGTTTTTAACGATGTTTATTTCAATAAAACGAGCGATTGTATCGACATCGTATTCAAGTTTTACCTTTAAACATTTCAATGTTTCACCACGTGATAATGCTAAAATTCTAAAGTTTGGAATTTTAGAAATTGGTTCACGATAATCTTTGTAATTAGCAAAAGTATCTTTTTCATCCTTGATTAATTCTATCGAAGATATCATTCCCGTTCTTAAAATTAAACCTTTAATATATCTTCTATATTCAGGATCATCTGAAATCATCTCTGCAATAATGTCTTTTGCTCCAGATAAGGCGTCTTTAGCGGTTAAAACCTTCTTTTCTTCATTAATAAAAGATGAGACATATTCATCAAAATTTTCAATAACTTCGCCATTAAATATAGTTAATGCTAAAGGTTTTAACCCTTTTTCAATAGCAATACTTGCACGAGTTTTTTTCTTTGGCTTAAATGGACGATATATATCTTCTAATTCAGTTAGTTTTCTTGCTGCTTCAATTTCTGATTTTAAAACATCGGTTAAAACACCTTGTTCTTCAAGAGATTTTAAAATAGTAACTGCGCGTTCATTAACACTACGATAATAATTTAGCTTTTTTTCAAGTTCACGTAAATCATCGTCGGTTAAAGAACCTGTTACTTCTTTACGATAACGTGCAATAAATGGAACTGTGTCTCCATTATCAAGCAACGTTACAGCTGCTATAATCTTTTTTTCTTCTAAATTTAGTTCTTCACTAATAATTTTATTAATATTCATAGTTATTTAATAACAATGTTAACGATTTTATTTGGAACATAAATAAATTTAACTAATGTTTTTCCTTCAATTTGTTTTTGTATATTTTCAAGTGATAAAGCTTTAGCTTTTACAGAATCTAAAGATTCATCAATATCAACTTCAATTGTTCCTCTTAATTTTCCTAAAACTTGAACTCCAATTGTAAGTTTTGATAAAACAGTTTTTGTTTCATCAAATTTAGGCCAAGGAGCATAAGTAATTAAGTCTTTATGGCCTAAAATTGACCAAATTTCTTCACCAATAAATGGGCAAATACATGAGAACATGTTCACAAATTGTTCCATATAAGGACGATATAATGATTGAGCTTTATAAACTTCGTTAATAAATATCATCATTTGCGAAATTGCAGTATTAAATTGTAATGTTTCAAAATCTTCGGTGATTTTTTTAACACTAGTATTAAAAATAAAATCCAAACTTCCATCGTTTTTATCGCTAAATTTGCTTTTATAAATATCTTCTGTAAATAACTTATACACTCTTGTAATAAATTTATTTGCACCTTCAAGTCCATCATTACTCCATGGTAATGCAGCTTCAAGAGGTCCCATAAACATTTCGTATAAACGTAATGTATCTGCACCATATTCTTTAACAATTAAATCAGGGTTAATAACATTACCTCTTGATTTTGACATTTTTTCGCCATTTTCACCTAATATCATCCCTTGATGAAAAAGCTTTTTAAAAGGTTCAGATGTGCTAACTGCACCAATGTCATATAAAAATTTATGCCAAAATCTTGCGTATAATAAATGTAATACAGCATGTTCTGCTCCACCGATATATAAATCAACTGGAAGCCAATGGTCTAATAATTTTTTATCACCAATTGCATTTTCATTAGTTGGATCAATATATCTTATATAATACCAACATGAACCTGCCCATTGTGGCATAGTATTTGTTTCACGTACACCAACTTCACCATCCATTTCTACATTAAGCCAATCTTTACCAGCATTAACTAATGGAGATTCTCCTGTTCCACTTGGTTTGTATTCATCTAGTTCAGGCAAAATTAATGGTAATGATTTAAGTGGAAGTGGTTTAATTTCTCCATCATTAAATAAAACTGCAGGAATTGGTTCGCCCCAATATCTTTGACGCGAAAATAACCAATCTCTAAGTTTGAAGTTTATTTTTTCTTTTCCTTTACCAATTTTAATTAATTGAGCAAGAATAACTTGTTTTGCTGCTCCGATATTCATCCCATTTGCAATATCACTATTAATGTGAGGTGCATCTTTTTCCATTGCTTCACTACTAACATCGCCTTCAAGTACTTGAATAATTGGTAAAGAATACTTTTTTGCAAAAGCATAATCTCTACTATCATGAGCTGGAACTGCCATAACAGCGCCACTTCCATAACTTGCAAGTACATAATCACCAATATAAATAGGAATGACTTTTCCATTAATTGGATTAATAGCATAAGCTCCTGTAAATACACCAGTTTTATCTTTGTTAAGTTCTGTACGATCTAAATCATTTTTTCTTGCCGAAATATTAATATATTCTTCAACTTCTTTTATGTGATCTTGTGTTGTGATTTTTCTAACTAATTCGTGTTCTGGAGCAAGGACAACATAAGTAGCACCATAAAGTGTATCAACGCGAGTTGTAAAAACATCAAAACTAAATTCTGTGTCTTTTATTTCAAACGTAACTTCTGCTCCAATAGATTTTCCAATCCAATTCTTTTGCATTTCTATTGTCGAAGTTGGCCAATCAAGTCCATCAAGTCCATCTAATAATTTATCAGCGTAAGACGTGATTCTTAAAACCCATTGTCTCATTTGTTTTCTTACAACTGGAAAACCACCTCTTTCAGATTTGCCGTCAATTACTTCTTCATTTGCTAAAACAGTACCCAATTCAGGACAAAAATTAACTGGTTTATTATCAATATAAGCTAAATTTTTCTTATATAATTCTGTAAAAATCCATTGTGTCCACTTATAATATTTTGGATCAGTTGTAGATATTTCTCTATCCCAATCATATGAAAAACCTAAATCTTTAATTTGACGTCTAAAGTTTTCAATATTTTTCTTTGTAAATAGTTCTGGATGTTCATTCATTTTAATAGCATATTGTTCAGCAGGTAAGCCAAATGCATCCCATCCAATTGGATGAAGAACATTAAAGCCTTGCATTCTTTTCATTCTTGCAACAATATCTGTAGCAGTATATCCCTCAGGATGCCCAACATGTAGCCCTTGAGCTGAAGGGTATGGAAACATGTCTAGCACGTAATATTTAGGTTTTGAAAAATCATATACATTACAAGCATACGGCTTTTTTTCCTCATAAATTTCTTTCCATTTGTTTTCGATTTCAATGTGATTATACATATTGTTTCTCCTTTAAAATAAAAAAACGCCTACTATAAGGACGTTCTTAACGCGGTACCACCTTATTTTATTTACTAGTGTAAATACTCTTAATAAGCTTATTAACGCTAAGCACGGTTAAGTATTGAACTGAGATTTAAACATTAATGTTTGTTTTCATCAGCCACAAACTTTCTATTTTTTATTAATATTTAATTATTGTTCTTAACGTTATTATTATAGTAATAAATTAGCATATTTTCAACAAAAACGGTGCATTAATCAAAATAACTTTTTCATCCTTTCATCTTTAGCTTTCAAAAAGAAAACTACTAATCAAAATTAGTAGTTTTCTAGTAGTTATTTTAGTCTTCTTTTGCGTAAAGTCTAATTGAAGATGAAGATTTTCCATGTAAAACAACAAGCGTTTCATCAACTGATTCACTAATATCTCCAATTTTTTCACTTGGCGCACTAATAATTGCTTGTAAACCAAACTTACGTAAAAGTTTAATAGATTCTTTAATACGATTACGGTCCATTTTACTAAATGCTTCATCAAAGACAATTAAACGAATCGTATTTCCTAATTCGCTTGTCTCATTAACGTGATAAAGTTGGGCAAATGATGCAAGAACTGCAATATAGAATGGAGTTTGTGTTTCTCCACCAGACTTCTTTTTAATCATTTTACTTAAACGTTGACTAATGCCTTCTTTATTAGTGACAAGTAAATCAAAATCTAAATAAGTGCGATAATCTGTAAATACATCAATATTTAATAAAGTATCATTTGATTGTTTACCATCATTTACAATGATTGACTTAAAAAGATCGGCCATAACATCACTATATTTGTTAATGAATTCATCTTGCTTTTCAGTTGTTTGAAGTAATAAATCATCTTTAAACATATCGTAATATCTTCTATAAGTAGGATTAGGTTTAACAGTAAATTTATATGTATCATTGCCAAATGTAGAGTTGCTTAATGCTATGTTCAAATCAGAAATTTGATCTTCTACATTTTCAATTTGATTTCTCAATTTAGAAATAAACTCATTTTTAAATTGTTCAGTTGCTTTGTTATAAGAATCACGTATTTTTTCACGATATAACGGTAATTTTACATCACGAATATCGATTAATTCATGATCAAATTCATCATTATTTTCACCTTCAATATTATATGATAAGTGATAATCATCAGTATAAGATTTACGTAATTTACGTACTTGACCTAATATATTACTCGAAATATATTGAATACGTCCGATTGTCACAGAGTATTCTTTGTGAATTTCAAGTAAACTCTTTGTTTCAAGTTCAAGACGGAATTTTGGTAAACCAAATTCCGAAACAAATTTGGCATCATAATTTGTTTGAAGTAATTTTTCTTTTTCAGAAAGCATAGCACTTTCATTTTTAATTTTATCTTCAGTAAGATTTTTAATTGATTCAATAATTGAACCTTTTTCAACACGAAGATTATTTGTTTCTTTATCAATATCAGTTAAATCTTCTTCAACTGAAACTATACGTTTATCAAGCGAATCAATTTGTAAAGTATCATGTTTTGAAAGTTCTTCTTCAACGTATTTTAAAGATTCTTTTAATCCTTTTAATTCAAGTATTTTCGTAGCAGAACCTATTATTGAATTTATTTCATTGGTATTAATTGTTTCTAATTGATTAGCAGAATTAATTACTTTAAACAAATCTTTAAAAGTTGATATAGACATAATATTTGTAGCAATTTCTTCTTTCTTTTGAGAAATTTGTTCACTACTAATTTTACGTCCAATATAAGAGGTTGCATATTGTTGTGGTCTTATCGTTGAAAGAGCAAAATTTCTATAAATATCACAGCTTGCTGTGATACCATTTCCCGATTCTCTTGCTTCACTAATATTATCGCATTTAGTTAATCTACCAAGTAAGAAATTAGCATAAGCACGTGCTCCAGCATGATCTGTAATTATTTCTTCTGCTAAACTATATTCTTGAAATCCAAAACGTTTTTCAACAATCTTTTCTTGATCAACTAAAGAGATCCCATAATAACGATACTTATATAATAAGTTTTTCAAAATTTTATAAGCTTCTTCATAGTATTTTGGTTCAACAAATAAGTTGAATTTTTGATTAAACAAGAAACCTTCGATTGCATTTGACCATTTTTTATCATTAATATCAATTAAATCAGCAAAAAATTCAACTGAAATTTCTCTACCAAATTGAATCTTTAATTGAGAACTAAGTTCATTTTTAATAGAAGTAAGTGATGAATCATAAGATTTAATTCCTTTTCCAAGTGAATCTAAATCCACTTTTAAATGGGAAGTTGTAATTTCAAGATCTCGAATGGTTCGTGCAAACGAAACAGAAAGAGCGGAAATTTCGCTTTTAAAAGTTGAAAGAGCTTCTCTCCAACCTGTTAATAATTCAGAATTTATTGTTCTTAACCCACCTTTAGTAGCTTCTAAAAGTTCCATAGATTTAGATCTAACTGCTTCAATTTGTGTTTGAAGTTCAACTATTTCACGGACTTTTTCGCCAGGAAGTAAATCTTTGTTAACACTTTCAAAAGATCTTGAAAGAGAAGTTGCAGCAGAAATATAAAGATTTGCGTAATTCTCAATTGAAGAAATTGTATCTTTTTCGATATTTGTAAGATCAGAAATTTTTTCATGTAACTTATCTTTTTCTTCGTAAAGTTGATTAGTTAATCTATATGTATCACTATTTGCTTTATCATTAATTAATTGAATCTTTTTATTATTTAAACGTATCTTATTAAATTCAGCTTCGTTCAATTCAACATCAATTTCACCAAGTCTTTTCTTTAATTGTTCAAGTTGTGAAAAATAAGAAGATAAGCGATCAACAGAAATTTGATGATTAACTTTTTCAATAATATACGAACATAACTTTATGTCTTTGGTAGAATCTAAATACTTTTGATAAAGATTTTGAATTTCTTCTAAACGTATTATTCTTTCGCCCATTAATGATGCTTCGTGTTCTAATTGTTGATATTGAGCAATATTTTCTTGCATTGCACCAATTTCAATATTCATTTGTGGATCACAAACATATTCAGTAATAAATGTTGTAATATCAGTTATTGGAGTAAATGAAGTAGCTTTTTTAAGCAATGAAAAATATTTGTCTTTTAAGTTTCCACATTTTCTTTTCAATAAATCTTGAAATTGTTTATTGCTATCAGTAAATTTGTATTTTTCTTTATAATTAGTTTGAAAAAACATCGATAAATCTTTAAAAGACATTGGTATATTATTTGTAATAAATTCGTTCTCAGGAATTTTATCTTCTAATAAAAAGAAACGATGTTCTTCGTGTCCGTCTTCAAAAGAATCAAAAACACAGCCAAGAGTAAACGAATCATCGGCAGCATCATCATAAAATTCAAGAGCAATATAACTTGTAAATCTGCCATCTCTTAGATATTTAAATCCACCATCTTCAGTATCACCTAATTCGCCTCTAAGATAACCTTTAAGAGTTCTATTAGATTTATCCATTGCGGCTTTATTAAAATATCGTCCACTCGTATCTCCAAGTAAAACAACCTGTAAAGCATCGATTAATGTGGATTTTCCTGAAGCATTGACACCAGTTAAAAAAACAATAGGTTTCATGTCAATTGTTTCATTCCAGAAATAGTGCCAATTAATAACTTTTATTTTAGCTAATGTTTTCATTTAAAAATCTCCTTCTATTTGGTTGAGATTAATATTTTTTGATTCTTGATTAATTTTATCAATTGTATCACTCATTGCTTGAATTTTAGTACTATCAATTGCATAAACGATTGATGGCAAAATGTAAAATGTAACGTTTCCTTCGTCATACGTTCCACTAACTTTCGTAATAAGATTGTGATTTGCTAAAAATCTTAATGATTTTCCAACTAAACGTCCAGTAATTTTCTTGTTTGGAAACGAAACTGAAAAATCTATCATCGATTTAATAAGCATTGGGGTACTTAAATAAACTCCTTGAGAATTAGAACTGGAGTCCGATTTTTCATTTTCGTAAATAAGACGTAGAACATAAAGAATAAGAGATGTTTCACGATCAATTTTAATTCTATTATCGTTATCTTTATTAAATAAAGTAATAACACCAAGTAATGAATCTTTTTCAATTGAATAACCCATATAACTCAAATATTCATCAGCTACATCAAAATGTCTATCAAGAAATCTGTAATATGGGTTAATTCTAATAATCTTTTCTTTACTATCAAAAATGTCTCTTACTACAAAACTATGTGATAATAGATGATTTATTGATAATGCAAAATCTGATTTATCACTATTATTTAGTGCTAGGTATTTTTCATCAAACATAACTATGCTCCTTTCCTTTTAAATATTAACTTCGGTAATATATATCCATCATTTTTAACTTTTTCTTTACTGTCGTAATTTACTATATAAAAGCAATTAGGATCATCTTTTTTAATAGTAGCTAATATGAGAAGAATAAACGCTTCATATGTTGGTAATGGTATTTCTTCAATAAGAACTTCGTCTTCTTTTCCAAACACGTTTTCCATAAACTCATATATTCGATCATCAGTATATGACCCACTTAATTGAGAAAGAAAATTCTCCATCATAATATCTCCAGCAAAATTTGGGTCAACTATTGATAATGGCATTTGATCACCAATATATTTGCGTAATATCGGTAACGAAACTGATTCAGAATTTATAAAACCATTCTCATAAATCGATATGCTGTCTTGCATTGAAGACAAAATACTTCTTAAATTCTTCGTATTATGTGTATTTTTAGCAATAGATGACAAAATATTTTCTAAATTGCCTTTTACTGATTTATCAGTATTATTTAAATAAAGAATTTTATTTGCACTTGATTTTGTATAGTCTCTATGACGATGATCGATATCATCAATCATGGCATTTAAAGTGTCGAACGTATCGCAAATAAAATTAATTTTTTCAATAATGGTTTTTTCGACATCTTTTGGATTAATATCACCAGAAGAAAAAACTAAACCTTGCTTTATAAGTAGATTCTTTTTTTCACTTTCTTTAATCCAACTGTTCAAAATATTAATAATTGGACGACGGAATCTTGTAACGCTATCAAAAGTTTTTATCGGATGATAAAGACGATCACTAACTAATTCCTTATAATTATCAAAATAGGAATGAAGTATTTCATTTGATGTAAATATTTTATTTAATCTATTTTGATAAATTCTAATTGAATGTGAAAGGGTAATTAAATCAACACGTAATTTTTTTGTATTTTCATATGCTCTGCATAAAACAGCATACATAAATTCATCTTTAGAAGTATCTTCTAATAATAATTCGCTATAAGTGCTATGAACTAGGGAAGAATATTCTTCATTAGATTCATTAGTAATATCGAACAATGTTTTAATCATTCTAATTGAATAGGTTGGTAAAACTATATATTCATCAAAAGATTCAGGATTAAGTTCAAGTTCAAGCCATCCGGTTTCTTCGAGATGTTTAACAATAAAAGAGGCTTTAGACGCAACACTAAAGGAAGTAAACTCACTATCGCTGTCTTCTTCATCCTCAAGACTGAAGAGTTCAATTTCGTGAATACCCTTTTCTTTAAGAAAACGAACAAACTCATCTCTTTTAACATTTAAATCATTATCATTGATCAATGTATATAAAAGAATTAAGCAGCCTGCATATATGTTTTTATTCTTTCCATTTAATATAGAGAAAAATTTTTCGGGTAGTATTTCAAATAAATTCATTCTTGTTTCCAATATTAAAATTATAACAAATATATCACCCTATTCATATAATAAAATAACTCTATTTTAAATTATTTACATATACTATATAATAATACATATATGAAAAAATTAAGAGTTAACATTTGGAAAACTGAATTGTCTTTATTGCTACTTATGGTAGTTCTTTTCACTTTATTTTATTGTTCAATCGGTGATATTTTTAACTTCTTTGTAACTAAAAATTATATTATTATTGCTGCTTTCTCAAGTCTTACTATTCTTTTTACAGCTCTTGTTCCTTCAACCTTTAAACTAGAATATAATTCAACTGAATTTTATATGACAAGATTTGGTAAAACTAAAACATTTAAATTTTCAGAAGTATATTACATTGATGATATATATACAAAAAAGCATAACGCCCTTACTTTTTATACTAACAAAGGAAAACTCTTATTTATCTCAAATGATCGCGATAAAACATTACTAGATATCTTCACTCAAAGCTGTAAAAATACCGTAACTCGTGAACAATTTCATTCAAAGTTTCCAAATATAAGCTTATAGTGAAAAAAAGTGTTATAATTTTAATATTAAGTTGAATATTCGTTATATATATGATATATTTATTAAGCATTTAATTGTATTTAGGAGGTAACATATGTCAAGAGTTTGTCCAATTACTGGAAAAGGCCCAATGAGCGGTAATAAGCGTTCTCATTCACTTCGTGCAACACGTCGTAAGTGGAATGTTAATTTACATACATACAAAGTTGAAGTTGATGGCGTAGAAATGTCTATTAAAATGTCCGCCAGAGCATATCGCACCTTACAAAAAACTAGTGATTAAATTAAGGCTTCGCAAGAAGCTTTTTTTAATGCCTAAAACCAATATATTAGTTTAATTACAATAAAAAACCAGAATTTAATCTAAATTCTGGTTTTATTATTATTTTTTAAAAAATTAAGCAGCAAATGTAAAGATAATTTTATTAACAATTACTCTAGTATTTTTTCCAACGCCGCTTTCTAATTTGATTGTGGTTGCAGCTTTAATATCAGCGTCTTCAAATGTAAATGCTTTTGATGGTTGAGGAGCAGCATCAACAGCTGCTGCTAATTCACAAGCTTTTGAATTAACAGTTAATGCAGAAGCGGCATCAATTGACCAACTAAGCACTCCTTGCTTATCATAACTTTTGTAATATCTTGTTGCAGTTACTTCTAATTTAGCAAGTTTAACGCCATCTGCAAAAGCAAATTCTAAACTTCCAGTGTTACTTCCTGTTCCTAATTTAATTGTTGTACTTTTAAAGTTTGTATAATCGCATGTTTGTGTACCAACTTTAGTTGGTGTAACACTTTTAATTTTTGTGGTTTTAACAAAATCAGTCATAAAATCAGCTCCTGATTCATAATTAAAGTATGATCCAACTCCTGATTCTGCTGTGATCCTTGGATTTTCAGGTTGATCAAGAACCATTTCAACCACTTCTCCTTCTACGACTGGAGTAGTTGTAGTATCTGTTGTTGTAGTTGTTGTTGTTGTGTCTGATGTAGTAGTAGTTGTTGTTGTTGTAGGATCAGTTTTATCAGTTACTGATGTACTTGGTGTTCCGCATGATGCTAAAGTAAGTAGACTTAGTCCTAAAAGAATTGTAAATTTTTTCATAAATTTTCTCCCTTTGATATTTTACCACAAAAAAAGATTTATGCACTAAAAAAAGGGCATAATCAATAAATTGTTAAAGTATAAGACAAAATATAAAGGAAATTAGAACTATAACGAAAATAATACTAATAAAAATCATTAACCATTCATCAAATGCTAAAACAAAAAACTTTGGTCTCACATATTCTTCTTTTTCATTCTTTTCTAATATAAACCATTTATAGGTTTTAGGATTAAAAATAATGATGAATATACCAATATCTAAACAAATTGTTAAGATTAAAATTGTTAAATATAAAGCAGTGTCAAATGAATAAAACTGCATCATAGTCATCGTTAAACCGAGTAAAAATATATTAATTGCTGAAAATAATGAAATAAGTTGTGCACAGTAAACATATAAATAAGTTTTAATCGATGTTGTCTTTAAAAAGAATAAAATAGCCTTACTCACGCCGTTTGCAATTAAAAACAAAGTTGCAACCAAAATATAAACAAACATTAATTCATCCATTATTCCACTAAATAAAACAATAAACAAAATAGCTACAGGAAAAATAGCGGCGATAACATATGTATAACGAAGCATATAACTATATTTACCTTCGTTATCGGTAATTTCATAAGAAAAATTTCTTCTAAAAGAATATTTTTCTTTTGAAATACTATTAAAATTAATTTTTGAGAACACAAGATTAAAAATGTTAAGCAATATAAATATAACTAAAAAAGCAATAATTACATATAAAATAGGCTGCATATTCTTTTAGTATTCCTTTTTACATTTCCATTAAAAATATAAGATCCTAAAACGATAATATCTGCTCCAGCATTAACAACTAAAGGTGCTGTTTCTTCATTAATTCCACCATCAACTTCAATTAAAACTTTAAGATTTGTTCTATCTATTTCTTTTCTTAAAGCTGTGATTTTTGCGATGGAATTTTTATTAAACTTTTGACCACCAAATCCTGGTTCCACAGACATAATTAAAACCATGTCAATAAATGGCAAAAAATCAAAGATATCATCGACCGGGGTCAAAGGTTTAATAGAAATTCCGACCTTTACTCCTTCGTTTTTGATGTTAGCAATTAACTTTAAAATTGCTTCTTTATCTTTAAAAGCTTCATAATGAAATGTAATCGAATCTGCTCCATTAGCAGCAAATTGATGATAATATTTTTGTGGTTCATTGATCATTAAATGAACATCCATAAATAATTTAGTACATGGTTTAATAGAAGCTAAAATTGCAGAACCAAAAGAGATATTTGGTACAAAATGTCCATCCATTACATCGTAATGTAAGTATTTTGCTCCACCTTTTTCGGTGTTTTTAATATCTTTTTCTAAATGTTTGAAATCTGCACTAAGGATTGAAGGTGCAATAATTACATTAGTGTTCATTTTTATTCTCCATTAAATCGACATAAATATTATACCATTCTATTGGAATAATTTCCATTTTAACATCTTTTTTTACGCTACATTCTGGTTCGTTAATATGTTTACAATCATCAAACTTACAAGAGTTTCTATATCTTTCAATTAAAGGAAAATTTGTTCTTATATCAGAAATATTCATTTCTAAATCAAGAGATGAGAATCCCGGAGTATCAACTAAAAATGTATTATCATTAATTGGCAGTAATATAGTTTCCTTCGTTCGATGTTTTCCACGATTTAAAAATATTGAATATTCACCAATTAATCGATTAAAAAAAGGCTCTATCATATTAATTAGTGTAGATTTTCCTGCACCAGTTTGTCCAAAAAACAAGCTTGTTTTACCATCTAAAAGTTCTTTTATTTGGGCAATCGAGGAAGCATCATTACTTGCTGTTACAATGCATCTAATTTCAGCATTTCTAAGTTCGGCGATAAAATCATCAATTTTAGTATTCTTTTTGATGTCATTTTTAGTAAAAATGACAATCGGTTGAATTTGATTAAACTTAACATAAGTTATATATTTTAGAACTAAATATTTTGAAAACTCTGGTTCTTCAATTGAATTTACAATAAATGCTTGGTCAACGTTTGCAATACATGGACGAGTAAACTCGTTGTTTCTTTTCACAATATCAACAATTACTAAACTTTCATCATCGAACACGACATAATCTCCAACTTTAATGTTCTTTGAAGAAATTCTAAAAGAACCTCTTAAAGAGCAATTATAAAAAGCTCCGTTTTTATAAACTTTAAAATTACTAGCGATATTTGAAGTCACTCTTCCACTTTCAATCATTTTCCTTTTAATCCTAACAAACGTTCAAACCAATTTTGGCTACGTAACATTTTTTTATTTTTAAGCATTTCATTAATATCAAGTCTCATCTCAGCAGCGGTATTATAACGTTTCTTTGGATCTTTTTCTGTTGCTTTTTTAATTACTTCTTCAATAGCAACGGGAATATTTGCTCGAAAACTTGAAAGTAAAGGCATTGATTTATGAATTTGCATTTGGCAAATTTCATGAGGATCTTTTGAATTAAATGGAACATTTCCGGCAATTAATTCAAAAAAAGTAATTCCTAAAGCATAGATATCTTGTTGAAAACTAGGTTTACCTGAAACAATAACAGCTGGATCAAGATATTGTGGAGTTCCAACAATTTTCTTTTTTTCGCTGATAGCGTTTTTTTCATTTAAGAAAAGAGAAATACCAAAATCTGCAACCTTTACGATATTATTTGATAATAAATAAATATTTTGCGGCTTAATATCTCGATGGACAATCCCACGTAAATGTAATTCTTCTAAAGCATCAAGAACTTGAACAACGACTGAACAAGCTTCTTCATAACCTAGCGTTCTTCTACCATAAAGTACGTCACTTAATGTTTGACCATTAATATATTCCGTAATCATATATGGAGAATTTTCAAATTTTCCAAAATCAAGAATTTTTACGATATTAAAATGATTTTGAACAGAAGCAGCAATTCTAATTTCATATTTAAATCTTTGATACATTTCTTCCGATTTGTTTTTATCTTCACGAACAATTTTAATTGCAACATCATTTTTATCAATACTATCAAAAGCTTTATATACATCAGCCATCCCACCTCGTCCGATATAACGTTCAAGGCGATAACGACCATTAAATAATGTACCAATCTCAATCATCTTTGCTCTCCCGCAAAACAGTCGCGATATTATCGCTTCCGCCATTGGAATTAGCAAAAGCAATCAAAGATTCGCATTTTATATCGACCGCTTCATTACTTTTTAAAACACTTAATATGTCGTTTTCTTCGAGATTTTTATATAATCCATCTGAACAAAGTAAAATATTCTGACCTTTATTTTTAAATGTTTTAAAAGATAATGAAACGGTTGGAAAAATTCCAATGGCGTTAGTTAAAACGTGACGTTTTGGATGAGTTTCCATTTCTTCTTTCGTAATACTTCCGTTTTTATATAGATAATCAACATAGGTTTGGTCTTCACTAACTTGTTCCATTTTATTTTTCGAATAAAAATAGCATCTACTATCTCCAGCATAACCAACGATTATAGAATCATTTACTAAAAGAGCAAGAATACAAGTTGTTCCCATATCTTTATAGTCTTGGTCTTGGGCATTTTTAAATATCTCACGATTAGCTTTTTTTGCCACCGACATAATCCATTGAATAGCGGTATAGTTCGTAAAAAAATGAGTTTTATTTAAAAATGCGTCCTTAAAATGTTCGATCACAACGCGTGATGCGAAATCTCCCTTTTTATATCCACCCATCCCATCGCAGACAATTAACAAGACATCGCCATTCGAGTTAATAAGAGCAGTAGCATTATCCTCGTTTGAAACTCTTATCTTGCCAAGGTCAAGTCGATAGGCATACTCGCCTATTCTTTTTTTCATAATTTATTTAAATCTTTTGCACGAAGTTGTCCACAAGCAGCATCAATATCACTACCGAATTCTTTTCTAATCGTCGTATTAACGTTATTTCTCATCAAATAATCAAAAAATGAATGAACTCTATTTCCTGATGATCTTTTATATCTATTTTCAATAACAGCGTTATAAGGGATTAAATTTATATAAGCAAATGTTCCTTTTACTAGTTCTTTTAAATCATATGCATCATCAAGTGAGTCATTAACATTTTCAAGTAATATATATTCAAATGTTACTCTTCTACCTGCAGTTTTTTCATAATATTTAACAGCATCCATTAATTCTGCTAATGGATATTTATGATTAATAGTCATTATTTGATCACGTACCTTGTCAGTTGATGCATGAAGTGAAATAGCTAAGTTAGTTTGTAGTCCTTCTTCAGCATATTTTCTTATTTTATCAGGAATTCCACACGTTGAAACTGTAATATGACGAGCACCAATTTGTAAAGCAAATGGACAATTAATAATTCTAATAAAATCCATTACAACATCATAATTATCAAATGGCTCTCCTGTTCCCATCACCACAACGTGGCTTACTCTTTCTCCGTTTCCTTCTTCTTCTAATATTTGATTTAACACAAGAACTTGACCAACCATCTCTTCAACAGTTAAATCTCTTTGTTTCTTTAATAATCCTGATGCGCAAAAAGTGCAACCCATATTACATCCAACTTGACTAGAAACACAAGCTGAGTTTCCATAAGAATAACGCATTAAAACAGTTTCAATTTTTGCGCCGTCAGAAAGCTCTAAAAGAAGTTTAAGTGTTCCGTCACTACTTGACTGCTTGGTATAAATTTTTGGCAAATCCATACAAAAATCATTTTTAAATATTTCCCTTACTAAAAGGGAAATATCGCTCATTTCATCAAAATTATAAACTTTTTTCTCATATATCCGTTTATATAATTGTTTAGCACGAAATGTTTTTTGAGCGTACTCATTAACCATTATTTTTTCTAGTTTACTTAATTCTATTCCTAATAAATTTCTTTTCATTATTTTATCCTTGTTAGTTTAGCGAAATAACCGATCATCTTTGAAGTGGCTGGCAAGAAAGTTTTCTCACTATCTAATACAAAAGAATTATTATTGTCTAAAAATTCTTGGATAAGTAATTCGTTTTCTTTTTTATTTAACGTTTGAGTAATATAGACCATATCTCCACCAATAGCGACAAACTTTGAACAATTGTCTAAATCTTTCTTTTCTTGTTCGATAATAGAAGAAAGTGTAGATTGATCAAAATTTATAAAATATTCTGGAGAACCTTGAATATAGTTAAAATTACTTGATTTTGCATATAAAATCACAATATTAGCATTTTTTGAAACTTGAGCTTCAAGAACGTCTGTTGTGCATTCTCCAACATAGATGTTTGAAAATCCTTTTGATTTGATACGTTTAACATTTTCAGTAACTTTATTTGAAAATTGAAATGAATTAGTCATAATTGAAATGCGATTGTTATCTCTAAATTTATTTAAAAGATCGAGATAAATATTTGGTTTGTCATAAAAATACAAAACAATTGAATCAGCATAACTTTGATCTAAATTTTCAACAACTTCGTTATCAAGTAAATTGGTAACATATATTTTAGAGAATACGTTATCATTTATTTTTTTAAGATTATCTTTTCCAATATATTCATAAACATCTTTAACATCAGGAAGTGGCTTATAAAGTGTGGCATCAAGTTTAAAGTTTGAATCAGTTAATACATCATTTTTCTTAATATAACGTGGTGCTTTTACTGAAACATTTTTAATTATCTTATATGATAAGTTTTTGCCATATTGTTTTGCCCACATTCTGATAATCCAATCTGGAATATTAAATCTGATTGAAAAATATTGCATTAATGATTTAGAGCGAAACTCGGTTTCAAGAATATCAAACGGCTTTTTTTCACCAAAATATTCAATAATGGATTTTGCTGATTCTAATTGTTCAATACTTTCAGCATATATTAAAAACTCACTAATTATTAAGGATTTTTCACCTAATTTATGTGAAAAATATAAGTCACTATAAGTTAAAGCGGCGGCTGCAAAAATTCTATTATCAGCTTCTTTAAAATAAAGATTAAAAACATTTCTAAATAAGTAATAGTGTCTGATTGTTGCGCCTAAAACAGTTGAAATTATCAACTTTTCATCATGAGTAGATACTTTTTGAGGTAAAACACGATTAATTATTTCGAAAAGATCTTCTTTTCCTATAATTACTTGATTAAATAGTTCAACTAATAGTGGGTAGTTTGTTTTGTTCATATTATTTTAGTTTATCTCCAAGGTTTTCAAAGACGTTGCCTGTATAAATTTCTTCTATTTCTTCATCTTTCTCTTCGTCATCAAACTCATCTTCTTCTATATTAACTGTATTATTAACAGCCATATAACGTGGATATTCTTCATTAAAGAAAACGTGTCTTTCTTCAGTTAAATAATAGTTAAACAAAACAATTACATTGATAGCAATGTGTTGAAGATATCTTGCAACACATTCAGCTATTTGATTTTCTAATACTTTTATTTTACGTGGTGCTTCAACATATGCCGTAACATACCGCGTATTTTGTTCAACTCCATTATGAACCACTAGTCCTTCAGGAGCATAAAAATTTACTTCATCTGAATCAACTTCACATAAATTTGCTAATTCATCAGTCATTTCTTTTGAAATTTGTGTTAATGAATATGGATCAATACCAACGATCTTTACTGTAATCATACTTTACCTCTTAATCCCTATTATTTTATAATAAAAACCCGAATAATTAAAGCCTTTTATTGTAGCTAAAACGTAATTGGATCAACATCAACGAATATCGTGATATTTTTATTAAATTCATAACTATGAACAATTTTGTTTAAAATA
The DNA here is from genome assembly GCA_036657515.1 of Bacilli bacterium. Classification (GTDB taxonomy): domain Bacteria; phylum Bacillota_I; class Bacilli_A; order RFN20; family CAG-826; genus Alectryobacillus. The sequence continues at coordinate 22,584 of JAVXGI010000001.1, forward strand.
GGAAGAACTAGCTCATAAGACTTAAATTTAAGAACAAATTCCACACTATAACCGTAATTATATTCATTTTTAACTTTTTTATTGCGATAAATAAAGTTTTCATTTGCTAAATTTGCAAAGACTTCATTAAACTTATTTAATGCTTTCTCCACATTTTTTTCTAATTTGGAAGAAATTTTAATTACTGCTACATAAAAATACGGAGGATTATTTAAAGCTCGGCGTATTTTCATCTCTTTTTCATAAAACAAATTGTAGTTTTGACTAGCTGCTAATTGTATTACATAATTTTTAACTGAATGCGTTTGAACGAGTGCTACTCCTTCAATTTCTCCTCTTCCAGTTCTACCAATTGTTTGGGTAATCATTTGAAATGTTTTTTCGGCCGCGTTAAATACTGGCATCGTTAAACCTTGATCAGCATTTAATATTCCAACTAAACTTACATTAGGGAAATCATGACCTTTGGCAATCATTTGAGTTCCAATTAATATATCAATTTTTCCTAGAGAAAAATTGTTCAATATTTTTGATATTTCTCCTTCTGATTTAGCATTATCAGAATCAAATATCTTTATTTTGGCATTAGGGAAATATTGATTTATTTCTTCTTCAATTTTAAGCGTTCCATAACCAATATTATAAAATTCACTTGCTCCACATTCATTACATTTTAATAGACTCTTTTTTGTTCGATATCCGCAAGTATGACAAATAATTCTATCATCACCATGATAAATCAATGGTTTTCCACATTTAGGACAAAGTACTGTTTCATTACAAGTCCTACAAACAACAAAATTAGAATATCCTCTTCTGTTAATTAGAAGCATAACTTGTTCTTTTTTTAGTAAAGCTAAAGAAATCATATTTAGTAAATCTTTAGATAAAAACGAAGATCCTGGAACTAAATTATCAATATTATTCATATTAATTATCTTTGATTGTGGTAGTTCTTGTTTGTTATATCTTTCATCAAGTTCTAACAAATGATAAACTTTCCTACTTGCTTTTGCCATCGACACAATGTCTGGAGTTGCTGTTCCTAAAATAAGTTTACAATTATTAATTTTTGCACGATATTCCGCAATTTCAATTGCAGAATAACAAGGCGAATCTTGGTTTTTATAAGATTCACTAAATTCTTCATCGATAATAATTAAACCAAGATTCTTGACTGGTGCAAAAATTGCGCTTCTTGTGCCAATTACAATTTTTAAATTTTGATCAATAATTCGACGATATTCATCATATCTTTGTCCACTCGTAAGTCCGCTATGTAAAATCGAAATATCTTCAATTCCAAAATAAGAAATGAATCTATTTTTCATTAAAGGAGTAAGGTTGATTTCAGGAACTAAAAGAATAGCGTTTTTTCCACTATTAATAATTTTCTCGATTAATTTGATATAAATTTCAGTTTTGCCACTTCCAGTTACGCCTTTTAATAAAAAAACGCTATCAGAAGAAGAATTAATTTCGTCATAAATATTTTGTTGTTTTAAAGTTAAATCAAATTTACTACGTTTTAACGACTTAATACCTTCGTATCTATAGGTAACTTCTTTTATTTCTTCAATTAAATTTAAAGAAACTAGTTTTTTAATCGTTGAAAGTGAATAAAGTGACTTTAAAACCTTATCATATTTTGAAATATCATATAATACTTCAAATTGCTTTTTACTTAGTTTTGGTATCGTAATTCCATTTGTTTTACGAACATATATAGAATATTTAATTTTTGGACCATCAAGGGAAGAAGTTTTTGGTTTTAATGAAGATGGTAATATTGTTTGAAGACAGCTAATTCGCGAAGCAACGTATCTATAAGACATATGATTAGCAATTTCAAATAATTCTTTACTAATTATTGGAGCTTTATCTATCACTTCAATAATTTCACGAATTGAACTTCCTAGAGCTTCGTTTATTTCATCTTTTGATCTGCTATCTTCCTTTGAAGACATAACAAAACCAATTAATGTTTGTTTTCCAAAAGGAACTTTCACTCTAACTCCAGAATCAATATCAAAAGATGAAAAGTATGTAAACTCTTTATCGAGTGATAACATTTTTAATTCAACTAATACATTTATTAAAAACACTTATTCAGCCTTTTTATCAATATTTAATTTAAGGATGCTTGCTATTTCTTCTGCAGCTCTATTTTGATCATCATTAATTACAGTATAGTTGTAATTTGATGAAAGATTTAATTCACTTGAAGCTTTTGCTAATCTCTCAGCAATAATTTCAGGACTTTCAGTTTTACGATTTTTTATTCTTTCTTGAAGAATCTCAATGCTTGGAGTAGTTAAGAATATCGAAATAACTTGACTATCTTTCCAGTTATTCATAATTTGCATTGCACCATTAACTTCAATTTCAAGCAAAACGTTATATCCTTGTTTTAATAAATCAACAACATAATTTTTTGGAGTTCCATAACAATGTCCAACAAAACAGGCATTTTCCAAAAAATTATCCTTAATTAAGTTCTCTTGAAATTCTTTATCAGAGACAAAAAAGTAATCAACTCCGTTAGCTTCTTGGTTGCGTGGAGTTCTTGTAGTCATAGAAATAGAATACTTGAGATTTAGCTCAGCATGGTTTGCCATCAATATTTTTCTTATAGTGCCTTTGCCGACGCCGCTTGGACCACTAAGTATAATTAACATTCCGTTCTTCATAATTGGGTAAGAATATTATATTATATTATAGGAAAGGTTTAAAGCGAAAAAGTGTAAAAATGTCAATTAACTACGCATATTTTGATTATTTTGTAAATAATACGAAAACTTCCATAATAGATGCCAGAATTAACAAGATTCTTCAGTTATCTAAGTGCGATTTCTTTTTAGTTTTGTCTTCAAAAGCTAATGTTCATATCTCATTAAATTCTCAAAATCCATTTATTGCAGAAGAGATTGTTCCGTTTACAATCAGAAACGAAACATCTCAATTTTTAATTCAACTAAAAAAGGAACTTCAAAACGCCAGAATTGAAGAATTAAAAATTGAAAATGAGGATAAAATAATATCGATTAAATATAGAAAAACATACGATAATTACGAGGTTCAAAACGGAACAATTATTTTAGAATTTTTAACAAATCATCCAAACTTAATTATATTAGATAAATCAAATACCATTTTATTAGCATATCGTTATTCTACACTTTTTGTAAATCGTCCAATTGCAAAAGGAATGACTTATGAATTTCCTCCAAAAGGAGAAAAGATGCTTGCAAAAAATACTAATACTGAAAAATTAATTTCCGATTACAATTCTTCTTTTGAAAATTTACAAATAAAAGATTGCTTTAGAGATGTGAAAAAAATAGTCAATAATAGAACAAAACAACTTCAGAAAAAAATAAAAATATTAACTGAATTAGTTGTCAATTCAAAAGACTTTGACTACATGCGCAGACTTGGCGATTACATTTATGAAAATATTGATACTATAAAAGACAATAAAGTTATTTTTGAAGATCAAGAAATTGAATTAAATAATATGTATACCATTGGACAAAATGCTAATTTATTTTATAAAAAATACCATAAATTAAAGCAAGGGCATTCAATGAATATTGAATTTTTAAAAGTGGCACAAGATGAGTATGATTATTTTATTTATCTTAATGAACAAATTGCTAATTCTTCTCTTGATGATATGTCGCAAATAAAACAGGACCTCATTTTTAATGGCTATCTAAAAGAGAAAAATGAAAAGAAACATGCGGAAGCAATTTCTCCGTATTTTATTATGGTTGAAGATGTTAAAATATGTTTTGGAAAAAACAATTTACAAAATGATATGCTTACTTTTAAATTGTCTAAGCCAAATTATTATTTCTTTCATATTAAAGACTATAGCGGATCCCATGTTGTTATTTTTTCAAGTAATCCTAATGAAAAACAGATCAATTACGCTGCAAAACTGGCACTTTTTCTCTCACATAAAGAAAATGGTGAAGTTTTGCTCGCAGACGTTCATGATGTAAAAAAGGCAAATAAACTTGGAAAAGTAAATATACTTAAATTTGAGACAATTTTAATTAATAGCTACGATGATCAAGAAATCAAAGAAAAATTAAAAGAGGCAAAAAAACTATGAACACAATTAGCTTAGATAAAGTTGAAGACATTATAAATTCGCGTTGCAGAGTTAAGATACAAAGTGGATTTTCAAATAACGTTTATCTAGTTGATGATAAATATATTTTACGTATTCCTAAAGAATATCGTGACCCAGGTGTTAACTATTTTATTGAAGAAAACATCATACAAGTATTAAATAAAACAAATATTAGCGAAAAAGTATTATATCATGATGAAAAAACAGGTATTAAAATCTCTAAAAAAATTAAGGATGCATATAATATCACAACTTATGATGATGAAACTATTATTGAGTTAGCAAAAGATATAAAAATACTTCATAAATTAGTAATTGAAACTGTTTCATACAGCATTCTTGATAAAATAAAACAATATAAAGAGAATTTAAAAGAAGAAGATTTTATCAATGAAGAATATGAGAAGAAGATCACAAATACTTATATGATAATTGATAGTAAATATCCACAAGTTCTTTCGCACAATGACATTGTATTAAATAACATTATGAAATTAAAAAGTAATGTAAGATTAATTGACTTCGAATTTGCATCAAAAAATATGCAACTTTTTGATATTGCATCGTTTATTAGCGAAAACGACTTATCCGATCATCAAATTGATCTTTTTATAAGACAATTTGAAGAAAAACCAAATTCAGAATTTTTAGAAGACTTATCTATCACAATTCAAATGCAAAACATCTTGTTTTATTATTGGTCAATGCACATGTATTATATGCGCAAAGAAAAAAGCTATTTAGAAATAGCTTTAGTAAAAAAATCAAATATTCTTAAACATTTAACAGCTAATTAAAACATGTCGTGGAATTTTTCTTTGTATCTTTCAAGACATTCGCAGATGATTTTTTTAGCAACTTTTGAATCATAAAACGATTCAATTATTGTTTCTTTATTTTCAAGTTCTTTATATACTCTAAAGAAGTGTGAAATTTCATCTAAGATATGTGCAGGTAATTCAGTAATATCTTTGTAACAACTATAAAATGGATCACTTGCAGCAACTGCTATAATTTTTTCATCTTGTTCGCCGTTGTCTGTCATCATTAAAACACCTATTGGAATAGCTTCCATAAGTGCAAGTGAAATAATGGATTCACTACAAAGTACTAAAACATCAAGTGGATCACGATCCTCTGATAAAGTTTTAGGAATAAAACCATAATTGTGTGGATAAATTGTTGAAGTATATAAAACTCTATCAAGTCTTAATGCTCCAGTTTCTTTGTCTAATTCGTATTTACATTTAGAACCTTTTGAGATTTCGATACAAGCCAAAAATTTACTTGGGGTGATCCTCTCTCTGTTAACATTGTGCCATAAATTCATATTATTCTCCGTACATTGTTTCTATTATACTACACAATTTCTAAATTAAAATGTATAATTAGAATTATGTTCAAAAAAGCATTATTTATCTTATTAATATCTTCAATTTCTCTAATAAGTTGTTCAGAAGAGCAAAGAATTAGAGTCTTTAAAAATGGAAATATAAATATTGCTACTCCAATTGAAGATAAAACTATCGAATTAGCAAATTTAGATAAGTATAAAATTGAAGATTACCTAATAAAAGTAACTGATTTTTATACCATCCTTAATATGATCGATAGAAAAGATAGTTTTATTTATTTAATTAAATCTCAAACTTGCTCACATTGCTTAAATACACTAGCAAATATTATGCCTTTTGCATATAATTCAAAACAAACAATTTATTTTAGTGATTTTATAGATATTGTAGAAGATTATCATGAATCCGTCAGTGCCTATAGCGCCATTTTTGATAAAGAAATAGGCACTCCGCAACTTTATTTTATAAAAAATGGCGAGCTTTTTGCCAAGGATAATCATTCTCAATTTAATAGCACTTATGAATTATTAAAAAAATATTTTGATATTGAAACAATTAATGATTCTACCTCTTCTTATTTTACTTCTTTAGAAGCATTTAATAATTCTATGTCCAATTCAACTGCAATTTTTATTAATTCGAATAACCTATATTCCTATTATACAACTCAACTTAAAAACATGATTCTTCTCTCAAAGAATGAATATTTGATATTTGATACAGCGTTTGTATCTCCAACTGACATGAATAAATTAAAAAATACATACGATATTTCTGAGACATTTAATTTTGATTTAGGTGCAATTAAAGTTGAAAATAAAATTAAAACATCATCAATCGAATATAGTCAAACCAATCAGGTAGATTTTGAAAAATATCTTGGTCTATAATTTACTTCTTACAAATTTATCAAACGATAAAGCATCTTCGATATTGTCAAATGTTGCCATAAAATAGGTATCACCCATAACATCTGCAATAGCTTTATCATAGTTTCCTTCTTCTTTTATATTGTCTTTATAAATACGTTGAATGCTTTCTAAAGAATTAACATAATTAAAACGATTCTTACGAGAAACACTAATTGCAAAAGACTTATTTAATGTCTTTTCTTGTCTATTTTCATCAAAAACAATAGAATCAGCATAAATATCATAGTATGAACAACCAGTTCCAAAAGAAATTAAATCTGGTGTATTTCCACCTGGAGATCTCATATTAACTTCAAGTGCAATAAATTCACCCTTATTTCCTAAACCAGGATAATCTTTATTTAATAAGAAAAATTCAATATGAAAACATCTATTTTGAATATTAAATGCCTCTACAATACGTTGTCCATAAACATCAATTTGTTGAGGAATATCTTTAAAAACAAAATAAGCATCATCAGTATCATCTGTTTTCATTTGGTCGGTATTAACTAAAAAACGCTCAGCATCTTTAAATATAATTTCACCTTTTGAATTTGTTATACCATCAAAACTATATATTTCTCCATCAATAAATTGTTCAAATATATACTCTACATTATTACGTTTAATATAAAATTCTTTAAGCTCTTCTTCGGAATTTATTTTAAATGAATTTACGGCTCCAACCCCAATATTGGGTTTTGCAAATATAGGAAATCCTACTTTTCTTGCAAAATCTAAAGTGGATTCATAATTATCGCTTAAATGATAATTTGCAAATGGCACATTTGCAAATTTAAAATACGTTTTCATGTCCGATTTCTTTTTATATTTTGCAATCGAAGAGTAATAAATTCCAGTTCTAATTCCAAACCATTCTCTAAGCATGGCATCTTGCTCAAGCCGATATTCATTGTTAGATTCAATCCAATCAACATGACCGTATTTTCCAATAAAATAATTAACAGTGTTAATCAAATTTTGCATATTTTTAAGATCGTAACATTGAACGTATTCTGTTAATGCATTTCTAAGATGAGGTTTAATTTCACTAGGAAAAGCGTCGCTTATCCCAAGAACAATAACTCCTCTAGTTTTCAGTGCTTCAGCAAATTTATAAAAGCACTCTGGAAAATTCGGAGAAATGATCAAAAACACAAGTTTGTCTTCAAGCATTATCTATCCCTCGTGATGATACATCTATTTGAACAAGGACTTTTTTAAGTCTAGTTTCAGCATCACTATGTTCTTTTCCAGTTTTGGAATTTAATAAAAGTTTTTCTGCTTTCTTTTTTTCTTCAATAGCAATATTAACATCAATTTCATCAGATGACTGAATTGAGTTTAAAATTAAAGTAATTATATTATCAGCAACATCAATTACTCCGCCACCAATCGCAAAATGTTTACTTCTTCCACGATATGAAATAGCCATAACTGATATTTCAAGATTAGCAATTAACTTGGCATGATTACTTAAAATAGTAATTTGTCCATCACTTGTTGTCACAGTTAAAGAATCGATAAGATTATCGAAATACTTTTTTTGAGGTGTTAAGATAACTAATCTTAATTCCATTTTATTTTCCTTCAAATCCTTTAGCTTTTTTTACAGCGTCTTCAAATGTGCCAACATATAAAAATGCATTTTCTGGCAAATTATCGCCTTTTCCATCTAAAATTGATTTAAAAGAGGCAATAGTATTTTCTAACGTAACATATATTCCTTGATATCCACTATATTTTTCAGAAACGAAAAATGGTTGAGATAAAAAGTTTCTAATTCTTCTTGCTCTAGCAACTACTAATTTATCGCTTTCGCTTAATTCATCCACTCCTAAAATAGCAATAATATCTTGTAAATCTTGATATTTTTGTAAAATAGTTTGAACGGAACGTGCAATTTCGTAATGTTGTTTTCCTATAACATTTGGATCTAGGTAGTTTGAAGAAGAGGCAAGTGGATCAACTGCAGGATAAATTCCAAGAGCTGAACGTCCTCTATCTAAAACTGTTTTTGCATCTAGATGACTAAATGTTGTTGCAGGAGCTGGATCAGTAAAATCATCAGCAGGAACATATACTGCTTGAATAGAAGTAATTGATCCATTTTTTGTTGATGTAATTCTTTCTTGAAGTTCACCCATCTCAGTTTGTAAAGTTGGTTGATATCCAGCGGCACTTGGCATTCTGCCAAGTAAAGCTGAAACCTCACTTCCAGCTTGAGTAAATCTATAAATATTATCAATAAATAATAAAACATCTTGGCGTTCAACGTCTCTAAAATATTCAGCCATAGTTAAGGCACTTAAAGCAACTCTCATTCTTGCACCTGGAGATTCATTCATTTGTCCAAAAACTAATGCAGTTTTTGCTAAAACACCAGTTTCTTTCATTTCGAAATATAAGTCATTTCCCTCACGGGATCTTTCTCCAACTCCAGCAAAAACTGAAATACCATGCTGTTGAGTAGCGATATTATGGATTAATTCTTGAATTAATACAGTTTTTCCAACTCCAGCTCCACCAAATAATCCAACCTTACCACCCTTTACATACGGGCAAAGCAAATCAATTACTTTGATCCCAGTTTCAAATATCTCTGCTCTTGTCGATTGATCAGTAAATTTAGGGGCATCAGCATAAATGGAATTGATTTGCTTTGCAACAAACTTTGGTCCATTATCGATAGTTTCACCTAAAACATTGAACATTCTTCCTAAAACTTCTTTGCCAACTGGTACTTCAATGGTGTGATGAGTATTTAATGCTTTTAACCCTCTACGAATTGAATCAGTTGGGCCAAGAGAAATACATCTCACCATGTCATCTCCTATATGTTGAAGAACTTCAACAATAAGTTTGGTGTCGTTTAGTAAATTTATTTCACAAATAGTAAGTAAAGAAGGAACATTGTTCTCCTCAAATCTAATATCTATTACAGGACCAATAGCTTGTACAACCTCACCATAGTCTAGTTTGTTAATTTCTTTTTTCATAAATCCTCCTAATTGTTGTTAGCGGCGGCGCCACTAACAACCTCGATAATTTCTTCAGTAATCCCTGCTTGACGCTTTTTATTATATTCAATTCTTAATTTATCTAGTAATTCATCAGCATTATTTGTTGCATTTTCCATCGCATTTCTTCGTGATGCAAATTCAGCTAAAGCAGTTTCCATCATCTTTGAATAAAGAAGGCTATCAACATAATGAGGAATAATTAATTTTAATACTTCATTTGGACTAGGTTCTAAAATAGCTTCGTAATTTACTTTTGCAACATTTTGATTAATATCGTAATCAAGTGGAATAATACGTAATATTTCTGGAACAAAAGTAAGTGAGTTTAAATATTTTGTATAAACAAGATTAATAGAAGCATAAGTTCTTGTGCGATAAAGTTTGATAATAAAATGTCTTAAACGTTTAACTTCATCATAAGAGAAATTATTTAATAAATTAACGAAATCAGAATTAAGATTTTTAAAATTATTCTTATAGTGAATATAACCTTTTTCACCTATAACAATAATTTCATCTTCTTCTGTAATTGTCTTATCTAAAAGTTTATACATATTGTAATTATACCCAGCACAAAGTCCTAAGGTTGAAGTTACAACAATATATAAATTTTTTGTTTCACTATATACTTTTAAACAATCCGGCATTTTAACTTTTGTATTATTAAAATCAACTGAACGTAATGTTTTAATAACAGTGTTTTTCATTGCATCGGCATAACTTAAATTTTCATTATAAAAATCTTTCCATCTTTTAAACTTAACACTAGCAACAAGTTTCATTGCTTTAGTAATTTTAGTTGTGGAATTAATAGTAGCTATTCTTTTTTTAGTTTCTATTAATGAAGAACTCATTATAATGCCTTCCTTGCCTCATTTGCAGCTTCAATTATTTTAATTTTGCTCTCTTCACTTAATGTTTTATCATTAGTAATTGAAGCAAAAACTTCTTTATGTCTACTATATAAATATTCACTACAAGTCTTTAAAAACTTATGAATACTATCAAGTTCGATGTCATCTAAAAAATTATTTTGTGCAATAAAAATATCAACAATTTCTTCAGCCATTGTTAAAGGACTATATTGTTTTTGTTTGAGAACTTCCATTAAGACAGCACCGTGATTTAGAATACGTTTTGTTTCTTCATCAAGATCACTTCCAAAACGAGAGAAATCAAGTAATTCACGATAGTTAGCAAGTTCAATTTTTAAACTAGATGCTACAGATTTCATTGCTTTTGTTTGAGCACTTCCACCAACTCTTGATACACTTAATCCGCTATCAATTGCAGGACGTTGTCCAGCATTAAATAAATCAGATGTTAAAAATATTTGTCCATCAGTTATTGAAATAATGTTAGTTGGAATGTATGCACTTATATCCCCAGCTTGTGTTTCAACAATTGGAAGAGCGGTAATACTTCCACCACCATTTTCTTTATTTAAGCGGCATGCACGTTCAAGTAGTCTAGAATGAATATAAAATATATCTCCAGGATAAGCTTCTCTACCAGGACTTCTTTTTAAAAGAAGTGAAAGTGTACGATAACTAACGGCATGTTTTGATAAATCATCATAAATTATTAAAACATCTTTACCTTGATGCATCCAATATTCAGCGATTGAAACTCCAGCATAAGGAGCAATATAAACTAGTGGAGCAACCTCAGAAGCTGAAGCTGAAACAACTACACAATACGACATAACATCTTTTTCTTTTAAACGTTGAACAAGTTGAGCAACTGTACTATTTTTTTGACCAATTGCGACATATATACAAATAACGTCTTTACCTTTTTGATTAATAATTGCATCAACTGCAATTGCTGTTTTTCCCGTTTGACGGTCGCCAATTATTAATTCTCTTTGTCCTTTACCAATTGGAATCATTGAATCAATAGCCTTAATTCCAGTTTCAAGTGGAGCATCAACTGATTGACGCATCATAATTCCAGGAGCAGGCATTTCAATTGGACGAAATAATTTAGTATCAATATCTCCTAAACCATCAATTGGTTGTCCAAGTGGATTAACTACTCTTCCAAGTAATTCATCACCAACTGGAACTTCTACAATTTTACCAGTACGTTTAACAGTATCACCTTCATGAATATTAGTGTCGTTACCTAATAATACGCAACCTACACTATTTTCTTCAAGATTCATTACCATACCAAAAATTGATGAAGGGAATTCAATTAATTCACCTAACATAGCATTATCAAGACCATAAATTAAAGCAATACCATCTCCAACCGTAATTACTGTACCAACGTCATCTGTTTTTACAGTTCTTTCAAAGTTTTTTATTTCTGCTTTAATTAATTCACTTATTGTGTTTAATTTATTTTTCATACTATGCCTCCGTTAATCATATAGTAATTTATTTTTAATCGAATCCATCATCGAACTAATCGAATATTCATAAAGCGTCGAATCTACTAATATTTTAATTCCACCAATAAGTCGTTGATCAATAATGAGTTTAAATTCAACTTTCTTATTTAATTTTTTAGTAAAAATACCTTCTAATACTTTGATTTGAGCATCTTCTAGAGAAAATGGACAATATAATTTTCCTTCAATAATTCCTATCTCAATATTCATTAAATGATGATATTCATTATAAATTTTAGAGAAATATTCAATTAGAGAATCTGACACAAGTATTTTAAGAAAATTTAATGAATATTGATCGATGTTTTCTTTAAAAGCTTTGTCAATAAGATCAAATTTATCAGTTTTAAGAACATCATTAGAACACAGATATTTAGAAAACATCGGTGTTTCTTTAAAAACATTTTTAATTAATTTTAAATCATCATAAAAGATTTTAGATTTTAAGGTTTCAGTACCTAAATCATGAAATCCTATTGCGTAATGTTTAAAGATTAATTTATTTATCATTATTTGTATCCTTCAATTGATTAATAAAGTTTTCTACCATTTTTTTATTATCTTCTTCATTGATTTCTCTTCCTAAGATTTCTTTTGAGACATCAATTGAGGAATTAATAATTTCATTATGAATTTCTCTTTCCATTTTATGTCTTTCTTCAATTAAATCTTGTTTTGCTCTTTCTTTATTTATTCTAATTTGTTCATTTGTTTCTTCAATTACTCTGTTTTGAGTTTTAAGAGAAACTTCACGAGCTTCATCAATTATTTTTTGAGCAGTGATGTGAGATTCTTTTAAATTGTTGCTTGCTTGTTCACGGTCAACTTTTGCCGAATCAAATTTATCATGAGCGTCTTTAATCGTTTTTTCAACGTGATTTTTTCTTGCATCTAAATTCTTTTTGATTGGTTTATAAGCAAAAAAGATCACAATAGAAACCATGACTAAAAAGGATATAATTTGAGCTAATGTAACCCAAATATTTGGAAATAATTTTGAGCCAATATCAAGTTGATCTCCTACTGGCGGATTAGTTGCACCACTTCCAACATTACAAGACGATAACATTGATAATGCAATTAAGCCAATTGACATAAACAAACATTTTTTCTTCATAAACTAGCCTCTCTTTACTTTACGAAAATCAACAAAATACTGATAACAAGGCCATAAATTGCACAAGTTTCAACAAGTGAAACAGCAACAATTAACATGGTTCTTAATTTACCAATAGCATCAGGATTACGTCCAGCTGCTTCCATTGCTTTTGCACCAACCCAGCCTTCAGCAAGACCAACAAGTCCGATTCCTAAGCAAATAATACCAATACCGATTGCAGTTAAATCCATACTTTTCCTCCTTTTTTTAAAATAATATGTAAACTATCTTACTTGTGCGACAAGTTCCTCGTCTTCAGGACCTTCTTGCGCAACAAAAATCATAGTTAGCATCGTAAATACGAGCGTCTGTATTAGACCCGAGAATAGATCAAAATACATATGTAAGAATGGCGCTACAAATTGCGCCAAGAAAATTGGAATGCCGTTAACAACAGGTGTTAAGAGTAAATATAATAAATACATTAAGCTAAATCCCGCTAATGCATTTCCAAATAAACGGAAAGACAACGAAATAAACGGAGCCCACATTGAGATCAAATTTATTGGTAAAAACACTGGAACTGGTTCAATATATCTTTTAAAATACGACCATTTATTATATTTTACCGAGGTAGCATGAATCATAATTAAAGAAATTAAGGCAATTGACATCGTATTTCCTAAATAAACAAACGGATTAGGCATGCCAGTCAAACCAACGATAAATCCAGTAAAAATATATAATCCAAGAGCAGCGATATATCCGCCAAAGTTTGAAAAACGATGTCCCATTATGTCTTCGACATTGCGATCAACAAACTCAACAAAAATTTCTGCAATATTTAAAATACCTTTTGGTTTTTCAAGAGGATCGGCTTTTTTAGCTTTTATTCCTACAATTATTGCAACAACGCTCACAAAAACCATTGCAATAAGTGAAGAGAAAAATTCTAGTGGTACATATTCAATACCAAAACCAATAATTTGATTTATATCAATTCCTAGTAAAAACATATTACTTTTCTTCTTTACTATCGATTACTTCAACATCTATTACATTGTCATTTTTAATTTGTTCATTTTGACTATCATCAACAACCGGCGTTATATCGCCATTTACAAAAACGGTGGATATATAAATAACGGTCATAATAAAAGCAGAGATTAAAATATAAAAATCATTTTGTTTGGTAAAATGAATTATTAATGCCGGAACAAGAATTCCAAGTAGCATCATTAAATATCTAAGTAAGGTAAACGAAACAGCTTTAAGAAGATTGATATTAACAATTCCTTTGGTGGATTGATCGATAGAATAAATAGCGACTAAACCAAATGGAAAAGTAATAAGTGTACAAATTAATACTTCATACATTGAAAAACATGCAAGAATAATTCCTGCAATTAATAAAACTCCGAATAAAGAGCTTATTGTAATGAGAATCTTTTTATTTTTGAATATCATCTTTTTGCTCCTTTTCTTTATTTTTTAGTTCTTCTCTTAAAGCATCGTTTTCTTTTGTTAACGTATCAAGAGTATCTTGTTTTATAATCTCATTCATATTAACGCCTTCCCCTGAAGTTGTACTTGAAAAAGAAGGTGCAACATCTGCGACATTATCAATACTAATAGTTTTCAAACATGGGGAAATATTGTTTTCGTAAATTGCGACAGCAATTTTTTCATTATATTCATGAAAAACGTCCCAAAAAACTTCATTTTTAACCCATACTTTTAGAGTAAATTTAATCGAATATGTACTAAGGTCACCCATCGTACAACTTGCGATATATCCTGGAGTGGTGATAATACGTGGATCTTTAGCAGTTAAATCAAGAACTAACTTTTTAATTGTTGCAACATCTTGTCCATAAGCAACACTAAATGAAATATCAGCTCTTCTTAACTTATTGCTATTATAGTTCTTAAATGAATTAGTTGTTAGAAAATTATTTGGTAAAAATATACGTTGGCCTTTTGGAGTATCAATAATAGTGGTAAGCATCTTTATTTCAATAACAGTACCTTCAATTCCTTCTTGAGGAATTTCGATAAAATCTCCGACAAATATGGATTTATTTGATAAAACCATAATACCAGAAACGAAGTTCTTAATACTATCTTGTAAAGCTAAACCAACAGCTAATAAAGCACTTGAAATAATGGTAGTGGCACCACTTAAATTAAATCCCATAATATTAAAGACAAATAAAACGAGGAATAGTTTAACGACGAAGCTTAAAAAATTAATAATGAATTTTTTAAGCGTATTATTTTCCGTAATATACTTTGCTTCAATCTTTTTTGTTTTCGAATTATATGCTTTAATTTTTCTTTTTGTTTTGATTTCATTTACGTGAGTCACGCGTTTTATAAATTTAAAAAGGTAATGAATAATAATATAACCAATAATAAAAGTAAAGATTCCTAAAAACAATCTTTGTCCGGCACTCATCGTTCCGCCTGTTGGTACATCAACAAAAAACTTGACGACGTTATTCCACAAGTCAACGAACCATTGTCCTATTGTTTCCCAAAATCCTAGACCTTCAAGTAACATTATTCATTCTCCTTATAAAGTAATGTCTAATAGATAAACACTATATTATATAATAATATAAATGTTTGATTTAAACAATAAAAGTATTCAAAAAACGTACGATAATTGCACATTTTTTTAAAAAATAAAATGTGCAAAAATAAACGCCTAAAATGGCGTTTAAAAACTAAAAAAATAAATTTTTATTCTTTTTTATTCCTTTATACATTATAATTAAAACACTGTCGTAAGATTATATAACAGATCAAAATTTATTTTCCTAGGAGGACTATTTTAATGGGATTTAACGTCAAAATTACCAACGGTGGTAAAGAAAAAACCGTACACAGCAATAAAATTGCACTAATTGACTTACTCGATAATACTGATGAGAAGAAATATTTCGCAGCAAACGTCAATAACAGACTTCGCGAATTAACTTATGAGTTACATTATGATGCAACTGTTCAATTTTTAGATTTACAAGATGGCGACGCCGTAGGAGTATATGAAAGATCATTAAGATATCTTTTTTGTATGGCTATGTATCGTTTATATCCAAATATTAAGTTTAGAATGTCATATAATATCTCACGTTCTATTCTTATCGAATCTTTAGAAGACATTAAAGTTTCAGAAGAAATGATGAAGAAAATTGAAGCTGAAATGAAACAGATTGTTAAAAATGATTTCGAATTTACAAGAAAAATTGTTAAAAATGAAGAAGCTATTGAAGTATATGCAAACTATGGATATACCGATAAAACCGATATTTTAAAGTATAGACCAGAAACAACTGTTCACTTTTACAAATGTGATGATTACTTAAACTATATGTATGGAATGATGGTTCCATCAACTGGATATCTTAAATCATTTAAACTTTCTCTTCATAGTGAAGGAATAATTATGCAATACCCACGTAGTGAAGAAAATGGAAAAATACCTCCATTTACTGATGCTCCTGTTTATGGCAAAACATTAAAAGAATCATATAGATGGGGTAAATTAATTGGCGCAAATTCCGTTGCAGGTATTAATAGCTTTATTAAGCAATACGGCATTACGGCATTTGTTAATATTTGTGAAACACGTCAAAACCACATGTTAAACGACATTGGTAATGCCGTCGAAAGCAATATTGACGAGTTAAGATTAATTTGTATCGCTGGTCCATCTAGTAGTGGAAAAACTACATTTGCAAATAGATTAAGAATTGAACTTCTTGCTCGTGGAATTAAATCAATTAGAGTTTCAATTGATGACTATTATCTAATTAAATCAGAAATTCCATGCGGAGATGATGGAAAACCAGATTTAGAACATATCCACGCTCTTGATATTCCACAATTCAACGAAGATTTACTCAAACTTATCCAAGGTGAAGAAGTTACACTTCCACACTTTAATTTCAAAAAAGGAATTAGAGAAGTTGGCGTCACTCATAAACTTGATAAAGATGAAATCATTATTATTGAAGGAATTCACGCATTAAATGAAGAATTAACCAGTTCTATTTCAAAAACACAAAAATATAAGATTTATATTGCTCCACAAGCTCAAATCTATCTTGATAATCAAAACCCAATGTCTTTAACTGATCTTAGACTTTTAAGAAGAATGGTTCGTGATTATAAATTTAGAAATGCAGCCCCTGAAGAGACGTTCTCAATGTGGGGAAGCGTTAGAAAAGGTGAATTTAAATGGATTTATGATACTCAAGAAAATGCTGACTACGTTTACAACTCTTTCTTGCAATATGAATTATGTATTATTAAAAAATATGCTGTTCCTTTATTAACAAATATTTCTAAAGACTCACCATATTTCCCAGATGCCGAACGTTTACTAAGAATGCTTAAATATTTCGTCGACATTGATGACGTCGCTGTTCCAAATAATTCACTTATAAGAGAATTTATTGGCGGTTCTGTATATCAAGACGAAGATTAATAATTATAAAATAAAGAAGCTCAAGCACTAAATTGCTTGAGCTTCTTTTATATTTACAAATTTTTTCTCGTCTTCGTGCATCTTTACAATTTGACCATAATAAATTTTTCGTAAATTAAAGAAATGATTTGCTTCATCACTATCAATATTTGAAATGTATAAAATTGAAAATTCTTTCTCAATTCTAAAAAAAGCTTCATAAAGTAAAGAAAGTGTTAAATGGAAAAAAGTTTCATCATTAGAATAGATCATTAAAGGTGAACTATGAGCTATTTCGCTGCTTAATTCATAAAGTTTTGAATAAGACGATAGTCCAGCAAGTTTTTCAACACCATCTCTAAAATTGTATTTAAAAGTTGGATCTTCTTTAACACCAGGTATTTCAACTAAATAACCATATTCTATATATTTTTTGATATCTTTAGATTTCAAATTAAGTTTTTTCATTTCTTCTTTTAGTATTAAAAATATAGCATCTCCTTCTTCTTCAGGGATTGCCCTTCTAAAGGCTAAACTATAATTGATGTGTTTAAGATAAGCACTAATTAATGGAGCTCCATATTTACTTAATAAAAGTAAAATACATTCAGTTTCATGAAGCGTTCTCCATGTTGAAAAGGCTTCAGATTCGAATCCATCTTCTAATAAATTTAAAGAACATCTCATAATTCTAATTGCCTTTGCTAATACGTCTGCAATTAAAGTGCTATTAGGATCTTTTTGACTATATTTTTCCATTATTTTAGACATAAAATTAATATAAAGTCTTAATGTTGATATCTTAGGATTATAACGTGAGATATATATTTTATTATTTAATGCTATTTTTTCATTTGTTAAATATTTGTCTAAACTTATCGATAAAATGAGCGATAAAATACTTTCGTCTTCCCAATGAAATTGTAATTGCTCTAAAGAATCCTCATATGTTTGATAAATAAATTCACTGCACATGTATAAAAATAGTTGAAATGGATTAATTGATTCTGCAAAAGCATCGGCTTCTTGGGTTGTTGTGCCAAGATTGTGTAAATTACTACTTTCTATTGAATTAATCAACGTATTAAACATATCAAAAAAACGTTTTTCATCATATCTTTCGGGTATTCCTAGAGAAATGAAAAAATTATGAAATGTTTCTTCAGTAAAGTTATTTATTTTCATATATTGCCTCTATAATAATATCATTTTTTTGAGCAAAATTATATATGTCGATAAATAATTCTTCTGGTATTTTTTTAACAAGATAAATTTTTGATATTATAGGCGCAAAAAATAAATTATTAATTAAATTTGATGTATCAAGGACAAAACAAAGATCTTGCTCATTACCAATTAAACATAGTTTTATAAGATCAAGCGTTTCTCCAGGAAGTTTATCATAATTTATGTTTAAATCTATCTCGTTGTGCATATAATAACAATTTGCAACTAATAATTTATAACCTGCTTCATCAATTTTACTAAAGTCGTATTCTACATAAAACGGGACGTCTCCATCGACATCAATTTTTGTTTTAAAAATAGCTCTTCTATAGTTAGATAATTCAGCAATTACATTATGTGCGCCATCCGCTTTTAAGATTAAATTATTATAATTTACTGGTTCAAATTCAATGGTATTATCTAACATGTGTTCTAAGAAATCGTAATGAATTCTACCTTCGTTATCACATGTGAAAAATACATTTCCTTCACGAAGAAGTTTTCTATTCATCCAGTCTTTTTTATTTAAGACAGCTTCATAAATTTCTTTGTTGTTTTGTGAGAATAATTTCTCAATGTTTTCAATATCGTTTTTAATCATATAACTTCCTTTGCAATTCCATCAATTGCTGAAATAAGATAGGTTCTGCAGTCTTTTTTAAAAAATTTGAATACATAATCTTTATAAATATGCAATTGTTTTTCATAAGCTTTATCGCTAATATCTTTTAGCTTATAATCTATTATATCAATATGATTTTGATACTCAATAATTAAGTCTATAAAACCATGAATTTCGTTATCATTAAATTCATACTCCTTAAATATTTTTGCATCATTTAAATTGTCAAATAACGGATTTTTAAGTACATTGTCAACTATTTTTCTCTTTGTTAAATCTTTTATAAATGCCGTATTTTTTGTTTTAAAATCTGTTATTTCTAAAAGATTATGAATTTCCGTTCCTAGTTCAAGAACTGAAGCAATCTCTTCATCATTAATAACATCTTTTGATGCTTTTTTGCTTATTTTATTAATTGGAAATTCATAATCAAAATTATTAACTTTTGTATCATTTAAATCTTCATTAAACATCTCAACTGTTAATTCATCATCAAGAATCTTTTCGCTGCTTCCACAAACGTTGTCAATAATGTAGGAACCGCAATAGTCTTCTGAAAGAAAATTACCGTAACAAGTAGAACATAATTTATCAAAAACTAAACTTTCACATTTGCTTGTAACAACTACTTCATCGATTGCCCTAGTTAACGTCACATAAAATAATCTAAGTTCTTCTTGAACGTTTGCTTCCTTTTCTTTCATCAACATAAAAGCTTTTAGAAACGAAAATGGTTGAGAAGATACTTCACTATTTAGTAATGGAATTTGAATACCAAATTCTTTTGAACAAACTATCTTTTCGCTAGGAGTTTTATTTCTAAATGTATTCTTGACGAATGGAAGATATACTTTTTTAAACTCTAATCCTTTTGATTTATGAATTGACATTAGTTTTACGGTATCTTTAATATCTTCTTTAAAATCATATTCAATTTTCGAATCACTTGAAGTCAAATTATCAAGAAAAGATATAATATCACTTAACGAATTTCCTTTATTGGCATAATCAACAATAATATTATAAATATTTTCTAACTGATCTAAATTTGCTTGTACGTTATCAATTGAATAAATCATTTCAATTAAGTTAAAGTCAGAAATTAATCTTGAAAGTAGAAAAGAAATATCATCATTAAAGTTATCTTTCTTTATCTGTTTAAGTTTCGTAAATATTAAGTCCTTTTTAAAATCATTCTCATTAGACGATGTTAAAATATCATATATCTTTTGATCGCTATATTGCACAGCGTAAGATCTTGCCACTGATGTGAAAAATTTTCTTATTAGTTTTGGATTATATTCACTAGAAATTTCAGTACTATAGTATAGATGCAATAAGGAAATAATCAGTACAAATGAAGGGACTTGTTTTGGCGAAACTCCATCTAACACGCTGAGAGGAATGTGGAAATAAAGGAATATACGCCTAAAACTGTCGAAATGCAATTTAGATCTTGATAAAATTGCAAAATCAGAAAATTTAATGTCTCTAAATTTGTTTTCTCCTTCAATTTTTGAATCGTAAACTTGTTCTTTACTATTTATTCTTGTAAGTATATCTCTAGCAATAAATTCAATCTCTTTTGTTCTTTCACTTTTAGAATATTTGCAGACATAATTGTCCATATTGGAGTAATTTTTTAAGATAATACCATATTTGCATTTGCTATTCTTATTGCTATTTAGCTCATCGTTACCAGATAAAATTTTATGCGACACTTTATAATCTGCTCCGCCACATTCAATTGACATAACATTGCTAAATAATTCGTTTATTGTCGAAATTACTTCTACTCTACTTCTAAAATTTGTGTTTAAACAAAGTGCACTTCCACCGATTTTATTACTATATTTTTCAAACTTATCAGAAAATAATTTGCAGTTTGCGCTTCTAAAACGATAAATAGATTGTTTGATATCACCAACCATAAATATGTTGTTATTTCCTATTTCGTTTAAAAATTCTTCTTGAGAATCGCTTGTATCTTGATATTCATCAACCAAAATAAAATCTATGGTTTCTTTTAAATACGAATTAACTTCTTTATTACGTACAATGTTTAACGCAAACGACGCAACATCTTTAAATGTAAATGAATTCATTGTTTCTTTTTTAAAATCTAGTTTTTCTTTAATTTTTTTACAAATATTGAAAAGTTCGGTAATAAGATGTTTGTTCTTTATCATTAAGTCAAATTGATCCCTTGTAAAAATATTTTTTGTAATACTTTTTCCAATTGTTTCAAATTGCTTTTTATAAGTAGCTACTATCGTCTTAGATTCGTCATCTATTTTGAACTTTGCCATTCGAGATGAGGTAAATTTATAATTTTCCAACTTTTCAATAAACATATCATTTGATTTTTCGCTTAATAAAGAGTCTAGATTTTCAGATTCAGCATTCGCATAATCAACATTTGTGATTTTATTTAACAATGAAATTTCTAATTTTGAAAGTTTTGCTTTATTATTTGAAATAAATTCATTATATAATTTACTCAAGTTTTCAAAAGTTAAGAATTTATCAACTTTTTCATTATAAAAATCGTTCCAATTTTCAATATCTTGTAAGAATTTGAAGAGAACTAATACCATTTCTTTAATATTTCTTTCATCTCGAAAAGCATAGTTATAAATAAGTTCGCTTTGAGAATAAATTGCACTATTATTCAAAAATTCCTCATTAATTATATCATTAATAAATTGTTCCTCAATTTTAGGCTCAAGTATTGTTAAATTTTGAGTATGCATTGATAATTTTGAATATTTTTTGGCTAGAAACAAATAATACGAATCAAATGTTTCTATATGTGAACTGTTTAATGCAGGAACAAGATGAAAAAGTTCTAGATCTTTACTAATTTTTCCAAGAATTCTTTGTTTCATTTCAAATGCAGCTGCCTCTGTAAAAGTTAAAACTAATAGTCTACTTGGGTGGACTCCTGATTTGATTAATCGATAAACTTTTTCGGTTAAAACAGCAGTTTTACCCGAACCAGCCCCGGCAGACAAGATAACGTTTTCTTTATAATTTTTAAGAGCTAACTCTTGCTCGTAAGTAAATTTCATTATTCGTCCCCCTCTTCTTCTAAGCACTCTTCTTCACACTTGATAATAGATTCATCATTTTCTGGATTCATTAATTCTTTAAGAGTGATCACGTTTTCATAATTCTTATAACATACGCATTCAAATTCACAATATTTGCATGGTGAAACATTGTCTTCTGTTATAGGTTTAATTTCAAATTTATTATTTGCAATATTAAAAGCAACTTCTTTAACTTTTTCAAGAGTTGCATCAATAATTTCTTTGATATTAAAGCCATCCGTTGGTGAAACTATTTCATCATTTGTGATTGATGTTTTATTAATATAAAATGGTTTTATTTTTTTATCATCTTTTAATTTTGGTGAAAACGAACTCAAATAGTCGACATCTGCAGTGAAAACGCAGCCTTTGAACATATCTTCACCAGTAATTAATAATGGATTTCTACATAAATCAAAAGGATTATTCAAAATTTTTTCAAAATATACACCACCTAATTCAATAGCAGAAGTTTTTAAATATTCATTAGTTAAAATTATATATATTGGAAGTTGCAATGAAAATCCAAACCTAATACGATCAGGCTTGTAATCTTCAATTGTGCCAGTTTTATAATCAACAATACTAGCAAACTTTTTATTGTGAAATTCTGAAATCAAAATCGAATCAACTTTACCATTTATAGCAACAAAAAGGTCTTCACCAGCAATATTTTTAACTGTACTGTCGAGTAAATAATCAAAACTTTCTTCCTTTATATTATTGATAATAAAAGACTCTTTAATGTGTGTATTAATGTTTCTTAATACCGGTTCAAACAATGAAGGAAGATTTTTAGTGTAATTTAAATCATTTTCATTATTAGCTTCGAGCAAATTTTTCATTGCATCTTTAGCATTATTTATATCAATAATGAGTTCGTTTTCTTCTAAAACTTTATGACAGATGTTTCCTATCTTCATCATTGTCTTATCTTGATCAGTAGATAATTTTAAGACATTGTTTAAATAATATTTAAACGGACAAGTAAAATATTCGCTAAGTTTTGTATACGATAAAACAATTTCATCCTTAACTAAACGATTGATTCTAGTAAAAACATTACTTTTATACTTACTCTCATAATATGGAAGCTCTTTAAAATCTAATCTATTTTTAAAATCTTCTAGAATATCTGGGTCACCACCGAATCTTTTAATATAGTCATATCTAATAAAATAGTCGAGATATGCAGCGTATTTTGAATAATATATAGGTTGAGTATCATTTTCTATTATAACATTTGCATTCATTTCTTTTAATATGGATGAAGGATAAAGTTTGTCAGATAAGTGCGTATTAGAATACGAAATTGCTTCAATGTTTGTATACAAAATTTCATTAACTAATGAGTGTTTAGCTAATTTATTTTTAGTAATACTACTATTTAATTGTATTTTATCTAACTCAGTATCAGTTAAAATATTATCATCACTAAAATATTTTGGAAACTCATTCTCATAAGCGCCAATAATAAAGTTCTGACTGTTTTTTTCAAATGAAACTTTATTTGAAATCTTAATACCTGATTCGTTTTTATAAGAAGAATATATGTTTGCTTGCGCAATCTCTTGAAGTGAAATACCAATATATTTATGAGCTAACAAATCTATATCATTAGGAAAAAATTTCCTCATTAATAAAACAAAAGATTTTATAATTGGCACATCAACTTCTGGAGTAATATCAAAGTATAACTTTTTATTAGCAAATACATTAGCAATATATTTTATTATTAGTGGATCATTAGCATAAGATAAATCATGTTTAATTGAAAAAATAACTCCAAATACTTTGCCATATGTTTCAAGGGAATAACGATACTTTTTAATATCAGGAACTACAACAAAAATATTACTTGGTTCAATTCCTTTTTTAAGTAATCCTTTAATAGAATTACAAAGATAAAGTGTTTCATAAAAAATAGTTGAAAAATTATGAACTTTGTCTTCTAATCTTTTTTTAGGAAGAAATTTTCCTATTTCAAGATCTTTATACTGAATATTATTTATATCTAATAAATGTCTTAATTCAACATCATCTTGATATTCAAATAGGAAAATTTCTTTATTTTTTATGGCTTCTAAAAAATATGGATCAACTTTTATTAAATTGTTTGCAAAAAGTTCTTCTTTTATCTGCAAAAATTCGTTATTTATTTCATGATTATCAGCAGCTAATAATTGAATTATTTTAAGTATTTTTTTACTTTCGTTATATGTTTTATCATGCTTATTAATAAGAAAAGCGATTGCTGCATAGTCATAACTAAAAGTATAGGCATTAATAAAATCACTTTTAGATAATAACTTAATATTTAAACTAGGATGAGTTTTTTTATACTCTAAAAAAATAGAGTTATATTCTCTTTCTAGGATAATAAAATATTCTTTTGTTTCATTAAATTCATATTCTTTTATCATTTAAATTTTTGAGCAGTATGAACTGCTAACTTCCATTTAGAATATAATGCTTTAATTGTATCTTTATCCATTGAAGGCGAAAAACTGCATTTAGTTTGATGAATGTTTTTAATATAATCTAGGTCAGCAAAATATCCAGTAAATAATCCTGACATATAAGCAACACCAAGTGCGGTAATCTCAACATATTTAGGTAATAGAATTGTAAGTGAACAAATATCACTTTGAAATTGCATTAAATAATTGTTGTTAGCAGCGCCTCCATCAACATGAAGTTCTTTTGGAGTAGTATGCGTCTCTTTTTTAAAGACTTCTAAAACATCTTTTGTTTGATAAGCAATAGATTCAAGAGCAGCACGTGCAATATGATTTTTATTACTACTTCTTGTTAAACCAAAAATAGTTCCTCTTACATCATCATCCCAATAAGGAGTTCCTAATCCAACAAATGCAGGTACAAAATATACTCCTCTTGTTGACTTAACTTCACGAGCACAAGTTTCACTTTCAGCCGCTTCACTAATTATATTAAGATTATCTCTCAGCCACTGTATAACAGCGCCTCCAATAAAAATAGATCCTTCAAGAGCATATTGTATCTCACCATTTCTTTTCCAGGCAACAGTCGTAATTAATCCATATTTACTATATACAATATCACTTCCCGTATTTGCTAATAAGAAGCATCCGGTACCGTAAGTTGTTTTAAAATCACCTTTTTTAAAACAAGTTTGACCAAAAAGCGAAGCTTGTTGGTCGCCCATCATAGCGGTAATTGGCACATCAACTTTAAAAAAGTCAGCTTTACCAAATAGCGAAGATGATTCTCTTACTTCTGGTAACATTTCTTCTTTTATATGAAATAGTTCTAACAACTCTTCATCGTATTTTTGTTCTTTAATGTTGTAAAGCATCGTACGAGAAGCATTTGAAACATCCGTTAAAAATGATTTTCCATTAGTTAATTTATATAGAATCCAAGAATCAATTGTCGCAAATCCAAGTTTTCCTTCCGCAGCTAATTGTTTGGCTACTGGAACATTTTCTAAAATAAATAACATCTTAGAAGCACTAAAATATGGATTTATTAATAAACCTGTTTTTTGATGAATAAGTTCTTTTTTATCTTCGTATCTATCGCATATTTCATCAGATTGACGAGATTGCCAAATAATGGCATTATAAATTGGAAGTCCGGTTATTTTATTAAAAGGAACGATTGTTTCACGTTGATTAGTTATACCAATAGATTCTACTCTATCAAAAGTAATATCTGCTTTAATAAGCAATTCATTTATACATTCAACAACACTTATCCAAATACTAAGAGCGTTAGATTCAACCCATCCATTATGGGGATAAGATAATTGAATTTCTCTTTGAGCTTTTTCAATAAGCGTACCAAATTGGTCAAATAATACCGCACGAGTTGATGTTGTACCTTGATCAATTGCTAAAACAAACTTTCTCATAATAAGTTCTCCTCTAAATAATGGGCAGGCCCATCTTCTTCATTACTTAAACAATGTATTTTAATAGCACTTAATGCTTCTTTTTGTCCATTCGATACAACAACACCAGTTCCTGCTTCACGCATCATTGAAATATCACCATAATCATCACCAAAAGCCATTGTATCAACAAGACAATAACCAGCTATTTTACATAATTCGATCATCCCATTAGCTTTACTAACGTTTTTAGCATTTACTCTGCCCCATTTATGTCCATAATAGGAAGTAAATGATAAATTTAACTTCTCAGTAACTGCAATTATGTCCTCGTAATTTTTAATCTCACAAACAATTTTATATGTTGCTTGATTAACTTTATTACTGATATCAAAAAACACTGTATATTCATCCACTCTTTCTTTTGAAACAGTTTCTGTTCCATAAACTGTTTCAAAAGAAAATGCTGATTTAGTTTCTCGTAAATAATCAATAAATTTATTAGTAGTAAAAATATCCATCATATCAGAAAACAAAAGTTCTTGTTTTGAATTAATAATAAGCGAACCACCATCAGCAATTAAATAATCAAACTTAATATTACCTGATCCAATTAATGCTGAACTTAATCCACGAGCGGTATTAATTACTATTTTATGTCCTTTTTCTTGAAGTTGTTTAATAACACTATAAGTATAATCACTAATAGAGGAGTCATTTCTTAGTAATGTATCATCTAAATCAAAAAATATTAATTTGTTCATATTATTAATATTATATAGCAAACTTCCGTTTTAATAAACCTAATAGATGTCATTGTTACGTATTTTTTGATTTAAAATAAAAACCTTTCCTAATCTTTCATTAGGAAAGGTTTATCGTCTTATTATGGTGCTTCCTATAGGAATTGAACCTACAACCTACTGATTACGATTCAGTTGCTCTACCAGATTGAGCTAAAGAAGCATGAATTTACTATAAAATAAGATAAAAATTTGGTGCTCCCGGTC
The DNA here is from genome assembly GCA_036657515.1 of Bacilli bacterium. Classification (GTDB taxonomy): domain Bacteria; phylum Bacillota_I; class Bacilli_A; order RFN20; family CAG-826; genus Alectryobacillus. The sequence goes on from JAVXGI010000001.1 coordinate 49,813, forward strand.
GGAGTCGAACCGACATGAACTTACATTCGGCAGATTTTGAGTCTACTGCGTCTACCAATTCCGCCACGGGAGCAAAAGTGAGATTTTATATTTAGAACCATGCAATTTTAAATTGCATGAGGTTTAAAATGGAAATTTAGGTAATCTCTAACCTAAATTTCATTTTAAATAGCCTTATTATTATATATAAATAATGTTATATATTCAAAAGATAAATGAACTAATCTTCAAGATCTTCTTCAATAAAATAATGAGGACGTTTTTTAACTTCTAAATAAGTTTTGCCAATATAATTGCCTAATACTCCAAGTCCAACAAAAACAAAACCTATTACTAAGGTTGCAATAAATAATCCTAACAAAATATTTTGAGCTAATCCATAAATAGCAATGGTTGTTAAACAGATAACTAAAATAATAGATGTTAAAATAAAGAGCCATCCAAATGTTGTAAGTAAACTAAGTGGTCTTGTACTAAATGAAGTGATGCCTTCATTTGCAAGAGCAAACATTTTACGAATTCCATATTTAGATTCACCAGCCAGACGTTCATTTCTTGAATATGTTACAGTCGTAGATTTAAAACCAATTAAGGGAACTATTCCTCTTAAAAATAAATTTACTTCAGAGAATTGTTCTAAAGCTTCAATGGCACGTTTTGACATTAAACGGCAATCAGCGCTATTATAGACTAAATCAACACCCATAATTTTCATGACTTTATAATATGCTTGTGCAGTAAAACGTTTAAGAAAAGAATCTTTTTTGCGTGATCCTCTGACTCCATAAACGACTTCAAAGCCTTCATTATATTTATCAATCATCATTTCAATACAGTTTGGATCATCTTGTAGATCGGCATCAATAGATATTGTTGTATCAGCATTATGAGTAACTGCAGTTAAAAGTCCAGCAAGAACGGCGTTTTGATGCCCTTTATTGCGAGACAAAGAAATACCTGTAAAAAGATTATTTTCTTCATGAAGCGAAGAAATTATATTCCAAGTTTTATCTTTTGATCCATCATTAACAAACAATATTTTTGATTTTGGTGAAATTTTCTTTTTATCAATTAAGGAAGACAAAATATCTTTTAAAATATTAGAAGTAGTGAGCAAAACTTCTTCTTCGTTAAAAGATGGTATAACAAGATAAAGAATGTTATCCTCTTTAAAATTCAATTTTTTCATAATATATTTGCTCCTCCTACTTTATATATTAAAATAATAAACTATTTTCTTCCTTATCTGTTAGAAGAAGTTATTAAATTGCGTAAATAATTACTAAGTTCAACAAATTTATCAAAATTAACAAGTTTCCATTCCCAATCAGGTGAGCCAATTGTAGATGGAGTATTCATTCTTGCTTTATTATCTAAAGATAAAATATCTTGAAGTGGAATAATAGCATAATTAGCTTTATTAATAAATGCTAATTTAATAAAAGCCTGAGCAGGATCTTTATCATAAATTCCTAAAGAAGATAATTTATTAAACAATCTATTTTTTTGGTCAATTGATAAACTTTCAACCCAACCAACGATAGTCTCGTTGTCATGCGTTCCTGTATAAACTAATTGATTTTCACGATCTTTTAGCCCATATTCTGCTTTATCAATATCAAAAGTAAATTGTAAGATATTCATTCCTGGTAAGTTATAATGATCGCGTAATACTAATACGCTGTCAAATAAATCACCTAAATCTTCAGCTACAATATCTATTTCTGGAAATACAGAATATAATTTATCAAAAAGTTTGTATCCTGGAGCATTAACCCATTCTCCTTCAATTGCAGTTTCACAAGTTGATGGCACCTTCCAATATGTATCAAATGCTCTAAAATGATCAATACGTAAAATATCAAAAACATTTATATTAAAGCCAATTCTATCAATCCAAAATTTAAATCCGTCTTTTTCAAGATTTTCCCAATTATATATCGGATTTCCCCATCTTTGACCAGTTTTTGAAAAATAATCAGGTGGTACTCCAGCAATAAAACTGGCATTGCCAACTTCATCAAGCAAGAAATAATTTTGGTTTTCCCAAACATCAATTGAATCAATTCCGACATAAAATGGAATATCTCCCATTAATTGGATGTCATTTTCTTTGGCATATTGATGAATTTTATTCCATTGAGAAAATGCTATAAATTGTATCCACATTTCATAACGAATTTGTTCTTCATATCCGGAAACATTCTTTTCTTGTGAAGTAATCCAAAATTTATGTTCAGGAATCCACTCTGTCCACATTTTTTTATTGTTAGTCTTTTTAAAAGTAATAAAAACTGCATAATTATAAACCCAGGCATTATCCTTAATCCATTGATCAAATTCTTCAAATTCGTTCAATTTATTAAATGCTTCAAAAGCGAGTTTTAAAAATTGCCCTTTATATTCACGAACTGCTTCATAATCTACTACATCTTTTGTCATATTAAAAGGAGCGGGAGTACTTAAAAGTAAGCCTTCTTCTGTTAATTTTTCAAGAGAAATATAAAGTTCGTCAATAGCTTTAGAAGAATAGGGTTGATATGGCGAATTGCCAAATCCTAAAGGATTTAATGGCAATATTTGCCAAATTTTAAAACCGGTGTTTTTCAATATATCTATAAATTTATAAGCACTATCTCCAAAATCTCCCATCCCATAATTTGATGGTAATGAAGAAACCGCTAATAAAATACCTGCGCAACGTTTCATAAATTTCTCCTTATTGTAAAATAACCGTACTATAGGCTCCAATTGATAGTAAATCAGATACTAAAGTTGGACCTTTTTTTGTTGTATTAATTGAATCTACTATTTTTGTAGCGATATCTTTCACATTAATAACTGTGTCATTACTTGAAGTATTTGTCGCAATAATTATAGATTGTGAATCGCTTCCAGTCAACTTATAAAGTGCGACATTATTTTCATAAGTAAGCAGTTTAGAGGTTAGATTGGTAATCTGCGATTTAGCAATAAAAGAATATTTGTTACGAATATTAATTGCTTTTTTAACATGATTTAATAAGCTGTCATTAATATTTTCTAAATCATCCACTCCAAGTTTAACTTGATCGTATTTAATGTTTGAAATACTTTTATCTGGAATTTTTGTTTCTCCAGTTTTGTCTTTTTCACTCCAAATCATTGGTAAACGTCTCATAGCGTCCGTTTGTTCGCTTCCACGTTTTCCTTTAAGTCCAATTTCGTCTCCATAATAAAGCCAGGTATCGCCAGGCATTAATTCTAATAAACTAAATGATAATTTGGCTTTATCTCCGGTTAAACTTGAACGATCCATGTCGTGATTATCGATGAAATAAGATGCATAACCAGTTGCTGAATTTTTACGAATTGATGCCTCATAATCTACAATTTGCGATAAAAATTTATCTGGTTTGCTATATCCTCCAGCAACATTCATGAAACCCGTTTCCACCGTTCCATCGCGAGAAAATGGGAAAGCAAAGAATGAATCACATTTTGAAGTATAATAGCTCACTAAGGAACTTGCACTTATAATCCAAGCCTCACCAACAAGTTCGATTTTATTATTAATTGAGTTAACTGTATCTTTAAGCCATCCTAAAAAGCTTTTATTTAGACCTTCATTTTCGCCATAATAATGTGGTACAGCATCAAGGCGAAATCCACTTATGCCTTTTTCAATCCAAAATTTAACTATATTTTTTATTTCTTCTCTTACAGCTGGTGAATCTAGATTAAAATCTGGCATATTTGGTGAAAAAACTGATTCATAATAATAATCACCTTTTTTATTCCATCCTGTGCCACCACTAGTTCCCCAATGATACCAATCTTTTTTACTGGTTGGTGAAGTATTGTCTTCAACTAAGTCTCTATACGAATCTTTGAAATATTGATTTTCACTACTAGAATGATTTATTACTAAATCTAAATAAATACCAATATTTAATTTGTTTGCTTCAGCAATAAGCAATGAAAAATCAGCTAATGTTCCATAATCACTTTCAATATCAAAATAATCAGTAATATCATATCCATGATATGAATTACTTGGATTAATTGGCATTAACCATATATTTTTAATACCTAAAGAAGCTAAATATGGAAGTTTAGCAATAACTCCACGTAAATCTCCTGTTCCATCTCCATTACTATCATAAAACGTTCTAACGAATAGTTCGTAGTTAGCTGAAGATTTTGAATTATCAACTGTATCATCTATTTTATATGAAAAATTGTTAGATTCATCTAACAAATTAAGTGAGCTTAAATAAGGATTATTATTAGTAGTAGTCGTCGTACAACCAAACAAGTCATCGCATGATGTCTTGTCGGATGTGTCACCACATCCGACAAGACTAGAAATCGTAGATAAACATAGTGTTGTCATTAAAATACCTATTTTTCTTATTTTCATATTATCCTTTAACAGCTCCACCCGTTACTCCTGCTACATAATATTTTTGCATGAACATAAATAATAATGTGATTGGAATAGCAACGCATATTGCGCCCGAAGTAAACGATGAATAATACGTCATAACATAATCTTGCGTCTTTAGCATTTGATAAAGACCCATTGCAACTGTCCAACTTTGTATATTTTGAGCACCAACGATATAAGATGAAGTAATATATTCACCCCATGGACCCATAAATGTAGTTAAAATTGTATAAATAATAATCGGCTTTGAAAGTGGAAGTGTAATATTCCAGAATATTTGAGCTTTCGTAGCACCATCAATCATTGCAGCTTCATCGATTGATTGAGAAATAGTATCAAAGAATCCTTTCGACATGAAGAATCCCATACCAGATCCAGCACTATATATAATAATAAGTGCCCAAATTGTGCCAGATAAATGGAATATTTCTTTCATTATCCAGTACATAATAATCATCGATAGGAATCCTGGGAACATACCTAAAACTAAATTTAGTTTCATGATTAGTGAACGTCCCTTAAAACGGAATCTAGAAAGAGCATAAGCCGTTGCAAGTACAAAGAAGGTTGAAACAATCGTTGTTATTATCGAAACAATAAGTGTATTGCCAAACCAAAGAACAAATTTTCCATCAAGTGCATGAACGGTTGCTGTAGCATTTTCTTTAAGTCCGAAGAGGAATAAATAGTTATCAAATGTATATTCGGTTGGAATAAGCTGTGATCTAGCACCAATTCCACCAGCGGCAAAACTTTGAAGAACTAACCATATAATAGGAAGTAACCAAATTGCACATAAAACAATCAAAATGATATAAACAATTGTGTTGCCAAGAATTTTTCTAGCTTTCATTGATTTCATTGGAATTGGTCCTCCTTTAAGACAGCATTAGATCTGTTATACATTATAATTGAGAAGAATGAACAAAGTACAAAGACTACTATACCAATACAAGAAGCAATCGAGAACATCGGGTTATTAGCAGAGGTTACAATCTTATAAATATAAGTTATTAGTAAGTCTGTATGTCCGATTTGTAGATTCTGCGATCCTGAGACGTCCGGTCCGCCACCAGTAAGGAAATAAATAACGTTAAAGTTATTAATGTTACCAATGAACTGCGTTATTAAATGCGGTCCTGTAACAAACAATATATATGGTAAGGTAATTTTAGCAAATTGCGTTGTTGGAGAAGCTCCATCAATTCTTGCCGATTCATATAAATCACGAGGAATATTCATCAAGATACCAGTTGTTGATAAAATGGTATAAGGTATACCTACCCAGATATTAACGATAATAATAATAATTTTTGTAACTAAAGCGCCGTTTGTCGTATCTTTTGCAAATCCTAAATTAAAATTAAACGTATCCGAGATCCGGTTTGAAAACGCCCCGTTATCTTGGAGCAGAACTCCAATTGATAATAAGGATATAAATTGAGGAATAGCAATTGACATAACAAATATGCCTCTCCACAACTTTTTAAACTTAATACCTTCTTTATTAATCATTAAGGCAACAATAATTCCAAGTATATAGTTACTAAATGTAGCAACAATTGCCCAAATAATTGTCCAACCTAACGTCATCAACATTGCTTGAGGTAAATTTTTTAAATCAGAAGTTGTTGGGAAAAATAAACTTCCAAAATTCTCAAGTCCCACCCATGTAAATAATTGTGTTGGAGGAATATGACCTTGACTGTAGTTAGTAAATGCAACAACAATTGAGAATGCTAATGGAATAATTGTTACAATTAAAACTCCAATAATAGGTAAAGCTAATAGTGTAAGATGGAAATTCTCATTAAACAAACCTTTAATTTGTTCTTTAAATTTTGTTGCGCGTCCAACGTAATGAGTTGAAGAGGCATTACTAAATTCTTGTCTTTCATTATTAAGTTCACTAATTTTATTAGCAACATATTCGTTTTCAACAAAAGCTTCTTCGGTTTTTTTCTTATCAAGAATTTCTTCAAGTAGCACAACATTAAGACATGCTTTTCTATATTGAATGTCATAATTTAGCATCATGAAGTTAATTGTCGATTCTTTTCCAAAAGTTTCTTCGTTGTGATCGATTTTAATGCAATTAAAATCGCGTTTAAATGCATGTTTGTAGTTTTTAATTTCTTCTTCACGCATATCTTTAATATCTTTATCCGTTGGAAGAGCATTGATTCTACCATCAATTTTTTTAATTTTTTCATCATAGTAGTCTGTAACTACTTTGCTGATAGATTTAAAATTGAGTTCATAATCAGAAATTTCAACATTAGATTTAGCAAGGCATTCTAAGATGGCCGTGCCAATAGCTGAATCATTGTAATTTAATGCTTTAAGGCTTTGAAGCATCGATTTCTTTTCATTAATCATTAATGATAAATCATTTTTTAAAGCATTTTTCTTCTCTAAAATTGAATCATACGTTTTATTAGTAGTAGCAATTTTTGCATCAAGATCATTTTTTAAGAATGTCTTTTTGTTAATGTTTTCTTCATTTTCACTATTAAACGTTGAAGAACCACGAATATACGAATCTTTTATCGCATCATAATTATTATAAAATAATAAATCATCATCAATTTCACGCAAATGTTTATAATAAATATTAAACTTTGAATATATAGAGTAATTGTTTTTTAATAAACGTACAGCAGATGGTGAATAAGATTTATTTTCATCTTCTAATTCTTTTTCAAGCAATCTAAGTTTTGTTGAATGAAAATCATGTTTTTTAAGATAGTTGCGTTCGAAACTATATATTTTTGTTTCGTATTTTGTTACTTCTTTTGTACTTTTTTTATTATTAACATCGCTATTTTCTTCTTTAAAAATTACATTGTTCTTTATTTCATCAAACTTTTTATCCATAAGAGCTCTTTTTTCAAGATGCAAATCAAGTTCTTTTTGGATTTTAGCTTTTAAAGAATTAATCTTTTTAAGAAGTCTAACGTTAATTTTTACGTTTGCTTTAGCATCAGTTACAGTTAAAAAATGTAAATATTTAAAATAATTAACACTAAATTTTTTAGAAAACTGTTCATCCTTTCCAAGACTTATTAATGAAGAAGATATCTTTTCTTCATAATTAAGTTTATTATCTAAATAAAAATTTTCAAGAATAATTTCTCTATCTTTTGGTGCATCTTTCGTATAAAATTTTAATTCTTTTGTCTTTTTGTCTGCTTCGGTTGAATATGAAATACTATCTTCATATGTAACGCGATATGTATCAAACATATTAATACGATAATTTTTATAACCAGAAGAAACTGAACGATTCCATAAGTAGCACATTCCAAATAGCATAATGACAGTTAATAAACCAAATATTAAAACTAAAATGGAGTTATCAGGCATTCTTGGTTCACAAATCTTTCCAACAATTGGATCCTCATAGCATATTTCAATATCAGTATTTGGTTGGCCAAGTGAACCTAATAAAAATAAAGCGTTCCCACCAAATAGAATCATATAAATAACAAATCCTATTTCCGTAATTAAAAATAAAGCACCATTTACATACTGCTTATTTTTAAAACTTGAAGAGCCAAAAAATATAAAACTAAGTCTTCCTGACCAATCATTAAATTTAAATTGGTGAATTTTAGTTAATACAAATTTATATGCACAAACTGATCCTTTAACAGCTATTTTATATATGCTTTTAAAAATAGACCAAAAACCTAAAATTATATCCCATAAAAATCCTATTACCCATAAAATAATTTTTACTAAAAAAGACCGGGAACCTTGACCTAGGCTTTTATACCATGGAAGAGGTTTTACTTCTTTAGTAAAAACATTTTCAGAATTTTCAAGAGATGTATAGTCAATATTATTATCTTTTTCCATATAATCCCCTTTTTTTAGAAAAAAGGGGGAAGTTAATAAAGTATAACTTACCCCCAAATTTTAATAAAGCTAAGCTAATATAAACACATCTTAGGAATTAACGAAGTTTATCTAATTGGCTCTTTAAGAATTCTGTCCATGTAGCATAATTAGTATGTTCATCTTTAACTAATTTGCCATCAATGATAGCTTGACCAATACCTTTACCAATATCCCAATATTTGCCTTCAGCAGAAAGTGATTGAACGGCAGCAAATTCTGATTGTGCAAGTAATGCTTTTTGTCCTGCAGTAGTGTTCTTTTTATAAGAATCTACTTTTAAAGCTTCAAGGTTTGTTGGAATAGCATTTCTTAATTCAAATCTCTTTAATTGAGCATCTTTACTTGTTAATAATCTAGCAAGATAAATTGCAGCTTTTTGTTCAGCAACTGGTTTTGTGCTATTAACAACATATAATTTTGTTCCAGCAAATGAACCTAATTGAGCATCTTTTCCAGCGATTTTAAAGGTAGGTAATTTAATAGCACCAAGTTTATCAGCACCAATTAATTTAGATAATTCTTTTTCCATCCAAAGTCCAGAAACGGCTGCACACATTGAATCATCTGTAAAACCAGCAGCAATAACGTCATTTCCACCAGTTACCCAGTTTTTGGCTTTATATTCTGGTACTAATAATTTAGATAATGATTCAGCAGCAGCTGCACCTTTTGGGTTATCCCAGTTAACGGAATATTTAACAGCTGTTTTGCCTTCAACTTTTTCATGATGATAAGAAAGTGATTTTGTACCGCAAACTTCACTTGAGAAGAATGGGGCAGCAGAATAGAAACCGTTTGGAAGATCAAATAAGATCTTCATATCTTTTTTATAAGTACCATCAGCATTTTTAGTAGCAGCAATAAGTCCTTCTACTGATTTAGCTTGTTCATCAGAAATTTTATCTTTGTTATACCATAAGAAATAACCATTATCGTTAGAAATTGGGAATCCATATAATTTTTTATCAATGGAAGCAGCTTCAATAGCGATACTAGCATTTTCTTCTTTGGTATATTTCTCAATATTGCCTTGAAGGGTCCAAATAGTTTCTTTTTCAACTAAAGATGAAATATGATCATCAGCAACAGCAACTAAAGCACCACCAACGTTAGGATCTTTTGATAATGTTGGTCCGCCATCAGCTTCAGAAACAGGTTGATATTCAATATTAAACTTTGCTGTTTCTTTTGTTTGTTTGTCATTGTATTCTTTAATAACGGCCTTAATAACTTGTTCTTCTTCAGCAGGTGCCCAAACTAAAATAGGTTTGCTAACATCGGTTTTGTCATCAACAATTGGATTGCCTCCGCATGATGTTAAACCTGATAAAGCACCAATTGATAAAGCAGCAAAGGCAAAAATAGGTAATTTTTTCATTTTTTCATTCTCCTTAAGCAGCAGCCTTTGTAACTACTACACATCCTGTTAATCCTGGTTCAAGGAAGTAATATGGATGATATACGAATTTATATGTTCCTGCTTCTTTAAATACAGCATTTGGATCTTCACTTGGTATTTCGTACTTTTTTTGTAAATCATCTTTTAAAAATTTAACAGATTCTTTATCAAACATCTTAATACCTTTATTAACTCCTGCGTCCCATGAATGATCTGCACGAATCTTAAATTCTCCAGCTCCTTTATCGTTTGCTACCATAGCTTCAGTATAAGTGAATGTAAGTTCTTGTTTACGGAACTCAACGTCACCTTCAACAATGGTGAAACCCTTATCGTTTTCTGGATTCCAGCCGCCAACAGCTCCTCCGATAAATCCGATAAATGGATACTCAAATGGATGAGGTGGTACAGGTGTAACTGAAATAGTTGGGTCTTGACCACATGATGCTAAGCCGCCAATCATAAGGCAGCCCATTGCGACAATACTTAATTTTTTAAACATATTTTCTCCTTTCTTATTGATAGAATAAAAAAATGACTCTGTTTTTTTGTAAAATTTGTGTAAATATAAACTATGTTACAACCAAAAAACACGACCAAAATTTTCTTCTATATGTTTAACTACCTATAATTTTATATCATTATTTATTGTTTGTAAACTAAATTAAATGTTTATCGGCATATTTTTTTTAAAATTAGTAAAACCCTTTCAATATAGCCTAAATACGAAAAAAATGGTAGTGTTTTTACCATTTTTTTCGTATATTGTTTTCTTTCTTACTTAATTCGTTCTTCAGTTTCTTTTGAGAAGAAGTGAACCTTGGCTCCATTCATCTTTATAAAGACATTTTGATGGAGTTTAATTTCTTGTTCTGCTGGGAACTTTGAAATTAAATCAGTGCCACCAAAATCAGTGTGGATGTAATATTCATGTCCTAATAATTCAGCAACTCTAACTTCAACTTCAAAGGCATCTTTTTCTGTTTCAATAGATCTTGCAATGTCTTCTGGGCGAATGCCAAGAATGACATCTTCTGCAATTTCTTTTCCTTCATATGCGCTTTTTGGTAAAACTAACTTTTTACCATTTGAAAAAGTAACTACTCCAGCATTAAATTTAACATCAAAGAAATTCATAGCAGGACTTCCAATAAATCCAGCAACAAATAAGTTATTTGGTTTATTATAAATTTCAATTGGAGAACCAATTTGTTGGACACGTCCTAATTTCATAACAACAATTCGTGAAGCCATTGTCATAGCTTCAGTTTGGTCATGCGTTACATAGATTGTTGTTGCATTTAAAGAATCATGAAGTTTAATAATTTCACTTCTCATTTGTACTCTTAACTTAGCATCAAGGTTACTTAATGGTTCATCCATTAAGAATACTTTAGCATTTCTAACGATTGCTCTTCCTAAAGCAACACGTTGACGTTGACCACCTGATAAGGCTTTTGGTTTACGATCCAAAAATTCTTCGATTTGAAGAATTTTTGCCGCAGCATGTACTCTTTTATCGATTTCGTTTTTAGGCATATGTCTTATTTTTAGCCCAAATGCCATGTTATCGTAAACTGACATATGAGGATATAATGCATAACTTTGGAAAACCATGGCGATATCTCTATCTTTTGGTGTTTTATCATTACATAACTCACCATCAATATATAATTCACCACGAGTAATGTCTTCAAGTCCGGCAATCATTCTTAAAGTGGTTGATTTACCACATCCAGATGGACCAACAAGAACAATAAATTCATGCTTTTTAATATCAAGATTAAAATCAAAGACAGCCTGAACGTTATTGTCATAGACTTTATCAATTCCGTGTAAGATAACAAATGAATCATGATGTTTATCACTGGCGTTAACTTTTACTTCTTTTTTCTCTTCTTGCAAAACAGTTTCTTCTTTAGCAACTTTTTTAACTTTTTCTACCATAAGTATTTACCTCTTTTCTAATATGATATCACAAAAATATATTATTGATATGTGCATTATGCACAAATCAATTATGTTTCTTAAGAAAACGATATAGATAGTAAATTAATGAGTATTTATAATCTCTAATATCTAATCCAGTTTTTTCTATAAATTTATTTAATCGATAATTAAATGTATTACGATGAATATATAATTCTGTCGCAGCTTCAACTCCACTTAATGAACATTCTAAATAAGCATCCGCAGTATTTATAAGTTCAATATCTAATGATGAAAATAAAATATCTAATAACTTAAAAAGCTCCATATTATTATTCTTCACCAATAAATCTGCTAAGTAAAAAACTCCTATTTTATTTTCATCTATTAATAAGGAAAGCGCTTTGTTACTAATGCACTCATTTTCAAATGTTTCAAGAAAAACAAAGCGCCCGGATAAATCACTTGATAAAATATTAAAGATGGTATGAAGTCTGGCAGCAAAAAATTCATCGCTTAAAATAATACCTTTTTTATCATCAATATAATCAATATCTAAATAAGACGAAAATGATGATCGAAGTGTTGTTTCAAATTGATATCGATCAAATTTATTATAGGAATAAAAATAGTAATATTTAATCATTTATTTCTACCTCGAAAACAACACTTTCAAAAGGTCTTAATTTAAGCGTTTTTCCATCAATCTTTACTTCTTCATAGTTTTTAATTATTATTCTTTTTATTTTGTGTATAAGATTAAAATCAACTTCAAAATCTCTGAAGTTAGAAATAACTAAAATATTCATTTTTGATCCAAAATGAGAATAGGCAAAAACATCAACATTATTTTCATCAACTAATTCAAATTCATTATCAATAATAGATTCAATAATCTCATTTTGGTGACGTAATTTAATAATATTACGATAATAATTTAGAACTGAATTAGGATCTTTATCTTCATCTTCTTTATTTACTTCTTTAAAGTATCCTGGACTTTTTATACTTGGAGAAACTTTACTAAATCCTCCATTTATATCGTTTTTCCAGCAAAATGGCAAGCGTCCATTACTGCGAGAACATCTACGAGCAAAACGTAGATGTTCTTCGGTTGTATATTTTGTATTTTCGGCTCTAAAATTAACATCATTAATGTCTTTAAAATCGTTTAAATCAGTATAATCAGCATTAGACATGCCAAGCTCATCTCCATATAAAATAAATGGTAAACCATACATAAATAACAAGGTTGTTATAAGCATTTTACCTGATTCTTTACGATATTTTACTGAACCATATTGCGATAAAACACGTGGATGATCATGATTATTCCAGTAAAGTGGCATATCTGAATCTTTATAACATCCACGATACCATTTTAAAAATAGATGTTTTAAATTCCATACATTTGTAACTATTTCACTATCTTCTTTTGTTATCGAACCATATGCTCCATTTTCCCAACAAGTATCGAAATTAAACACCATATTTGCCGGACCTATATTATATCTTGAATATTTTAAAGCTTCACTGCTTGTTGCACATCCACCAACTTCACCGATAATAAAAGCATTTCGAGGCTTAAATACACCAGTTGATAATTCATTTAGATAGTCAAATAATTCTTCTCGATTCGAAAATTTAGTAAAATCAAGTACCCTTGAATTTGCATCAACTGGAAGAGTGCTATCGGCAAAACTTGTATCTTTAGCAAGATGTGCAACCGCATCAATTCGATAACCATCAATTCCTAAATCAAGCCAATAAGCTGCAACTTTTTTCATTTCTTCCATAAGAAGTGGATTAGTATAATTTAAATCTGGCATTTTAGATGAAAATATATGTAGATAATATTCATCAATTGCAGGAACATATTCCCGTGCAGAAGTTGAAAAAAAACTAGCCCAATTATTAGGTGGTTCTCTTTTACCATCTGCATTTATCTTTCCTTTTTTAAAATAATAATATCCATGTTCAGGACAGTTTACATCACTAATTGCTTTTTTAAACCATTCATGTTCAGAAGAAGTATGATTAAGCACTAAATCTAAAATAATTTTTATATTTTTCTCATGAGCTTCTTTAATCAAATTTTTAAAATCATCAAATGTTCCAAACATCGGATTAATAGCATAAAAATTTGATACATCATATCCATTATCATCCATTGGAGAAGCAAATATTGGACATATCCAAATCATATCTATTCCTAAACTAACTAAGTAATCTAATTTACTTCTTATTCCGTTAATATCGCCAATTCCATCATTATTAGAATCACAAAAAGACATCGGATAAATTTGATATGCAACATATTTGTTATATTCTCTATTTAATTTTTCACTCATACATATATTTTAGTGCTAAATTAAGTATATTCAAATACAAATATTAACAAATATGTTGCCGCGATTTTTCCTCGACTAAATTAATTTATAATATATATAATATATATTTATTGTAAATTGCTCAATTTTCTAGTAAAATCTTAATCGTCGAGGTTAAAAAAATGAACATAAGAAATGTAGCAATTATCGCCCACGTTGATCATGGTAAAACAACTCTAGTAAATCAATTATTAAAGTGTTCCGGATCATTTAGAGAAAACGAACAAGTACAAGACAGAGCAATGGATAGTAACCCAATCGAACGAGAAAGGGGCATTACCATTTTAGCAAAAACAACAACTATTAAATTCCATGACACGATTATCAATATTCTTGATACTCCAGGGCATGCTGATTTTGGTGGTGAGGTTGAGCGTATTATGCACATGGTTGATGGATGTGTTCTTTTAGTTGATGCCTTTGAAGGAACAATGCCACAAACACGTTTTGTTCTTAAAAAAGCCCTTGAATCACATATTAAGCCAATTGTTGTAATAAACAAAATCGATAGACCTAACGCTAATCCTGAAAAGGTAGTTGATGAGGTTCTTGATTTATTTTTAGAATTAGGAGCTCCTGAAGAGTTTCTTGACTTTAAGGTTGCTTATGCAAGCGCCCTTAAAGGAACATCAAGTTTATCACCAAATCCAGCTGATCAAGTTCCTGGAATGGATGCTATATTACAATTAATTATAGATGATCTTCCTTCTCCAACTGTTGTAACAGATGGAGCATTTCAATTCCAACCAGCATTATTAGATTATAATGACTTCGTTGGTAGAATTGGAATTGGTGTTATTAAAAGAGGAACTGTTCATCTTGATGATACAGTTACCTGTATAAAATTAGATGGTACAACTAAAAACTTTAAAGTTATGAAGTTATATGGTTTTGCTGGTCTTAAAAGAATTGAAGTAGAAACAGCTACAGCTGGTAATATTGTTGCCATTGCTGGACTTCCAGACATAAATGTTGGTGAAACAGTATGTGCTACTACTTGTCTTGAAGCTCTTCAACCACTTCGAATTGATGAACCTACTCTCCAAATGACATTTGGAACTAACACTTCTCCTCTTGCAGGAAAAGATGGAAAGCTTTTAACTGCACGTCAAATTGAAGAACGTTTAAATAAAGAAGTTCAAAAAGATGTCTCACTAAGAGTTGAACGTATTCAAAACGCTGAAGCATGGATTGTTTCCGGACGTGGAGAACTTCATCTTGGTATCTTAATTGAAAATATGAGACGTGAAGGTTTTGAACTAGAAGTTTCAAAACCGGAAGTTATAATCCACGAAGTTAATGGACAAAAACTCGAACCATACGAAGATTTAACAATTGATGTTCCAACTGATTTTGTTGGAACAATAATGGATGTTCTTGGAGCAAGAAACGCTCAATTAATTGATATGGATAGTAGTGATGCTACCTCAAAATTAATATACGTTATTCCTTCACGTGGTTTATTAGGATTTATCTCTAGATTTATGACATTAACTAAAGGATATGGCATAATTAGCCATACTTATAAAGAATATCGTCCAATGATTCAAAGCGAAGTTGGCGAACGTAATATCGGAGTACTTGTTGCTACCGATAGTGGAACTTCCACTCCATACGCTATTCAACACATCGAAGAAAGAGGCGTTCTCTTCATTACTCCTGGTACAGAAGTATATGAAGGTATGATTGTTGGAGAAAATAAATACGATATCGATTTAGCAGTTAACGTAAATGAAGTTAAAAAACAATCTAACGTTAGATCATCAAATAAAGACTTTACTGTTGTCTTAAAATCTTCAAGAAGAATGACTCTTGAAGAATGTCTAGACTACATTAATCGCGATGAATTAGTCGAAATTACTCCTAATTCATTCCACATGAGAAAAAGAATATTAAATACATCAGAACGTAAAAAATACGATTCTAGAAGAAGAAAAGACACAGAAGAATAAACTTCTGTGTCTTTTTTTATATTTCAAATTTACCATGTACCCCAAGATTTATAAGGGCAATAATAAGTAGGGCAACCGCTAATCCAATAAGACAAACAGCGATATATGATAAAACATATTTTGTCTTTGGTGAAAGCTTTTTCTTTTTTGCTGCTACTTTGTTGTTATTTTCAGCAACTTTTTTATCAAGTGCTTCATTACTCAACATTTTTTCGACGTTGTTTTCGGTAATTTTTATTTTCTTTTCATCATTTCTTTGAATAGGCATCTACTTAACCTCTAAAACTTTAAGAGGATCAGAACAAGTGTAAACAATTAAAATATTATGTTTACCAAATACTTTGCTCATTTCTTCAATATAGTGTTCGGTTTCAGCTTTGTTAATAAAAGCTAAAATAGTTCCACCAAATCCACCACCATGAACTCTAACAGCACCATCTTTAATAATATTACGAGCTAAATGAAGAGCTTTTTCAAGATTATTTGTTTCTTCACCTGGTAAAACAATATTTTGTAATAAGTTTTCGCTGCTTAATCCACTATCGTTTATTTCTTTAAGGAAACTCTTAATATCATCGTTTTTAATATGAATAAAGGCATTTAAGACACGAGCGTTCTCATCGAAATAATGTTTAGCTCTTTTAAATTCAATAAGATCTTTATTATGTCCTTCATTATATACTTTTAAAAATTCAGTATAATCAACATCACGTAGATATTGTTTATGAAACATCGTTGCAATCTTTTTCATATCAACAACTATACTTCCATAGGCATCACTACAATCACTATGATCAGTAAGCGTATTTAATAATACTAAATCATAATCACTAAAATTAGGAATAATACGATTAATAACTGGATTTTCTTGATCTTTAAAATCAACCATACTAAATCCTTTTGAACAACAT
This sequence comes from Bacilli bacterium, assembly GCA_036657515.1. Classification (GTDB taxonomy): domain Bacteria; phylum Bacillota_I; class Bacilli_A; order RFN20; family CAG-826; genus Alectryobacillus. The sequence goes on from JAVXGI010000001.1 coordinate 66,726, forward strand.
CCAATTTGATCTAATAATCCTGAATTTTTACCAAAGAACTTATTTTCAGCAAAACGAGATACTTTAGCCATACTAACTGGATCAATTTCATCATTATTATAATAATAAGATAGAATTTTACAAATAAGCGTACAATAAGCAGCAGAAGATGAAACACCTGCTCCCCTAAAAATATTACTATCAAAACAAGCATCAAATCCACCAATTGTATATCCTAAATTACGGTATCCATTTAATATTCCTTTCACAAAAGAAGTTGAAGTTCCTTCTTCTTCTTTTCTATAAGCAATATCGTTTAAATCAATGGAAGTTAGTTTAAAACCTTTTGATTTTATATTAATATGACCACGTGCTGGTGAAACAGCTGCAACTATATTAAGGTTGGCAACACTTGAAACAAGACAAATTCCACTGTTATGATCCACGTGGTTTCCAATAATTTCAAGTCTACCTGTTGATTGCATAAAATCAAAAGGTTCGCTTTTGAAGGAACTAACAAACAGTTTTTTTAAATTAGTTATTCTATTTTTATCGATTTTGTATTCCATAATTATTCTCCTTTTTTATAACCTAAGCTTTCCATAAATTTAAACATGTGTGAATCTTCATTTTCTTTAAATACACCAGTATTTTTTAAAATTTCTTTTCCAATACCTGATATTTCATCGATTAATAATTGATGAACATCGCTTGTCTTAGTAATTTGACTTTCAATCTTCATAATCAAATCTTTATGTTTTAAGAGTTCTTCATGAGTTGCTATAAATTCATTTATATCAGCTTTGGCGTTAAATAATTCTTCAATTAAACCAAGTTCACTTTTAAGTCTTGCAGGAAGAATATACAATCCCATTGCTTCAATTAAACCAATTCCTTCGTGTTTAATATTAAAATATTCTGGATGAACATGGAATATTCCTTCTGGAAATTCTGCGCTCGTATTATTACATCTTAAAATAAGATATAACATATATTTATCATCAACTTTTCTTAAAATTGGGGTAATAGTATTGTGACGTTCTTTGTTTGTATAAGCAATAATTCCAAGTTCTTCATCACTATAACTTATCCATCCATTAAGAATGTTAGCAAATTCAGCTTTAAGAGCTTCTTTATCAGTGGTTTCTAATAATAAAGTTGAATTAAACCAATCAAGATAAGAAATCTTGACGGATTTATTTTTACTTAAAAAATTATATTTAGCGGAAGATTTCATAATTGGCATAATGTGACTTCCACCTTGATAATGTTCGTGATTTAAAATTGAACCACCAACAATCGGTAAGTCAGCATTGCTTCCTAAAAAGAAATTAGGATATTGATCAACAAAATCAAGAAGATTTTCAAGGGTGTTTTCATTAATTACCATTGGAACATGATCTTTATTTAATAAAATCAAATGATTTTCAAAATAAACGTATGGTGAAAGTTGCATATACCATTGATGAGCATTTAAATTAAGAGGAATGACTCTAATCGTTGAGCGTGGTTCTTTGTTAAAAGCACCATAATATCCTTCATTTTCGTAACATAACACACATTTTGGATTAAGTGAATTATCACCCTTAAAAGATAAAGCTGCTTTAATATCAGCATTGCTTTTTTCAGGTTTTGACAAGTTAATTGTGTATTCAATAATATTTTCGCCAAATTTTTGTTCCCATTTAATATTTTTATTAACATTAAATAAGTTAATATAATTTGAATTTACTTCTAATTTAGTTAAATATCTAATAGCGTCAACGTCTCCACTATACGTATAAATATCATCATATTCTTCATTAAATGCACTTGGTAAAGGCATTAATAGACCAAATATTTCGTCTATTAATAAATTACATTCAAATCCTTCATTTTTTATTTTGTTTTGAATAATAAATGATTCAATTTCTACTCTCATTTCGTGAGGTGTTAAACTAAGCGTATCATCAACATCTGCGACAAATGGTTCATTACTATAAATATTTAGTAAATGAAAAATCTTGTTGCGGACATAATTAGCATCAAGAATACTAAGTCCAAGATTAAGTAAACCATAGTTAACTAAACGATCAGCGATTGTAATCATATTTTTTTCTCCTTAAATACGTACTTTATAACATTCTTTCTTGTTGATCCAAACTTAATAATCATTTTATCTTGTTCAAATGGCTCTATTTGAGGCTCGATCGCAATTGCTTTTTGAGCAGTATTTTTACCATGTCCTAATATATTTTCACCGTTAAAGAAATTATTAGTATAAATATAAGCACCACCATAATCACTATATACTTCTAAAGTTATTTTTTTATCTTCAAGAATAACTTGAGGAGAATCTAGTTCATTATGATCAAAGTAAAATGGATGATCATATCCTCTTGCCGTAAGAGGAACAGTTTTACTAAAGAAATCACCAATTTTATGTGCTTTTCTAAAATCCATTACTTCATTTACTTTTTCTTTATGATTTAATAACAAGTCATCATTTAACACCCCATAATTTGAAGCATCAACAAATAAATTATTACCTAAAATACCTTTACATCTATTTAAAGCAAAATATGTATGACTTGTTAACGACATGACAGTGTCTTGGAATGGAGTAATTTCATGAATTATCTGTATTTCATTTCTTTCTTTAAATAAAACATAAGTAATCGTAATTAATGAATTAAAAAATCCATCATTAATCTTTTTATCATCAATCTTTTTAATAAATAAGATTTCATACTTTTCTAAATCTTCATGAATTTCGTAGGCGAAATTCATGAACGAAATTCCAAAGAATCCACTATGAAGTAGAATTTCTTCATTATCAACAGATTCTAAGTTTTTATATATATATTTAGTAGAAATAATTCCACCTTTAAGTCTTCCACAAATAGGTCCAACCGATTTTCCAAAATATGATAAACTTGTTAAGAATATTTCCTTATTTTTAGGAGCGTAAGTTAAAACTTTTCTTCCTAATTTAATAGAATAGATCGAGGCACCAAATGTACATAAATTAAGTTCCATGTTACATTTATTTTTAAATGTTAGAAAACTTATGTCGCTTAATCCGTTATTCAATTTCTTTTTCATATATTAGTTCCTCAAACTTATTTTTTCTATACTTAATAATATCACATATTACTAGTTTATCTTTACATCCAACATTAATGAATTTAATGTCTTTGACTTTCATTAACGTGAGTTTTGCAGCGTTTTTGATCACAAGTTGTTCTTCAAATTTAGTAAACATAGTTTTATCTTCAAATTTATCTATTTCACTTGTGTGTTTTATTCCAAATAATATAGCGATATCCCCTTGTCCTTTTGCAAGACAAGAAACAGAAATTTTATCTCCGATTTCCAGATGGTTTCCGGTTTCACTTTGTTCGCCAATAAGAAGCAAAGCGGTATTATAATCAGAAAGCATTCCCCAAGCAAATGTCATTCCATATAATTTATCATTTTTTTCTAGAATTAGAACATTAGCTCCTTGAACAAATGGCCTTATTTTACTACTTGACATCAGTTTTCTCCTTTATTTTATTTCGAATAATATCTTCTAGCGTCTCTTCACTTAGTAATTTAGGAACAGGATATAACGGCGTTGCTTCTTTGTAGGCACGAACTGATAAAAGGTGAATATCTTGTTCTTCTATTTCTTTAATGTGTGAAGGAATGTTAAATTTTTTGTTAAGATCTCTAATCCGTTTTATAAACATTAAGCGATTTTCTTTTTCATCATCACTTACTAAAGGAAAATTAATAGATCTCATTAATATTGTAATCTTTTTATCGATAGAATTTCCATATTCTTCTAAGATAATTGGTAAAATAATTGCATTTAAATAACCATGTGGCAAATTGTATAATCCGCCAATTTGATGAGCGATTGCATGAACGTATCCAACATATGATTTAGTAAAAGCAACTCCAGCATCAAAAGATGCTGTTAATAAGTTCTTTTTTGCTTCCAAATCGTCTTTGTTATCATAAGCTTTATTTACATTGTTCAAGATAAGTTTTACTGCATTAACAGCATACTTTCTTGTTTTTTTGGTTGTAGATTGGCCAATAAAAGCCTCAACTGCATGAGTTAATGCGTCAAGACAAGTAGTTGCTAAAATCTTCTGTGGAAGATTTGCAATAAAATATGGGTCTAAAATTGCAAAACGAGGAATTAATTTTAGATCTTCAATTGGAAATTTTTCTTTCGTGACTTTATTTCTAATAACTGCTGCAAGAGTCGCTTCACTTCCAGTACCACAAGTCGTTGGTACTGCAAGTAAAAGTGGCAAACGATGTCTTAATTTAAACAATCCTTTTAATTGAGGAATTGTTTTTTTATTTGTAATCAATGTGCCAATAACTTTCGCGGCATCCATTACACTTCCGCCACCAACCGCAACAATTGAGTCACAATTTGAATCAAGATAGGCTTTCTTGCCTTCATTGATATTTTCAAATGTTGGATTAGGATCAACAGCAGTAAATAGCACAATCTTTATTTCAGATTTTGCAGCTAAAGCAATTAATTCGTCAAGCAATCCGAACTCTAATATATTTTTATCACTCACTAATAAACACGTATGTTTTGATTCTTCTTTTAAAATGGATGGAATATCTTTAAATGAATTATAGACTTTTGGAACTCTAAAATTAAGTATTGAAGATCCAATCTTTAACACTTTTTGAAATGTTCTAATGTATACAATTTTAAAGATATTCATATATTATTACTCCACCGATTTAAGAGATTCAACCATCTTGATTTTATTAGTTGAAAGAGAAAGAATAAGGTTAATAATAAACGCGGTTCCGATCGAAATCGCTGCAGAAACCACATATGTTACAGTTCCGATATAATAAATAAAGGAAACCATGTTATTTTCATTAATAGAAAGAACTAGATATTCCATTGGCATTCCTAGCAGCAAACCAATTATAGTTCCAACAATTGTTAAGAATAACGTTTCATATAATAAACTTCGTGCAATTTCACTTCGAGAGAAACCTAATACTTTAAGAGTAGCAATTTCACGAGATCTCTCAGTGAAATTTAATAACGCTAAATTAATAAGACAAATAACTGCTAATAAAATAGCAAATATCTTAATAGCTAAAGTCATTGTTGTAACTCCACCGACATACCCAGCAATTTTTTCACGAGTAGCATGAGATGAGCTAGAACTAGAGATACCATTTAAAGTTGAAAAATATTCAGCCACCTCTTTTTGAGTATCTTTGACTTCATTTTTTAAATAAACAAAACCAATTGATTTATAATCCTTAAAATCCGTGAAAGGAACATTCACATCTTCAATGTGAGCAAAAACATTATGCATTGAAAATGTTTCATAAATAACTGATACTTTTTTAGCATATGTTTTTCCTAAGATATTAACATCAACACTGTCTCCAGTCTTAAGTTTAAGCGATTTAGCTTTATCAGCAGAAATAGCGATACTTTCGAGTGGAAAACTCATATCTAGAACTTTATCATCGTATACATCTAACGGAGCAAGATAAATCGCGGTGTTAAATGCACCTGAAGAGGAGGTTGCAATAGTACACGGAAGTTGCGTTCCTTCATAATATCTTTCAATATCTTTACCATGTTTTTCATCATTTAATATCGAGTCTTTAATAGGTGAGGTAGTTGAAGCGTAATTTAGCATTATATCCGCTCCAAAATAGGCAGAAAGATCATGATTTATACCATAATTAACTGTATCTTCGATACCAAATCCACAAACAAGAAGGGCGGTACAGCCTAATACTCCGACAATAACCATTAGGGATTTAGTAAAATAAACACGGATATTTCGTACCGCAATTTTAAGAGAAGTAAATCTCATTACTTTGAGCTTTGGTTTCTTTGAATTACTCTTAATACGTGGAGATAATGGTCTCATGCATTCAGTAGGTGTAGCTTTTAATTCTTTATGAATAATAAAATATGTAATAAAAGCAATTAAACCACATATTTCAACAATAACAAGGAATGCAACAAGCCATGGGAATAAATACGTCATCGGATCAAGCGCATATAACATACTATATTTAATATCCATAATAAATGGCAAGATTGCAGGACCTAATATAACACCGATTATAGTACCAATTAATCCTAAAATTATACTAATTAATAGATACCCAAAATATATCTCAAAATTTGAATATCCCAAAGCTTTCATAACTCCAATTTGAGTTCGATCTTTTAAAATAAGCTGCGTAATTGTCGTAATTACGATCAATATCGCAACAACAAGGAAAACAATTGGGAAAACGTATGATAAAGCTGAGGCTTGTTGAATATCGTTTTGAATTGATAAGTTGCTTGGTAAAGTGTTAATATCTGTTGCATAAATTAGTTTACCAATAATAGAATTTTCAGGATAAACTTTATCATCATAATATTTATGAAGAAGACCTAAACTTTTAGTAACGTTTGCTTTGCTATCATCGTTTAATTTAAACAAATATTGGTTAGAGAAGTTTGGAATTAAATATGTAAAGTTATTAAAACTTTCACGATCAAGATCAGGATAATCTTTAGCCATATATTCATAAATTAAATCGTAAAATCCATTCATAAATAAATCACGAGAAATAATAGTGATTGGTGAATCGTTATTAGTTGCAGCAATATTTTCAGGATGAGACATAAAAGCTGTTATCTTTGCTTTAATAACAATTTCTTTATTCTCATCAAAGAATTTCGTAATTGAAGCTATGACTTCTTTTATAAATTCATCCGTAATTATAATTCCAGTTGGATCTTGTTTTTTAAGTTCAGCAAAAGCACCTTTTGCTAATTCAATAATCATTCCTTTATAAGCTGAAGTTTGAGTAACAATACTCATTTCATCACCAACATTAATTTGAGCATTTCCTAAAAATGTTTCATAACGATCAATAACTGACTTATCAATAATAAAGAAATCAATGCTATTTTCAAATGGAATAGTTGTTGGTACATATCTTTTTTCATTTAATGTCTTATCACCTTTTTTATATAAAGATGAAGGTTTATTAATTGTTGGATAACCATTTGATATAGCTAAATTTGTTGAAATACCGCCAATTTTAGAATCTAAAATTAAACGTTCATCGAATTGAGCATCATATTGTAATAAATTTTTAATATCTTCTTTATCAGTACTATTATCGGTGATAAGACTATAAGTAGACCACAGTGAAGCCATATTGCCACGTTTATACATATCAGTTACTCTCTTATCAATTCCTTGATAGTTAGCTTGTAATCCAACATATAAAGTAACTGCAATAGCAATAATAAAAATGATTGAAATAAATTGTTTAAAATTTGTTTTCAACGATCTTAATGCTTTAACAAACTGAAGTCCTAAAACACTTTTTTTCATTATAATTACCACTCAATTTCATCAACTTCTTTAGGCTTTTCAATATATAAATCTTCAAACACTTTTCCATCAGCAACACGAATTAAATGGTCAGCAATATAAGCAATGTTTGCATTATGCGTAACAATAATAATAGTAAATTTATCTTCTTTTGCTAATTTTTTAAGTAACTTTAAAACATTGCGTCCTGTTTTACTATCAAGCGCACCAGTTGGTTCATCACATAGTAATAATTGTGGTTTTTTAACAATCGCACGAGCAATTGAGACACGTTGTTGTTCACCACCACTTAATTGAGAAGGAAAATTTCCTGCACGATCCTTAAGTCCAACCGCATCAAGAGCATCAATTGAATTTAGATGCGGTTGGTTTTTGCAAGCAACTTCTTGCAAAACAACGTTTTCAAGAGCGTTAAGAGAAGGAATTAAATTGTAAAATTGAAAAACAAAACCTATATCTTTTCTTCTGAACCTTCCAAGTTCTTTATCTTTTAAACCAGTAACTTCAAGTTTATCAATAATATAAGTTCCACTTGTTGCTTGATCCATTCCACCTAAAATATTAAGAATAGTTGATTTTCCAGCGCCTGAGGCTCCTAGAATAACAACGAATTCTCCTTTTTTGATATTAAAAGAAACTCCATCAAGAGCACGAACTTCATTTTCTTTATTCATGCCATAAATTTTTCTAATGTCTTTTACTTCAATAAATGCCATATTTATTCCTCCTAGAATAATGGACTAAACAAACGTAAAATAATCCACGAGAACTTACGGAAAATGTCAACTTTCTTATAATCTAATAATGTATATTGGGTAGAATCCTCAAATATTTCATCAAAATCTTGTTTAATATCTTTAATAGCATCAACGTTATACATTAAAGTTGAATTTTCAAAGTGCAAATACATGCTACGTAAATCCATATTAATTGTTCCAACGGCAGCAAACTTATCATCAACTAAAATTGTCTTATCATGAATAAATCCTGGTGTATATTTATAAATTTTAACGCCATGAATCAATAATTCTTTAAAAAATGATTGAGTTACTTCATAAACTACTTTCTTATCAGGAATTGATGGAACAACTATTCTTACATCGACTCCACTTTGAGCCGCTTGTTTAAGCGCCGATCTAGTTGTTTCTTCAATAATTAAATAAGGAGTGGCAATATATAAATACTTATTAGCTTTGTAAAATAAATTTAAGTAGACATTTTTTCCGATCGATTCATAATCATATGGAATGTCACCAAACGGTTGAACATATCCGCCACTTTTAAAGCTTCCTTCAGGAAGCTGATTATTTTCATAAGAATAAAGGAAAAAATTCTCGCTTGTTTTAGTAATATTTCCCCAATTAGATAAGAAAAGTAAAGTTAATCCATATACTCCTTCACCAACTAATCTAAAGGCGTTGTCTTTCCAGACTCCAAAACGTTGAACTTTATTAACGTATTCATCAGCAAGATTGAGTCCGCCGCTAAATCCAACATTACCATCGATTATACATATCTTACGGTGATCACGATTATTCATTTTAATATTAACAAATGGCAAATAACGATTAAATACTTGGACTTTAATTCCAAGTCCTTTTAAATATTTATCATATCCATATTTAAGTTTAGTCATACAACCAAAGTCGTCATATATTAAACGTACATCAACTCCTTCTGCAGCTTTAACTTTAAGAATTTCAAGAATAGAATTCCAAAATTCACCTGGTTCAATAATAAAATATTCAAGGAAAATAAACTTCTTAGCTTTATTTAACTCATCTAACATTGGTTGCCACACATCTTGACCAATTTTATAATATGTCACTTCGGTATTCTTATAAACATTATTATGTCCTTTAGTATGAATATAATGACACTGCGTATAAGCATCGTAATCTATTTCTTTAAGTTCATCAAGACAATCGTTTTCAGTTGAAAACTTAATTATATTTTTACTATAAGGAATAATGGTTTCAATTTGTCTTTTTGTAGTTCTTTTATTTGCAAATAATAAGTAGAAAATAAAACCACTTGTTTGAAATATAATAATCATCGACATCCATCCAATCTTATAAGCTTCTGATGCTGGAGAATAAGAAATACAAACACAACAAATAATATTCATTATCCATGCAATTATGTAAATAAGTATCGTATATTCATTTGGCACAAAAATAGGTAGAATTGAAATACCAATAAGTTGTGATAATAATAAAAAACTCAAAATAAAAAATCTAGATGTAATACCTTTAACAAAATGTCTTAATATATTTAGGATACCAGATTTTCTTTTCATGAATATATATTAACATATATATTAAAAAAGCATTAAAAAAATCGTAAAAAACATAAGCATAAAAACAACAATTTATCTAATAAAATTTAATATTTTTTCTTGGCTATCAATAACATAGTTTGAAGATTTTTTTAATCTTTTTTCGGAGTTATGACCTCCTGAAAAAAGAACTGGAATTACTCCTAATTCAAGTGCAACTTCGGCATCATGAGTCGTATCTCCAAGCATGATAGTTGCATCAAAATCAATTGGATGTTTAGCAAAATATTCTGCAGCTACTTCATATTTTCCATGGGCATATTTGTCTTCCATACCAATGATGTAAGTGAAATATTTTTCAATCCCATATTCAGTTAATTGTTTAATTAATAATTCTTTAAAAGATGCAGATAAAATATATACATTTACGTTTCTTTTTTTAAGTTCTTTTAGTAAAGGAACAATCGTTGGAAAAAGTTTACAATTTGTGCAATTTTCAATATAATAATTAACAAAAAAATTAGCTACTTCATCATAACTTTGAATCTTGAAATCAAATCCTAATTCTTCATAAAATTTTCCAACTGGAAAATAAAAATGCTCAAGATATTCGGTTTTTGTAATAATTTTGTCTTTACCGATAAAATGCGTAATACATGCATTTAATGCATCAATTGATACATCGACATCATCAATAAGCGTTCCATTAAAGTCAAAAATTACATTTTTTATACATTTATTTTCTAATATTAGATTTTGTTCCATTTTTAATTTCTCCATTGTATCGTTGTGCCAAATTTATATAAATATTAATCTTTTTTTATTTTCTTTTCTTTTAAAAAATATCGGCTCATATATTTTACTTCATTTAGGCAATTTTTAATATAGAAAACAAAATAAAAAAAGAAAGATTTTTTCTAAATCTTTCTTTTAAATATTTTTTTAATTAATTAAGCTTTTTTAACTTTCTTAATAATAAATTTAACAAGAACGACAAGTTCATGTAAAACTAATGGAATTGTACTAAATCCTAATAAAGATAACCATTGGATCCAATCAAGGTGAGTACAGCCGAATAAATTACTTAAAGCATCAATTTCTGTAAGCATAACTGGGCAGATAAGACCAAATGCTAATGCAACAAGGAATAACCAGTTGCGAGATCTAAAGATGTGAACAAAGCTTTTTTCGGTGTTGCTCATTCCAATCATGTGGAAGAGTTCACTAAGTGCAAGAACAACAAATGCACAAGTTTCGGATTCAAGTAAGATAACTGGATTATTATTTAATAAAGTAATAATAGCATTTAAGTTAAAACCAACTTCCATAATTGGATAGAATAAGAAAGCGACAAGAGTAATAATACCAATCACAACTCCATAGAATGTTAAAGTGAAATATCCACCATTTGAGAAAAGTGATTCTTTAGCATCACGAGGTTTATTCTTCATAATATCTTTATCTTTTGAATCATATCCTAATGCAACAGCTGGAAGACTATCAGTAACAAGATTTACGAATAAAATGTGAAGAGCTGCAAGTGGTGTTGGTAATCCAAAGCATACTGCAACTAACATACAAACTACTTCACCAATATTAGATGAAAGTAAGAATAAAACAGTTTTCTTAATATTAGCATAAATTCCTCTTCCTTCTTCAACTGCTTTTTCAATAGAAGAGAAGTTATCATCAGCTAAAACCATATCTGCTGCACCTTTTGCAACGTCAGTTCCAGTAATACCCATTGCTATACCAATATCAGCTGCTTTAAGTGAAGGGGCATCATTAACGCCGTCTCCTGTCATTGCAACAATATTGCCATTAGCCTTAAGAGCTTTAACAATTGAAACCTTATTTTGAGGTGAAACTCTTGCAAATACCCTGCAGAACTTCACTTTTTCTTGTAATTCAGCTTCAGTTGCTAAGTCAAGTTCATCTCCTGACATGCATTGTTCTGCTTTATCAGCAATCCCTAATTCTTTAGCAATTGCAAAGGCCGTATCTTTATGGTCGCCTGTAATCATAATCGTTGTAATTGAAGCTTCTTTGAATTTTTGGATTGCTGGTTTTGCTTCTTCACGTGGTGGATCAACCATTCCAACGAGTCCAATAAATGTTAAGTTTTCTTCAGCTAAAGTTTTAGAATCTGAAGAAGCAAGTGCTAAAACACGGAGGGCATCAGATGCCATTGTTTTAGATGCATTAATAATATTTGCAACATCTTCTTTTGTAATAGGTCTAACACTACTACCTATTTTAATCATTGTCGTATGTTTTAGAATTTGATCCATTGCACCTTTTGTATAGTTAACAATTGATCCTTCTAATTGGTGTTGTGTCGACATCATTTTTCTAACACTATCAAATGGTAATTCATCAATTCTTACCATCTTTTCTTCTAGTGCAAGTTTAGCATTTCCAAATACATTAGAGAAATTTACAAGTGCAATTTCAGTAGGATCGCCATATGTTTCAGAAGCATTACTACAAAGTGATAAACCTGCAGCCAACTCTTCTAAGAAATTTTTATTATCATTAAATTTTTGTTGTTCATAAAATCTTTCGCCGACATATGCTTTAACAACAGTCATCTTATTTTGGGTTAAAGTTCCGGTTTTATCACTACAAACAACGTTAACTGCACCAAGTGTTTCAACACTTGGAAGCTTTCTTACAATCGTATTAACTTTAACCATTTTTTGAACGCCTAAGGCTAAAACAATTGTAACAACTGCTGGAAGTCCTTCAGGAATTGCAGCAACTGCTAAGGAAATAGCTGTTACAAACATTGTTACAATTGTGGTTAACAAGTCTTTTCCTTGAATGCTTGATTGAACAACTGCGATTATAAAGAAGATAACAATTAAACCAATTGTAATAAATCCTAATATTTTAGAAAGCGAAGCTAACTTCTTTTGAAGTGGTGTTTGTTCATCAACTTCTTCATTTAACATACCAGCAATCTTACCAATTTCAGTTTTCATACCAGTATTAATTACGATTGCTTCACCATGCCCATAAACAATTGGTGTCGACATATATCCAACGTTAATACGGTCACCAATTCCAACTGGTGCATTGAATACTTTCTTAGCATCTTTTTCAACTGGTAAAGATTCACCAGTCATCGATGATTCATCAGTTTTTAAATTTATAGTCGAAATAAAACGAACGTCAGCTGGAATTTGACTTCCTTCTTCAAGAATTACAATGTCTCCAGGAACAAGATCTGAAGCAGGAATGGTTTCAATAACTCCATTTCTTTTAACGATTGCTGATGGAGCACTCATATTTTTAAGTGCTTCAAGAGATTTCTCTGCTTTTGATTCCTGAATTGTTCCAATAATACTATTTAGTAAGACAACTGCTAAAATAATAAGTGGTTCGACATAATCAATATGAGCAGTTGTCCAAATACGTTGTTCTGCATCAAAAAATGAAATGACAAATGAAATAATTGCAGCAGCAAATAAAACATAAATCATTGGATCGTTTAATTGCGAGAAGAAAATACCAAAAATGGATTTACCTTTTTTCTCATCTAATTTATTATGTCCAAACTTAGTCCTTTGACTTTCAACCTGTTCAGTTGTTAAGCCATTTTTTTCATCAACTTCAAAACTTTCAAAAAGTTCTTTACAGCTTTTTGTTTCCTCTTGCATAAATGCCTCCTTTATCTAATAAACATATTAAATATTGGTCTTGCATCATATTATTTCAATATGGTTTTTATCCTGGATAAATCCGTGATGTAGAATAAAAACAAGCGCTACTCCCCGATACCAAATAATTATAGCAAATTTTTATAAATAATGAATTAAATTTTAGCTGTAATTGCTTCTTTTAAAATCCTAATAGATGTTTTAGAAGTAGCGCTCATTGTGACGTCACTATCTTCCTTATCTGCGAAGAATAAAAACGAAGCAGCATATTGTCCTTTATTAATAAACATTTCTATTGTTGTGACGTCAAAATAGAAATCTGTAATCATCTCATCACCAGGTTTAATATTTTCAATTTTAAAGGTTTTAATATCAAGTTGATTTGGATTTTGATGATGATCAATGAACTCATATTTTGCATTAGTTCTATCAACGGTTAACATACATGTTTTGCTATCAAATGATAACAAGCAATAGTTATCGCCTTTTTTAAATATTTTAAAGAAATATTTTGTATTCTTTTTAACGTTAAACACCAAAACTAAATGCATTGATGTTCCAGTAACATCGCTGAGAACTGTTTCTTTTGGTCCAATTTCATAACTTAAAGATGAACGTTTATAAACTGCTCCAGTTAGTTCTTGCATTGGCATCTGATAAATCGAATCATCTTTAATAGTTAACATTCTTGGAAGACTTGAGCAACCAGAATATTGAAGATTTAATTCGGTATACATAGATTTACTATACCAAGAATTTAATAAACCAATACAAGCATAAGAATTTTGATATTTAAAAATAGTTGGTCCGCTAAAATCAACACCGTGATCAAAAATTTTAAAATTTTTGATAATAACGTCTCTATATGAACCATAGAATTGTTTTTCATCAATAAATGCATAAACGGTAGCGTGACCATTTTGCGTAAATCCTTTACTTTCGTTTAAATCAGTTGAAGAAATCATAATACAAACTCTTTTATCATCAGTATCGAAAATGCAAGGGAATTGCCATAAAGTACCAATGTTTTTATTAGAAATAATTTTCTTAACATAAACCCATTCTTTTAAATCGTTTGATTTAAATAATAATAAACATGGTCTATCTTTTATTTTAGAAGCACAAACACAATATGTAACATTCCCGTGTTCAAAAATACGTGGATGACGGAAAATTGAATTATCCGCATTAAGTGATTGTGGTAAAGAAGCGATAACAGGATTCTCAATACTCTTTGTAAAATTAACATAATCTTTCGAAAATGCAATATTTTGTGTCTCAATAATCTCACCATAATCATCTTTTACGCCAGTATACAAAAGAAATATTTTATTATCTTTTACAAATGCCGTTCCACCTCTACATCCATCAGCATCATATATTTGATCAGGAGCAATAGATAATGGTTCTTCATAAAAGTTATATAAATTATATGTTTTTGCATGGCCCCAATATAGTGGACCAAATATTTCTATAAACGGATTAATATTATAAAATAGATGAAATTTCTTATCAATAAAAGTAACAGCACATGGTTCACATATTCTGCCAACAGTTGGTGTAAAATGAAATTTCGGTCTAAATAAATTATTCCTTTTTTGGGAAGCGATGAACTTCCTTGCCTCTTCAATATTATTTGTTTCCATTCTTAATCATCCTTATATATTTATATATACTATAATCTATTATAACGAATTTTTCATTTGTTTCTTTAAAAAATATGAAAAAATATTTTAAAAAAGCCTTTATATTGTTATTAAAACCAATATTTTTTCATAATAAAAGAAAAAGCTGATTAATTTCAGCTTTTTCTATAAGTTTTTTTGTATTCATCTACTAATAAACTACTAGATTTGCACTTTTTCTCCTGCGAACAGCAAGAACAGGAGCTGGAACAAGAATTATGTTTCTTAAAATGAAATTTTGCAAAAATTGAAAATCCAATAAGTGCAATCATAAATAATACAGTGAAAATTGAAATGATTATTGTGTACATAATTTTTTCTCCTTTTTATATTCGACATAAAATAATAAAGCGATAAATAAAATAAGTATAATTCCAAATAAAATAGATAACCACCAAACAAGCGTAATTGCTATTCCTATTCCATAAACAAAAGCTGAGAAGAAATAAGAGAATAATAACCAAAATGCCATCGTTTTCCAAAAAGCTTTTTTACTTAACAAGCTTTTAGCTGCACTAACCGCAGCAACACATGGAACAGTAATAAGATTAAATATCATAAAGGTATAAATTGCGGCGTTTGCATATGGTAAAGTTGAAATAATTCCATTTAAATCTCCACCAACGAAACTTATTAATGAAGCAGGAACCATTTCTTTTGCAATAATTCCAGTAAAAGCGGAAGCTACTAACATCCAACCTGATTCACCAGCACCGAAACCTAATGGATAAAATATATAAGAGATATAAGTAGAAAATTGTCCTAAGATTGAAAATTCTGAAATTCTATTATATGTAATTCCATCGATTATAACTTCTGTTGGATCAACATATCCTAAATATCCTGGATATAGTGAAATATGAGAGAAAATCCAAATTATAACCAATCCTCCAGCAACAACTGTTGTTACACGAATTAGATAGTCTTTTGTTTTAAACCAGACTAGAAGTCCAACACTTTTTCCTTGTGGCATTCGATATTCTGGTAATTCTAGAATAAATTGAGATCTAGTTTTGTTTTTTGACATTATTTGCATAATTAAGCTGATTATAATCGCAAGTACAATACCAATTATGTACATACTAAATACTATAAGATCAACATAAGCTCCGGCAAATAAAACTGCGGCAAATGCGCCCCAAATAGGTAATTTTGCACCACAAGATAGGAAAGGAGCAAGTCTAACAACAACTTCTTTTTCTTTTTCAGTACTAAGTATTTTACTAGCTAAAATAGCAGGAACGCTACAACCAAAACAAGTTAATAATGGTAAAAATGCTTTACCTGAAAGACCAAATTTTCGAAGCAATTTATCAAATAAGAAACAAATTCGAGCCATATAACCTGTATCTTCTAAAATTGAAATAAATGTAAATAATAATACAATTTGAGGAATAAATGAAAGAATTGCAGATACTCCTGCCCATAATCCATCAACAAAGAATGAACTTACCCAAGCTGGAGCTGTAGAAAGAGCGTTTCCAAGTGAAACTCCTATGATATCATCGGTTAAATATTTAATCGATTCTGCAAGAATTACACCAAACGAATTAATAGAATCAGTTCCAATTATTGGTATATCAAACGACCCTTTCGGTATTACGCTGCCTAAAAATAAAAAGTTTGTTGAAAATGTAAAATGAAATATTGCAGCCATTATTAATAGGAAAATAGGAATCCCCCATAATCTTGAGGTTAAAATTTTATCTGCTTTATCAGAAGTCGTTTCTTCAAAAACTCTATCCTTGCTTTTAAGAAATGAGCCTAGAATCGAAAGAATATATTTATATCTATAATCAGCAATAAGAGCAGGATATTCATCCTCAAGCTTATTATCATTAATAATCTTTTCAACTTTTACTTTAATATCTTTATGATTATCAAGTTCTATTGCATCCGATTCAAGAAGTTTAATAGAATGATATATTGGAGAAGAAAAATTATTCTTTAAACCAACTAATTTATATACTTCTTCATATTGATTAGCTAATTTACCTAAATCAATAAGAAGTTTCCCGTTACGTTTAGTGGATCTAAGTCCAATACAAGCATCAACTAATTCATCAATTCCTTTTCTTTTTAAGGCACTTATTTCAACAACAGGAACGCCTAATAATTTAGACAATTGTTCTTTATCAATTAATATGTGTTTTTTCTTTGCAACATCAGCAAAATTAAGTGCCACAACAACAGGAACATCAATTTCTAACAATTGTAATGTTAAATATAAATTCCTTTCAATATTTGTTGAATCAATAATATTAATAACTGCATCTGGCTTAGAATCGATTATATAATCCCTAGAAACAACCTCTTCCTCAGTGTATGGCGAAAAAGAATAAATTCCAGGAAGGTCAATAAAAACAATATTTTCGTATAATTTTTGGTCTTTATTATTTAAATAAAATTCTTCCTTATTATATTTCTTTTGTTCTTGATCTAAGGCCAAGAGTTTCGTTCTTTGATTTTTAAGTTTACCAACTTTTTGTTCAACTGTCACGCCTGGAAAATTTCCGGTGTGAGCATTTGAACCAGTTAGTGAATTAAATAAAGTTGTTTTACCACTATTTTGGTTTCCTACTAACGCTATTCTCATTTTTTAGCCTCGCTTTCTTTCTTATATTCACTAACAAACTCAACGATGATTGATTTTGCTTCTTCTCTTCTTAAAGATAAAATATAACCTCTTAAACCTATTTCAATTGGATCTTTAAATGGAGCTTCTTTTCTAAAAAATATGTTTACGTCTGGTGTAATTCCCATATCATATAGTCTTCTTTTTAATATATTAGATGCTTCTATTCTAATTACTTTACATATATAATTAGGTTTCATATCATTTAATGTTGTCATAATTCTTCCCTCCATTCATATCAAGTTAGTTGCTACTAACTCATATATTTTAAACTATCAATCTTCTTTGTCAACATGTTTTATAAAAAATATTTTTTATTGTTCAGCAAGAGGTTAAAAACGACATAAAATTTAAATTAAATGAGAGAAATTGGGATTTTTTAAAACTATATTTATATTATCTAAATAGTATTTAACTTTAGTTAGTAACGAGTTTTAAAATAGTGATTCTTGTTTTCTCTACCATATTATTCTTTTTTATAGCGTTTACTTAACACATGAGATTTATAAATTAATGTAGTGGCAATTTATCTATAATAAAGTTTATAAAATGTTTCATATATTGTCCGTATTTTGTTATAATTTAACTATGAAAGTTTTATTTACCAGGACTAAATCAACTAGTACTAAAAAAATAATTGTCACAGCAGATCATTTAGTAAAAACATTTAAAATAACTAATAAACAAAGAAAAATAAATCACACTAAAGAAAAAACGATTACTGCTGTAAACGATTTATCTTTTGATGTGTATCAAGGCGAGATTTACGGACTTTTAGGTCCAAATGGAGCTGGTAAAACAACTACTTTAAGAATGCTTTCTAATCTAATTACACCAGATACTGGTGATGTTATTGTTGATAAAGTTTCTGTTATTAAAAAAAGAGATGAAATAATATCAAAAATTGGTTTTTTAACCTCTGAATTAAAATTAGAAGAGTTTTTTACTCCTGATT
Source organism: Bacilli bacterium (assembly GCA_036657515.1). GTDB lineage: Bacteria > Bacillota_I > Bacilli_A > RFN20 > CAG-826 > Alectryobacillus. The sequence continues at coordinate 85,299 of JAVXGI010000001.1, forward strand.
ATTTATTTAATTTTTTTAGTGAACTGCACGGCCTTACAAAAAGCGAATCTGAGAAGCGTAAAAATGAATTATTTGAGAAATTTGGAATAGATAAATTTGCTGAAGTAAAAGTATCAAATTTATCAACAGGTATGAGACAAAAATTATCGATAGCAATTTCGATAATTCACAATCCTGATATTATCATATTTGATGAACCAACAAATGGACTTGATGTTTTAACCGCAAGGGCAATCCAAGATTATTTATTAGAATTGAAAAATTCAGGAAAAACAATCATTATATCAACTCACATTTTCTCAATTGCTGAGAAATTATGTGATAGAGTAGGAATTATAATTGATGGAAAAATGGTTTGCGAAGATACTATTGCAAATTTAACTAAAGAGAAATCATTGGAAGATGTTTTTTATGATATATATAAAGAGAGTGTAAACAATGCGTAGAATATGGGCGATTATTAAAAAAGAATTTAGGAGATTCTTTACTGATAAAAGATTATTAGTTGCTACCTTCTTTCCAGGTATAGTAATTTTTGCTTTGTACACAATAATGGGAACTTTCATGCCAAAATTTACAGAAAACACCATACCTCCTAACACTACCTTTCAAATTGCTGAACAAAATATGCCAAATAAATTTAAAACTGCTTTAAGAGAGTATTGCAATAAAAATAAATACGAGGTTATTTATTCAAATATTTCATACAAAGAAGGCGATAAAACTGAGAATGAAAAAGCCATAGAAAATGCAAAAGCAAAAATAAAAACCAAAGAATATGATTTACTTATGCGTTTCGATCACGATTTTGAAACAAGCATTATAGCTCTCAAGAACGGTTCACAAATTCAAAAGCCTACATATGATGCTTATTATAATAGCGAAACAAGTATCTCAAGCGGAATTTATAACATTGCAGTATCAGTTCTTTATTCTCTACCAGATTATAATGTTACTTATTTTGGAACCACTACTACTCAACCTGATATGGCTGATGGTGGCACAATTGGTAGAAAAGTTATTTCAAGTATTTTACCACTAATCGTTATTTCTTTACTTTTCTCGACTTGTGTCTCAATTTGTCCAGAATCTATTGCTGGAGAAAAAGAAAAAAATACAATTGGAACACTCCTTGTAACGCCACTTCGTAGAAGCGAACTAGCGATTGGAAAAACACTTGCATTAACAGGAATATGTTCTTTTGGTGCTATATCAAGTTTCTTAGGAGTTATATTTTCATTACCTAATTTAATAACATCAATGAACCCTGGAATAGCGTTTAAAATGGATGTTTATCAATATTTCATTATGTTTTTTATCATTCTAGTTGAAGTTGCCTTCATTGTTTCGTTGATGATATTTATATCTACATTTGCTAAAAATACGAAGGAAGCAAATTCCTTTATTAGTCCTTTATTAGTAATTTTTATGGTTCTTAGTTTATCAACAATATTCTTAAAAAATACCCAAAGTATTGGTTATGCTTTCTTACCAATTTTAAATATATGTAGTGTACTTGAACAAATAATAAATAACATTTATAATCCGCTATTTGTTATTGCTACAATACTTTCTACTCTTGTTTACACCGTTATATTTGTTTTACTTATCATTAGAATGTTTAAAAGCGAAAGAATTATGTTTAATAAATAATAATTAAAGGAGAAATTATGAAACTATTAACTATTATCACAGATGGATTTGAAGATTTAGAAACAATAGGAACCATTGCATTACTCCGTAGAGCTAATTTAGAAGTTACAATAGCTGCGTTAAATGGTCCTACAGTTAAAGGCAAATACGAAATTGCTTTAACAAACTTGCCTCTTTTAAAAGACCTCAATATTAAAGACTACGATGCTTTGTTTATTCCTGGTGGGCCACAATATCAAGAACTTAAAAATAACAAACTTGTTTTAGATACTATACTATCTTTTGCTAATGCTGATAAAATCGTAGCATCTATATGTGCTGGCCCAACAATTCTTGGAGAATTAGGTTTATTGAAAAACAAAAACTACACCTGCTTCACTTCCATGAATGCAGATTTTGGTGGAAAATATTTCCCAAATTACGCTGTACGTGATGGAAATATTATTACTGGAATTTCTGCTGCTGGAACAATTGATTTCGCAATTCTTATTGTTGAAGCACTATGTGGAAAAGTTAAAGCTGAAGAATTAAAAGATAACATCTATTATTAGGAGAAAATAATATGAATTATATTAAGAATAATAATATTTTAAGAATCTCAATTTCTCTTGAAAACTATATAAATTTAGAATTTTTAAACAATAATATAATTCATATTTATAAGGATAAAGAATCCACTAAATTAATTAAATTGAATGAGAAAAAATTTCGTGGAAATATCGAAGTAAGAGAAAACGAAGAAAATATTTTGATTTTATTCAATGAATATGTAATTTTTGTTGATAAATTTTTGCACATAGATATATATGATCGCTTTAAAAACGCAATTATACAGGATTATCGTGGGGATGCTAAAATTAGAAGTAATGAAAGAGACTTTTCTCTTGCTGCACTTGAAGGCCATAAAAAAGAACCAAAAATTATAGATTTTAAAACACAAATCAATTTTCAAATTCCTCCAAAATCTTATGTATATGGATTAGGAGACAAAACTAGTTTTTTAAATAAAATCGGTTACACATATACCTCTTATAATACTGATGATCCAAGTCCACATAACGAAAATTATAAATCACTTTATAAATCGATTAATTTTTTAATTTTAAATACTAATTATACTAATTATGTTGGATTGTATTATCCATCAACTTATAAAACTGAATTTAATATTGGTAAATATAAGTCTGATTTGCTTTATATCGCTTCTACAAAAGGATCATATGATTACTTTGTATTTTTAGGCAATATTAAAGATATAATTAGTTCATACAGTTCACTTGTTGGAAATCCACTCCTACCACAACTAAAAATGCTTGGAAACCAACAATCTAGATGGTCTTACGCAAATAAAGAAGAAGTTGAAGAAGTAATAAATAATTATGAAAAAAATAATTTACCATTAGATTATATTCATTTAGATATTGATTATATGGATAAATATAAAGTTTTTACAGTTGATAAAAATAAATTTCCAAACTTTAAAGATTTTGTTAAAGAAACAAACAAAAAAGACATATCTTTTGTAACAATTATCGATCCTGCTGTTAAACTTGAAGATAACTATTTTGTCTATGAAAATTTGAAGAAAAAAGGTTTTGCAAAATTAGATGGGAAAAACTATGTTAACGTCGTTTGGCCAGGTGATTCTGTATATCCAAATTATTTTTCAACCGAAGTTTCGAATTATTTTGGACTTTTAACTAAAGATTTTCTTGATTTTGGTATTGGCGGAATTTGGGCAGATATGAATGAACCAGCTTCTTTTAAAGGTCCGCTTCCAGATAATGTTGAGTTTAAAATTGGCAATAAAATTCATTATCACGATGAAATACATAATATTTATGGAGACTATATGGTTAGATCTCTTGCAAAAGGATTCATAGCTAAAAATCTTAGACCTTATCTTATAACACGTGCTGCTTTTGCAACAACATCCTCTTTATCAACTGTTTGGAATGGCGATAATACTTCACTTTGGTCACATTTACAATTTTCAATCCCACAAATTCTAACAATGAATATCTGTGGTTTTCCATTTGATGGCGTTGATATCGGTGGATTTAATAATGATTGCACTAAAGAACTATTAATAAGATGGATTGAAGCAAATATTTTCTCATTATTATTAAGAAATCACGCCGCTTTAAATACAAGACAACAAGAACCTTATGCTTATGATAATGAAACCACCGACATTTATCGCTCCTTCTTAAATTTACGTTATTCTTTTATTCCTTATTTATACGATCTTTCTTTTGCTGCACATTTTACTGGAAGTGTTCCTTTAAGACCGTTATTTTATAATTATCCAGAAGATATAAAAGTTAAAGAAATTAATGATGAATTTATGATTGGAGAATCATTACTTTATGCTCCAATTTTAAATCAAGGTGCAACCCAAAGAATTGTTTATCTTCCAAAAGGAAAATGGATAAACTATTTTACGAACGAGTCATTTATCGGAGAAAGATATTATATTTGTAATGCCAAGATAAATGAATCGATTTTATTTGTTAAAAATGGATCAATTATTCCACAATATGTAAATTTGCAACACATTAATAAATCAAAAATTGATACATTAAGATTATATGTTACTCCAGGAAATGGAAGTTGCTATAATTATGAAGATGATGGTGTGTCTCTTGATGCTAATATTGGTAAATTCAATAAATATGCAATTAGCCATAAAGGCAATAAAATTATTTTTAAGACAATAAAACAAAACTACGAAACAAATTATAAATATATCGAAATAGTTTATAATTCTAAAGTTATTAAACTACCATTTTCGTTCAATTTCACTGCAGAACTCAACTAGTTTAGAAAATTAATTCAAATCCATAGATAATTAAACCGAATATTACTCCTAACCCATAAAGCGAAATTGCAATTGCAATATTCTCTTTTAATGGTTTATTGTACCTAAATAGCACTACGAGTGAAAGACCGGCATTTGTTAATAATCCACCAATTATTCCAGAATATGTAATTTGCCCAGATATATAAAGTTCGGTTAAAATAACACTTGGTGCACAAGATGGAATTAATCCAATTAGTGGCGAAACTAGATATTGAATATATGAATGAGTATTTAAAAACGAAGATATATTATCCTTACCAATATAAAAAAGTGACACATCAATAATAAGCAAAGAAACAAGTAAATAAAATGAAATTTTCAATGTAGATTTTCCTACTTCAACAAAAATATTTTCAGTTTCGCAAACTGAAGTATCCCTTGAATTATATTCTTTTAATGTATTATCTTTTTTTAACAATTTTAAAACAAGATCAATCATATAACCAACAAAAATACCAATTATAATTTTAGACAAGAATATAATAAGTAAATCAACAAATTTATCAGGATGAGCAAGTAAAATAATAAAAGCTTCATCACTTGTTACAAGATAAACCGTAAAAAGCGTTCCAAGTGTTATAGCTCTTTTACTATAAAGTGTTGTTGAAACAACACTAAATGAACATTGTGGAATCGAACCAAATAGCGCTCCAAATAAAGGACCAAACTTACCACGTAATTTAGTAAATATATTATTAGACCAACGACGAGAAACAAACTCAATTAAAAGATAAACAACAAAGATAATTGCTGTTGAAATTGCCCAATCTATTAATGATTCTCTTATCATTTCCCACATGTAATATATTTTACTCTTAAAAATAAATTGTTAGTAATGTAAATATAAATTGATTAGTTTATAATGAATATATGATATATAAATCAATCATTGATCTAGTGGGAAACACCCCATTATTACGACTTAATAACATCGAACACGAATATAATTTAGATAATGAATTATATGCAAAAATCGAAAAGAATAATCCTGCCGGAAGTATTAAAGACCGTGCAGTTTTAAAGATGCTTCAAGATTATGAAAGCGAAGGCGTTAATCTTGAAGGCAAAACGATAATTGAAGCTACTTCTGGCAATACCGGAATTGCTTTATGTGCATTTTCCAACTACTTTAAATTTAAAGCAATTATCGTTATGCCTAATTCGATGAGTGAAGAACGCAAATCATTAATAAAAGCTTACAACGGCGATTTAATATTAGTAAATGGCGGAATGAGTGCTTGTGAAGAAAAAGCTAATGAATTATTAAAGAGCATTCCTAATTCATTTATATTTGGACAATTTGAAAATTTATCTAATCCAAAAGCTCACTTCGAAACAACCTCTGTTGAAATAGCAAAAGATATTCCTGATGTTGATTTTATTTTTGCAGGAATCGGAACTGGTGGAACAATTAGCGGAATAGCTTCTTATTTTGCTAAATATAATAACAAAGTAAAAGTTATTGGAGTAGAACCTCTTCAATCTCCACTTTTAACTCGTGGAATTACTGGTTTACACAAGATTCAAGGTATTGGAGCAGATTTTGTTCCTCACACTTTGGACTTAAAACATGTTTATCAAATTATTGATGTTGATGATGAAAATTCGATCGCAATGGCTAAAACAATCACAAAGTGTGAGGGCCTATTAGTAGGAATATCATCAGGAGCAGCACTTCTTGGTGCGTTGCAATTTATAAAAGAACAAAATATTAAGCATAAAAAAATAATTTTAATATTTCCCGATACAGGAGAAAGATACAAATGGAATTAATTTACCCAACATCGAAAAAAGGAGTTATTCTTTTTATTAAAGAACTTAGGAATCTATTTTTCCCATGCTATTTTGCGCCATCTTGTGAATATAAAGCCACTAAAAAGGCAAAAAAGTTGTTTTTAAAGTTTATATCAAGTGAACAAGCTAAATTTGACTTTTTCTTTTCTCAGATTGATAACTTAAAATCACTCTATAAAAAAGACTTAGAAGCAGCATATGCAGGAGATCCAGCTTGTGATGGAATAGATGAAGTTATTATTTGTTATCCTGGATTTACTGCTATTTTTTATCATCGAATAGCTAATATATTATACAAACTTGATCTAAAAGTAATAGCTAGAATTTTAAGCGAAGAAGCACATGTTAAAACTGGCATTGATATTCATCCTGGTGCCGAAATAGGAGAATACTTCTTTATAGATCATGGAACTGGCACCGTTATAGGTGAAACAACTATTATTGGAAATCACGTTAAAATATATCAAGGTGTGACACTTGGTGCTTTATCTTTAAGCAAAGGTCAAGCTCTTAAAGGTAGCAAAAGACATCCTACTATTAAAGATAACGTCACTATTTATAGTGGTGCATCTGTCTTAGGTGGAGAAACTGTGATTGGAAATAACTGTATTATCGGTAGCAACGTATTTTTACTTTCTTCTGTTCCAAACGATACTAAAGTAGTCATTGCTAAACCTGAATTAATTTTAACCAACAAAAAATAGTAAATATTCCTTATAAATGAAAAGTTCCTGAAGAATTAAATTTCTTCAGGAACTTTTTTTGCTTCAAACTTGCTAAAATCGTCATTGTAGAATTTAGAAATAAAGTAATAGATTAAGAAGATATATGGCATACCCATATTTGTTTCAATCAAGCTATTAATAAGAATGGTAGCAATGCTACTGTCATTCATTGGTCGTATACCATTAATTAATAAAGCAAATTCCCAACCAAATTGAACAGAAATACCAATTAAATTAAGAGTAAGAATATTAAATATCTTTTGTTTTTTAAATAAGGCGTAAACAATTAAGCCCCCATAACCAACTACTAAGAATAACGACATAATCCAGTGATATGATCCGGTTGTACGATAAGTAAAGATATTTGGTGCTCCACCAAACATTGATAAAGAAGGAGCTGCAATCCACCACCCAATAATAAGAGTAAGCCATAAAACTAAATTTTTATCTTTTTTTAAACATAACCATATAAAGGCAAAATTAGTAATTCCATAGCTAAGTGACATCCGCAATAAAACTAAAGCAGTATTAAGATCACCTTGTAAGGCTCCATCAATATAGATACTTCTACTATGACTTGCTAAATAAAACAGACCAAAATCTACAATAAAATATAAAATTCCACCTGCACATGAAAATAAACAGGTAATATAATTCTTTTTTAAAATGAGTAAACCAATAAAAAAGATAATAAATATTGAGTCTAATATTATATAAGTTAAATTAAAAGACCTAGATGGAGTGATTTCTAACATTGTGTTCATGCATTTATTCTATCAAATTTTTAGAATTTAATAAAGATTCTATTATTTTAACTAAAAATATTAATTTAATTTCAAAATATACAAAGTATGTTCGACTTATATATTAGAACAATGTCTCAAACGATAAAATAATAAAAAATCACACTAAAAATATTGTCTAAATTATCTAATAAATAAAAAGATTTTTAAAAAATAAAAAAATATTTTCATTTTTTAGTTGACATATTTTATTATATGTTTTAAACTATTTTTGTTGGTAGCAAATTTTTGCTAAAACAACGACTACAACGCATTTCTAGAACAAAATTAACAAGCGAAAATAGCAAACGTTAATTGTATACGGAATAGCGTAAGTATATTACAAACGTTGTTATAAAAAGGACCTTACGTAAGGAAAGGCAAAACGTAAAAATCAAAAGTTATAAATTTGATACTGCTATCAACAAATTTAAAAAAAGGAGGACATAATATATGTCTACTGTCACGAAAGTCGTACAGATGATTAAAAATCCGAGTCAATTTATTTCTATTGGAGAATTTAAGCAAAATCAATTTAATGATGAATTTGTATTAAATGAAGCAGAGGTACTCAAAGGTAATATCGTTGGTATTGCAGTTGATGCCTTAACAAGAACGATCATCACTAAGAATGGATTAAAAGCATTCTTCGCAAGTCTAACAGGAGCACGCAATATCGGTTTAGAAAAGATGGCAAAAGATTTACTTGATAATGTTACCGGTACTGATGATTTATCAATACTAAACGCTTGTAAATTAGCTCATTTCGATATCTTATATCGCTCACCTGCTACAGCTGCTGCTTATTTCAAATTACCTAATAAATTAGAATTAGATCAAGCAACAACCGAAAATATTAGAATTTTAGTTAATCGTACTCTTGCTTATTTAAGTAGTAAAGGACCACTTATTGACTGTGGATTTAGTTTCGAAGGTGGCTACACTGATGTAATTACGGCTGGTGATGGAGATTATATCTGTGGAGATACGATGATAGATGTAAAAGTCTTAAAACAAAAATTCCTTTCAAGCCATGCATTACAAGTCTTAATTTATTACTTATTAGGTCTTAATACTGAAGAAGAAGAATATACTGGAATAAAACATCTAGCATTATTCAATCCTCGTTTAAATATCGAATACGTAATAGATATTTCCAACATTCCAGAAGAACAAATAATTGCTCTTAAAAATCTAGTTTTTTAAATAAAAATCCCTCGCATAGACATCGCTCTTATTTAAATAATCATAATAAATACAATATATAAATATCCCATTTCCCTATATTGTATTTATTCATGAAACATTCTACCAAAACTTTACAAATCAATGAATTTTCATATTTTACCTTATTCCCTTTACGCGTTTGTCTAATTTATTAGGCAAAAACAAAAACCCTTATTATCCTAAGGTTCTAAGGGTTTTTTGTTTGAAAATTTTGGCCGAACGTTACAAAGTACCAAATCGGATCTGCAAAATAAAAAATCCCCTAAATTCTTTCACATTTGTGACAAAAATTTAGGGGATATTTTAAAAAAATGGAGCAGGTGACGGGAATCGAACCCGCGTATTCAGCTTGGAAGGCTGAAGTTCTACCATTGAACTACACCTGCATGCCAATTATTATACAATAACTGGGTACCATTTTTCAATACTAATTATGAATGTTTTTTAATAGTTTCTTCAATTGCTTGGCGAGATTTAAATCCTACAAAGTTATCTACTACTTTTCCGTTTTTAATAAAGAAAACTGCTGGAATAGAGTATACTTTAAATTTAGCACCTAATTCATCATTTTCATCAACGTTAACAGCTATTACTTTAATATCATCTCTTGATTCGCCTAATTCATGAAGTACTGGTTTAAGTTTCATGCAAGGGGCGCACCAATTAGCATAAAAATCAACAATAACTAATCTAGATTCATTTATTGCTAATTCTTCAAAATTTTCTTTCTCAAGTTCTTTAAACATATTTAAGATTCCTCCTGTGTTTTAAAATATTAACATAAATATTCCGAAGATAATAGCAAGATGCACCGGATAATAAATATAGAATGCATATTGAGAATATTTATTTTTATAACCTCTTTCGTGGTTATAAAAGAATATGAAAAGAACAGATAAAATTGCGTAAGATTGGAAACGATCATTATAAATATCATAGGCAATATTTACGTATTTAAGAGTGAAATAAAGAATAATAACAATTATAATAGCTCCAATAGCAATAAGATTAAATGAACGTTTATAATCAATTGTAGTTTTATATTCTTCATAGTCTACTTTATTTTCAAGACAACCTTTTTGAATTTTAGAATCATATAGTTTTGCAAAAGAATAAATAAGTATGCCCATTAAATAGGCATATAGTGTGTATTCTGGAACCAATCCAATTGGGAAAGGGAAAGTCGTCTTTCCATACACACTATAAAAGAAAGTAAAAATAACGTAAGAAGCAGGAAGCAAAATATACGCCTTTTTATATCCTTTTAATGATAATAAGTAGAATGATAAGAGAAGTAAAAATAAGGCTAGAAAGATGTTTCCATCGATTGTTTTAAAATCACCAGCATATTGAAGAGGAATAAGAATTACTGCAAGTGCGGCAGCAGCTATTCCCATTCTTAAGAGATATTTTTTAATATCATGTGTTTTTAAGGCACCAATAACAAGAATAAATATAATTAAAGGAAGAGAAATTCTTCCAATATATCGAAAAGCTATTCCTGTTGCAAATTGAGCTGTATTATTAGGAAAATATGAAGTTAAAGCAGATCCTATATGATCTAGTGTCATTGTTATTATGGCGATAAGTTTTAAATAAAAACTATTCAAAAATAGATAATTCTTTTTCATTTTATTTCCTTTATTTAATTACATAAATTAAATATGCGTATAGATTATTAATAGCATGAGCAGTAAAAGAAGCGCTAAAACCAAAGTGATCATATATATAAGCTAGAACAAATGCTGCAATTAAATAAACTGGTAATGCAATTAATTCACTTATCCAATCAGTTCCAGAAGAAAAACTTATATGCATAACACTAAATATAACTACTGCAAGAACATATGCTACTACTTTATTCCATTTATTAGCTGCTCCAAATAATCCAACTCGATAAGTTAATTCCTCAACAAAAGGTCCAACTAATACAAGAATAAAGAAAGATAAAGCAGGAAGAGCTTCTACTAATGGTATTAAACTTGCTTCATTACCATTCATTACATGATCAGGAATGGTTGCACTTATAAGAGCGCCATATGCAAATGAAAAAAGAATAAGGAAACCACCAGCTAATACTCCAATAATAATCGATTGATACTTTAAAAATGATTTAGCTAAATATTTTAAATAAGGATACATAATTGCAATCATTATAATTAAGACTAAAAACTGTGTAATTGATAAAGATATTAATGATTGCAATGGAGTTAAATTTGTTACTATTTCGCCTTTACTTCCAATTACCATTCCAAATATTAAACCTACAATAGCTCCAATTAAAAACATTCCAATAATTCCTGTAACAAGTAGAGCTATTTCTCTAAATGTATCAATAAATAATAATGGATTTTTTAAGGCTCTAGGAGAGATATCTTTATTAGGAGTATGACATTTAGGACATTCAAAAAATTCCATATCATACGCAGTATTACATTTCTCACATTTAATCATGTCTAATATTTTTCTTTTCATATTGTTTATTATATAATAAAGCCATGTGCAATTACTACATTTTAGATGAATATACTTCAAACATTGAAATAGAGAAATCTCAATTTATTTCTCTTATTTTTCCAATATCTTCAACATTCGACATAAAAGATAAAATAAAAGAAATCAAATTGAGATTTCCCAAGGCTACTCATTATATTTATGCGATAAAAACATCATCTTTTACAAAATCAAACGATGATGGAGAACCTGCTGGAACTTGTGGAAGACCAACATTAGAATTGCTCGATAAAACTGGGCTTAATGATGTATGTGTTATTACTATTAGATATTATGGTGGAATTAAACTTGGTGCTGGAAGATTGCTTCGTACGTATGTTGCAAGTGCTAACGAAGTTATTAAAAAAGCAGTAAAATACACCAAAATTTATACCAATAAATATGAATTTGAAGTTTTAAATTCGAAACGTAATATTTTTGAATATATTTGTAGAGAAAATGGGATAAAAATTAATATTTTAGAGTATAATGGAGAGTGTTTTAGAGCCGATATTATTTTAAGTAATGAAATTCCTGAAACTTTGAAAAATTTAGACGGAATTAGAATTGTTTCTAAAACAGAAATATTGGATTATAAAGGAGTAAATTAAATGGCAGAAGAATGTAATCACGATTGTGAATCATGCGGTGAAAATTGCGAAAGTAGAATTGTAAAATTAGCACCACATGAAGGCGTAAAAATTAAACATATAATTGGAGTTGTTTCAGGAAAAGGAGGAGTAGGAAAATCACTTACTACTTCACTTCTTGCTTCTTCACTTGCAAAAAAAGGACATACAGTTGGCATCCTTGATGCTGATATAACAGGACCTTCAATTCCTCAAGCATTTGGAATAACTTCAAAAGCAACAGGAAGTGGAAATACGATCTTTCCTGCAATAAGTAAAGGCGGAATTAGAATTATTTCTGCAAATATGCTTCTTCAAAATGAAGATGATGCAATTATTTGGAGAGGATCTTTAATAAGTAATTTAGTAAAGCAATTCTTTACTGATGTAGATTGGGGAGAATTAGAATATTTGCTCATCGATATGCCACCAGGCACAGGAGATGTTCCTCTTACTATATTCCAATCAATTTCAATTGATGGAATTATTGTTGTCACTTCACCTCAAAAATTAGTCTCCAAAATTGTTTCAAAAGCAATTAATATGGCTCGTGAAATGAATATAAAAGTTTTAGGTGTCGTAGAAAATATGTCTTATGTAGTTTGCAAAAATTGCGAAACTAAAAACTATGTTTTTGGTAAGTCAAACACTAAGGAAACATGTGATAAATTTGGTGTCAAACTACTTGCTGAAATTCCACTTTTCGAAGAAATTGCTTTAGCAGTTGATAGTGGAACTATCGAAAACGTTAAACATATAGATGCCTTTAATGGTGTTGTTGCAGAAATAGAAAATTTAGGAGAATAACTATGATAAAAAAAGAAGAATTTATTGAAAGAAGAACGAAAATCGCTGCAAAACTCGAAGATTTTTCAGCAATGGTTCTTTATTCAGGTATTGCCAAAAGAGAATCTGCTGATAATACTTATAACTTTTCAGTTAATAGAAATTTCTTTTATCTCACTGGAATTGATCAAGAAGATAGCATTTTATTGATTGTCAAAACTCCACTTGAAACCAAAGAATACTTATTCATTCAACCTTATGATGAACGTAAGGAAAAATGGACAGGAATTAGAATAAAAGATTTCGAAGCTAAAGAAATCTCGGGTATTGAAAACATTTATTTTGTTGATCAATTTTCAGCAAAATTAGATCTTGTTATTAACAGTTTAAAAAATGGTGAACCAAATTCAATTATCTATTTAGATGAAGATGATGAAGTAAAAGTTGCACCAAATACTACAACTAAAGAAGTTGCTTCAATATTTATTAATAAATATGAATTACAAGTCAAAAATATTTTTGATGAAATTGTTCGTCTTAGAATGGTTAAATCCCACGATGAAATTCAAGAAATAAAAGAAGCAATTAAAACAACTCATTTTGGATTAAATGCTGTTTTATCTCACCTTGAACCAAACAAAAGAGAATATCAAATGAAAGCTGTATTTGAATATACACTTCGTGACGTTGCTAATGCAGATGTATCTTTCCAATCAATTTGTGCCTCTGGAAAAAATGCAACTATATTGCATTATCCAAGTCCAACTGATTTAACACATGATGGAGACTTAATGTTATTCGACGTCGGAGCTCAATATAACCATTATTGCGGAGATATTTCTAGAACGTATCCAGTAAATGGAAAATATAACGAACTTCAAACTTCAATTTATTCATTAGTTCTTGAATGCAACAAGCATATTATTGATATTATAAGACCAGATCTTACATTAGCTGATCTTCAAAAAGAAACAATCGAATTTTTATCAAACGGATTATTAAAATTAAAACTTATCGAAAAGAAAGAAGACTATATAAACTATTATTTCCATAATGTATCACACCACTTAGGTTTAGATACTCATGATGTAAGTTTTAGAGAAATCGCTCTACAACCAGGAAATATTATTACAGTTGAACCAGGATTATATATTAAAGAACTTGGAATCGGTATAAGAATTGAAGATGACGTCTTAGTAACAAACAACGGATCAATGGTTTTATCAATAGATATACCAAAAGAAATCCAAGAAATCGAATCTTTAATGCTTACTAAATAATTGTTAAGCATCAAACTTTATAAATAAATTTTATTAGTTTATTATATGATTGTTATTAAATTTAAGGAGGTACTTATATGAAGTACAGATGTTTAGTTTGTGGACAAATTATTGATACTAATGTTCAATGTCCAATATGTGGAGCAGGTTCTAATAAAATTGTTCCTTACGTTGAAGAAGTAGCAGAAAATAAAAACGAAAAATTAGTATGGGCCGATCAACACGTAATTGGTGTTGCTAAAGGTCTTGATGAAGAAGTTGTTCAAGGATGCAGAGATCACTTTAAAGGTGAATGTTCAGAAGTTGGAATTTATCTTGCTATGGCACGCCAAGCATTAAGAGAAGGTTATCCTGAACTTGCTTTATTACTTGAAAAAATCGCAGAAGAAGAATCTCAACATGCTGCTAAATTTGCTGAATTACTTGGTGAAACATTAACTAGTTCAACAGAAGATAATGTTAAGAAAATGCTTGCTGGAGAAAATGGTGCCTGCAAATCAAAACTTGCAATTGCAAAACGTGCTAAGGAATTAGGATATGATGCAGTTCACGATGCAGTCCACGAAATGGCTAAAGACGAACAAAGACATGGCGCTGCTCTTGAAGCAATGCTTGCTAGATATTTTACAAAATAATATCTAAATACTACGAAATAAAAAAGCACCGAAAGGTGCTTTTTGTTTTAAATAGTGAGGTTCTGCAGTGAATTACAAGGAATATTCCAAAAACATATTAGCAAGTTCATTATGTTTGCTTTGCAGAACCTCACTATTTTGTTTTGTTCCTTCTAAAACGTATTTAGCTTTGTCTGCTGGTTTAATAAAATCCAATTTTTCAACTCTCGATTGATTATAAAAGCTTTTAGAGACAACTCCTTGTTCATCAAGATAGTCATTTCTATAAACAATCATTTGAGTTATTTTTTTATTCTCATAAATTTGTAAAGTTGGTACAAATCCAACATCATATCCGAAATCAGTATTATAAACACTAGATAATCCATTTACATTTTTAAACGTTGTCCGTTCTTCTTTAGTTGTAAAGTTTAAATCTTGTCTATCAATATAAACTAAATTAAAACCAATTTTATCGTATTCTTTTTTAACAAATTCACGTAAAACATTTTTATAAAATAAACTACAGTCACCACAATTTCTATTTCCGTAATAAATAATATATTTATCAGTTAATGTCTTTATTTTTTGAAGTTGTTCATTATTTATTTTTTGTATTTTTGGTAGCATAATTTTTTCATTCATATATGAAGAAAAAGTTGCCTTATCGATAAACAATTTATCATCTGTTTTATAATTATTTTGTATCTTTACTTTTCCGTTTTCAACAATAGAAAAAGTCGGAAAGGCTAAAGAAGAAGGAGCGGTATAACCATAAGTATTTTTATTAACCAAAGAAGCATTATTTAAAAAATAAACATCAATAGAATTTACTTGAAAATATTCTTTAGAGATATTTTTAAAATTTACAAAGCAAGAACAAGTAAGATCGTTATAAGTAACAAGTATAAATGAATATTCATTCTCACAAGCACTTTCAAATTCTTCATAACTTTTTTCACTTTTATAAACATTATTAGCATCTTTTCCATATGAATTATTGCTAAAAGTTAAAAAAGTTTTATCACTAGAATTACAGCCAGAAGCTAAATTCAATAAAGTTAAACAAGCTCCTAAAAACAAAAATTTTCTTTTCATGTTTTTATTCTATTAAATACAATTTGAATAGTAAAGAAATAAAAACATAAATATGTAATTTTTATCTTAAAATACACTTAAAATTAAAACGAAAATTTATTGATGAAATTTTGTCAAAAAAACGTCATAAATTTTGGCTTAAAAAATGAAGCTAAAAAATGCAATATTAAGTCGATTATAACGTGTTTAAGCCATTTTTTTAATTTTCAAAAAAATGCTTCTAAAATCGTCATTAAAAATTTATTAAATTTATGTTGTTTTTTTGGTTAAAAATCTATATATTTTTTGTTGAAGAGTATTATATTTCTTTGCAGTCTTTTAAGGAGAAAAACATGAACAAAAATCAAAGTATTATTACACTTAAAAATGTAACGAAAGTTTTTGATGGCACAACTGTCGTTGAAAACATGAATTTAAATATTAAAAAAGGTGAGTTCGTAACATTTTTAGGACCATCTGGATGTGGCAAATCAACAACACTTAGAATGATTGCTGGTTTTGAAATGCCAACAAGTGGTGATATTTTATTAAATGGTGAAGATATTACATCTATTCCTCCATATAAAAGACCTATTAATACAGTATTTCAACGTTATGCTTTATTCCCGTATTTAAATGTATATGATAACGTTGCTTTTGGCTTAAAACTTAAAAAATTACCAATTCTTAAAAAAGATAAAACAGGAAATCCTATCCTAAAAATAGACAAGAATGAAATTAAAATACTAAAAGCTAGAATTAGAAGAATAAGCAAAGATAAAATAATGAATCCCGAAGATAAAAAAGAATATCTTGCAAACCTAAATGTTGAACTTGAAGACGCTTCAGTAACACCTAAAAGTAGCTATAAGTATCGTAAATTATCTGTAGATGAAATTGACGAAAAAGTACTTAAAGCTTTAAAAATAGTTGATCTCGACGAACTTGAAGATAGAGATGTAACTACTCTTTCTGGCGGGCAACAACAACGTGTTGCCATTGCTCGTGCAATCACGTGTGAGCCAGAAATCTTACTTTTAGATGAACCACTTGGTGCACTTGATCTTAAAATGAGAAAAGATATGCAACTTGAATTAAAAGAAATGCATAAAAAGTTAGGAATTACTTTTATTTACGTAACTCATGATCAAGAAGAAGCATTAACAATGTCTGATACTATTATTGTAATGAATGATGGAGCTATTCAACAAATTGGAACTCCACTTGATATTTATAATGAACCTAACAACGCTTTTGTTGCTGACTTTATTGGTGAATCAAATATATATAACGCTACAATGGTCGGAAAACTTGAAGTTAAGTTTTTAGGACATGTTTTTAAATGCGTAGATGATTTTCCATTAAATGAAAAAGTTGATGTTGTTGTTAGACCTGAAGATGTTATAATCTCACCAACTTTACCAAAAGTAGACTGTATTAAAGGCACTATTGATTCTAAGATATTTAAAGGTGTCCACTATCAATATGTCGTAATGGTTGGTAAAAATGAAGTAGTTGTTCAATCTACAAAAGATTACAAAGAACATAGTAGAGTCTATTTGAAGATATCAAAAGATAGTATTCAAATAATGAAAAAGACTAGTACTATTAATATTTACACTGATTCATATATCTCAAAAGCCCATAAGCTTGTAATTGATGATGTAGAATTTGCTTGTTTATTAAATAAATTAATTCCAGGATCAACAATTGATGAAGATGGTATAGTTAGTCTTAAAGATAAGAAATATGATTTTATTGATGCAGATGTTGTCGCTACTATAAAGCCGGACGACGTTGAAATTACTGATGACTGTGAAAACGCTATGATAAAGGGTGAAATTATTAACTTAGTTTATGTTGGTGATCACTACGAAATATTAGTTAGAACAGAAACTGAAGAAGACTTCATTATTAACACTCCATACACATTTAATATTAGTGATATTGTTGGATTAAACATTAAAGCTGAAAACATTTCTTTACGCCTTAAAGGAGAAATAAGTAAATATGAAATTTAGATTTTCAAGGAAGTACCTTGCAATTCCCTATTTCTTATTCTTAATCTTATTCGTAATTGTTCCAATTCTTATTATTGCTTTTTACGCATTTAGTGATAAATCAGGTTTCTTTTCATGGAATGCCTTAGTAGATTTCTTTACTTCTCCAATTAAACTAAATGTTTTACTATTATCACTTTTAATTGGTCTTGCTAATACCGTTATTTGTTTATTAATTGGATTTCCAGTAGCTTATATTTTATCAAATAAAAAATTTAATAAAAACTATGTCCTTGTTATGTTGTTTGTAATGCCAATGTGGATTAACTTTGTTCTAAGAACAGGAGCTACCCGTGATTTATTAAATTGGATTGGCATAAATACTGGAGAATTTCCTCTTACTTCCACAATGATTGGAATGGTTTATAACTACCTTCCATTTACAATACTTCCACTTTATAGCACTATGCTAAAACTTGACAACAGCCAAATCGAGGCAGCACTTGATTTAGGATGCAATAAAGTTCAAGTATTTACAAAATCTATTATTCCACAAGCAATTCCTGGAATCATAAGTGCTGCCATGATGGTATTTATGCCAACAATGAGTTCTTATGTTATAAGTGATGTTTTAAGTGAAGGAAAAATTACTTTATTTGGTAATTCTATCTATTTATCTTTTATAAATAATGACTGGAATGGCGGTTCATTTATGGCTTTAATTATGCTTTTTATTATTTTTGTAACAATGATATTTACTCATAGATTTGAAAGATCAGGCGAAGCCCAATCGAGGACAAATTTATGGTAAAGAAAATTTGTGCTTATTCATTTTTATATGGAGTCTTATTTTTACTATATTTGCCAATTTTAGTAATTATTGCTTTTAGTTTTACCGAAGCTACTAATATCGGCTCTTGGACCGGATTATCTTTTAATCTTTTTACTAGATTATTTGCTGATAAACAAATCATGATAGCATTAGGAAACACAATGCTTATTGCTCTTATTTCCGCTGTTGTTGCAACAATTCTTGGTACACTTGGAGCAATTGGTGCTTTTTATTCTAAACGTAGAGCTAGAAAACTTATTGAAAGTGTTACTCAAATTCCTGTTGTTAATGCAGAAATAGTTATGGCCCTTTCACTTGTTGTTATGTTTGTTTTCTTGGGTAATTATGTTTTTAGAGGAGAATCCTTATTTAGTTTTTGGACACTTTTAATTGGTCACGTTGTTCTTGCAATTCCTTTTGTTTATTTAAATGTTAAACCTAAACTTCAACAAATGGATCCAAGTTTATATGAAGCTGCTCTTGATTTAGGTGCAACACCTACTAAAGCTTTAAATAAGATTATTTTACCATCCATTATGCCTGGTATTTTAAGTGGATTCTTACTTTCTATTACCTTATCTCTTGACGATTTTATTATTACCGCATTTACTCGTGGCCCAGGTTTGTTATCTGGGGAAGGACAAATTGAAACTCTTTCAACTCTTATCCAATCTAAGATTAAAAAAGGACCAATTCCTCCAGAAATGAGAGCACTAACAACACTTATATTTGTTATTGTTTTATCTGTAATTATTGCATATAGTATTTTCGTTAATAGAAGAAATTCTTCTAAGAATAAAAAGACACATAGGAGGAATTCATAATGAAATACACTGCAAAACTAACACTTTTTGTTAGTTGTCTTTCTTTAATATGCTTTTCTTCTAGTATAACTTCATCTGCAAAACCCTCATTAATTTATAATAATGTTATAGAAAAGAAGTCTGCTGTAACTGAAAATACATCAAATACATTAAAAATTTTAAATGCAGAAGACTATATTTATGAACAAGGTTCACCAAACGATCCAATCTCAATTGTTGATCAATTTGTTGCTGAATATAAAGCTAAAACTGGTAAAGATATTACGATAGTTTATGATACTTACGATACTAATGAATCGATGCTTACTGAACTTAAAACTGGTAAAACTCAATATGATTTAATTTGTGCAAGTGATTACACTCTCCAAAAGATGATAGTTGAAGATCTTGTTATAAAATTTGATGATAGCGAAGTTAATAACTATGTTGATTATTCTTCAAGATATCTTACCGGTAAACTTAACGATATTAAGATAAAAGGTGAAACTGGAATTGTTAATAGTTATGTAAAAGGTTATATGTGGGGAACTCTAGGTTTACTATATAATCCAGAATATCGTAAGTTTAGCGAACAAACAAAACAAGAAGTAAGAAAAGACATGTCTAGTTGGTCAAGCTTATGGAATGAAAAATATAAGAACACAATTTCTATTAAAGACTCTATTAGAGATACTTACGCTGTTGGAATCTTAGAAGCTTTCAAGCCAGAACTCGAAGTACTTGCTGCTAATTATGCAAAAGATAAAGATGCAGTAAAATACAATAAAGAGTTCACTGAGTTATTTAATAAATGTGATACATTAACAATCAATAGAGTTGTCAGCACACTTCTTGAATTAAAAAAGAACATTTATGGTTTTGAAATAGATAGTGGCAAAGACGATATTACAAAAGGATTAATCGGTATTAACCTTGCTTGGAGCGGAGACGCAGTCTACGCAATTGAAGAAGCAGAAAAAGTTGGTCTTACTTTAGAATATAAAATACCTGATATCGGTTCTAATATTTGGTTTGATGGATGGGCAATGCCAAAAGGCGCAAACGCAACCGTTGCTCAAGCATTTGTAAACTTTTTAAGCGATCCTACTAACGCAATTCAAAACGTTGAAGCAACTGGATATACCTCATTTATTGCTGGCGATCAAATGCTTGATTACGTTAAAGATTCCTATGATGTGAGCGCTAATCCTATTGGCGAAACAATATATAATAGAGATTTAACATATTTTTTCAGCGAATCTTTAACTAAATATACTGAGGCTGACTGCGCAATTAAGCTAAATGAAGAAAATAGATATTTTGATGCAGCTTATCCAAGTGTTGAACAACTTCCACATCTTGGAGTTATGGATGATTTTGGAGAAAATTTACCTAATATCTTAGCAATGTGGGAGTATCTTAAGGCTACTCAAATTCCATTTTATGTTTATATAATTGTCTTATCTGCAGCAATTACTGGAATTGGAATATTAGTCTTTATTAAGGTAAGAAAAAATATGCAACTTAAACGTCGTAAAGAAAGAAGAAAAGAAATTGTATAAATTAAAATTATTTAATGCAATTTACTAATAATATTTTTATTAATAAGATATAATAATTGAAATGAACGCAAATGGTGAAAGCAAGATTCAATCTAGTGAAGATTATCTTGAAAAAATTCTTATGTTATCAAAAGAACTTGATAATGTAAGAGCAATAGATCTAGCTAAAGACTTAAACTACAGTAAGCCTTCAATTTCTATTGCTTTAAAAAAATTAGTTGATGAAGAATATGTAACAATTGATGAAAAAGGTTCTATATATTTAACGATAAATGGACGAGAAATAGCTGAAAAAGTTTATGCTAAACATTTATTGTTATCATCTTTTTTAATTGCAATTGGTGTTGAAAGAGATATCGCAGTTGAAGAAGCTTGTGCTATTGAACATCATTTAAGCGACAAATCATTTGAAGCTTTAAAGACTTTTTACGAAAACAATATAAAAGACAATAATTAATGAACTTAACAAGGGGGAAAATCATATGAATTTTATTAAAAAAGGTTTAATTTTATTAAGTGTAATGTTTCTTTCATCGTGTTCATTATTTGGTGAATCAACTCCTGATCTTGTCGAACTTAATACACTTAATCAAATTAATAGCGAAAAATTAAACTATTATCGATTATCAAAACAAGCCAAAGCACCTAAATTAAATTCTTTAGGAAAACAAAAAATACTTATTATTCCTGTTGAAATAAAAGGATTTGAAAAAAATGCTAATTCTGTTAATTTAGAATCTATTAAGAAAGCTTTTACTGGAACAACAGCAGAAACGGGTTACGAATCCGTTGCATCTTACTATGAAAAATCTTCTTATAGCAAACTTAATTTATATGAAAGTACAGTAGCAGATTCTTGGTTTTCTCCAGGATTAACTCCTAAACAAATATATGAGAAAAATAATGGCGGAAAAGAAGGAAGTAATGATGGCGGAACTTGGTATATATTAGAAAAAGCTATTGAATGGTATAAAGCCACCTATACTTCAGTTGATATAACTCAATTTGATAATGATAAAGATGGATATCTTGATGGAGTATGGCTAATTTATAGTTCTCCTAATGTTCATAACTATCGCTACGCTGATATTCCTTCTTCTACTAATCCTTTCTGGGCCTTTACATATTCTGATTTAAATACATTAGGTCATCCAAATATAAAATCTCCTGTTCCAGTATTATATGCCTGGGCATCATATGACTTTATGTTTTCAAAACAATATCCTAATAATGCCGTAGATGCTCATACTTATATTCACGAAACCGGACATATGTTAGGACTAGATGATTATTACGATACAACTAATAAATCAATGCCATTAGGTGCTATTGATATGATGGACTTTAATGTCGGCGATCATAATGCATTTTCTAAATTTGCCTTAGGCTGGATTAGTCCATACATAGTCGATACAAGTGTTGCTGTAAAGTTACCGTCTCTTGTTGAGACGGGTTCAGCTTTATTAATAAGAGCTGGAACCTACAACAACACGCCATTTGATGAATACTTTATGGTTCAATATATCACTCCAACCGGATTAAATTATCAAGATTACATTAAAGGATACCATAAAGGTCTTTATGTTTATAATAGACCTGGCGTCATGATTACTCACGTTGATAGCAGAGCTGGATATCTTTCAAACGGATATATTTATTACACAAGTGATATTTCTAAAATGCAATATGTTGCCTTAAGTAATACTACTACTGATAAAAAACGTTTAATTACAATTATGCCTGCCAATTCTACAAAAAATGATATCTTTACTAGTAATTATCAACCAAGTAATTCTGCTCTTTTTCAAGAAAACGAAACCTTTTCACTTGAATCTAATTCTAATTATAGAAAATATATGGAAAGTGGTTCTTCAACACTTAATAAAGGAAGCAAATTTGCTTTTAAAATTAAAATTGGAAAACTAGACCAATCAGGAGCAACAATTATCGTTCAATAAACTATAAAAATTTATATCTAAAACTTATCAACGCCTTACCAGACTTTTAATTTTAAAAGAGAGAAAAGAAAAATGAAAATGAAAATCAAATTTGTTTTAGGACTATGTTTACCATTACTTTTAAGTTCCTGCAATGGCTATATTTTAAGTAGTGAAACGTCTACTTCAACAAGTACTACAACCTCAACAACTAGTAGTACAACCACATCAACTAGTAGTACAACCACATCAACAACTACTACTGTTCCTACAACTGTTCCAACCACTACAACAATTGATGGCGATGGAAATATTATTGCTGATGGAAAAAATGCAACACTTAGAAAAGAAGAAACTTATTGGAAAGTTAAAAGCAATGGTGGAGTAAATACTCTTGATCCTGTTAATGCACAAGATAACATTTTAGTAATTCCTGTTGCTGTTAATGATTTTTTAGGAAACGCTACTCCTAAAAAACTTGAAGAAATTAAGCTTACATTTAGTGGCGACTCAACTAACACTAGTTGGGAAAGTGTCTCTTCATTTTATAAGAAATCATCATATGGAGCATGTAATCTTAATTTCACCATCACCGATTGGTATACTCCAAACATGAATCCTAAACAAATTAGTGCTGCAAACAATGGAGAAAGTGGCGGAGCAAATGATGGTGGTACATGGAGCTTATTAGATAAAGCTGTTAACTGGTATAAATCTAATAACCCTAATGTTGATATGAAAAAATATGATAACGATACTGATGGATTTATTGATGGAGTTTGGTTAATTTATAGTTGCCCAAATAGTTCAAAATTTGATTACAGTAGACCTAAATATAGTATCCCTGAAAATAGCAATGGATATTGGGCTTTTACATTTTGGAATTTTAAGAATTCCGAAAAGGCAAATGTTGCTTCTCCTGCTCCATATCTTTATGCATGGGCATCTTATGATTTCATGGAAGAAGCATTTGGAGAGGGCGGTAAAGATGCCCATACATATATTCACGAAACCGGACATATGTTAGGACTTGATGATTATTATGATGCATCTGGCAATGGAGCTCCATATCATCCAATGGGTGATATTGATATGATGGATTGGAATATTGGTGATCATAATTCCTTTACTAAATATGCTTTAGGGTGGATTACTCCAACGCTAATTAATTCGACAGCAACTGTTAAACTATCTAGTTTAGCAGATACTGGAGCATCTATTTTATTAAAACCTGAAAACTATAATAATACGCCATTTGATGAGTATTTTATGATTTCACTAATTACTCCAACAAACTTAAATAAACAAGATTATACTATTCCTTATCCACCACGTGATATTGGATATACTACTCCTGGTATTATGATTACTCATATTGATGCTCGTGGAATTCGTTATTCTTCTTCTGGATCCACCTTATTTGAAGATAATATTTCTAAAATGGAAGGTACTTATGGAAGTAATAGTGAACACGTAGTTAACAAAGGTTTAATATGTATCTTCCCACAAAACTATAATTCTGTTTCAAATTCTGCTCGTAATCCTTTCTCTATTACTTTTTCTAGTAACAACGATGTCTTATTTAGAGCAGGACAATCATTTAATCTTAATGAAGATTCTAAATTTAGAAAGCTAATGCCAAGTAAATCTAATAAATTAAATGATGATACAACATTTAATTATAGTGTTGCTATTGAATCAATTACTGCTGGGGTTGCTACAATAAAAATCACAAAATAATTACTCTTTTGACAAACAATAATTTTATTGATTTAATGCTTGTTAGTTGCTATAATTAACAAGCATTAAATTGCATATGGCGAATGTGGTGAAGTGGTTAACATTCCTGGCTGTGAACCAGGCACTCGTGGGTTCGATTCCCATCATTCGCCCCATAAAAAAACAAATAAACTGATACATAATATGGTCAGTTTTTTTATTTTTATGGGAATTGTAAATGATGTCCGTACTCGAACCCACGAACTCCATGTTGTTTAATATTGGTTTAAGCAGCAAAATTAACTAAAGTTTGTTTTTTTATTTCTAACGAACAATATGTTTATCAAAGTTATCAATTTTTAGCAAAAATATCCTAAAAATATCAAAAGAAGAAAGTATAAAAACTTCTTAATATAGATCACAAAGTAATTTATTCTTATATTACTTTTTCTTCAAAAATGGAATTGAACTTAAAAATAATTTGAATTATAAAACTATTTAAGAAACATAAAATAGTCTTACATCATTTGCAAGCAAACACAAGCATATAAATTTAGGTTTTATGCTTCATCTATGTTTACTTCTGATCGTAACAAGGGACGATTATCGATATTTGATATGATGATATTTTATGAAGGGGTATGAAAACAATGAAAAAGTTATATAAAATGTCTATTATTTTGTTTGGTTTAATACCTTTTTTA
>JAVXGI010000001.1:110878-124517 GCA_036657515.1 Bacilli bacterium
ACTCCAATTGTACTTCAATTGGATGATCATATTGAATATGTAATTTTATCAACTGATATTAGTTAGCGAATACATTCAGTTATAAAAATGATAATATTTATAAGCAACCACATAACAAAATAACCAAATATTAATATGTTCAATATCATTGTTTCAATTAGTTAAAACGAAACTATCACCAAACACTAAATATATTTTAAGCATTAAGAAGATAAACATCTTTTTAAAATGTTAAAATGAAATTATCAATACGGAGGAATTATTAAAATGAGTAAATACATATGTCCAATTTGTGGATTCATTTACGATGAAGCAAAAGGCATTCCTGAAGCAGGTATCCCTTCTAATACCAGCTGGGAACAAATACCAACAAATTGGACTTGTCCATTATGTGGAGCAGCAAAAGCTGATTTTATTTTAGATGAAGAAAGTAGCCCTTCTCCTACAAGAGAAGAAAATATTCCTAATATAGAAGAAGAAGCAAGAGAATTAAGTAATGGCGAAATATCTATTCTTTGTTCAAGTCTTGCTAAGGGTTGTGAAAAACAATATTTAAATGAAGAAATGGATTTATTTAATACGCTTTCAGCCTATTACCAATCTAAAGCTAAACCTATTAAAGAAGCTAATTATGATTCATTACTTAACATAATTAATAAAGATCTATCAACTAATTACATATCAGCAAATACTTCTGCTGAAAGCGATATTGATCGTGGAGCAAAACGAGCATTACTTTGGAGTGAAAAAGTAACTAAAATACTTTCTTCTATCCTTATTAGATATAACGCCGATAAAGATAAACTATTAGATCATACTAATATATATGTTTGTGAAATATGTGGCTTTATCTTTATCGGAGATGTTCCTCCTGCAATTTGTCCAGTTTGTAAAGTTCCTAATAAAAAAATGACTAGAATTGATAAGGAGGTAACATTATGAAACTCCGTGCTATAAGAAACATAGATAGATGCACTAAAGATTGTTTATGCTTATACGTTTGTCCAACCGGCGCTACTGATACCGAAACTGGACAAATTGATGCAAGCAAATGTATTGCTTGTGGAGCGTGTGCTGCAGCTTGTCCTTCTCACGCTATTGTTCTTGTTCCTTATTTATATCCAGATCAACAACCACATACTAAAAAAACAATTGCTGCTCTTAAAAATATTGTTAAATCAAAATCGGAACAAGAACAAATTATAAATATGTTAATTACTCAATCAGTAACACCTGTTGAAAAACAACTTAATATAGCTCTTGCTAAATCTAATAGAATTATGGGAGAAGACATATTACGTGAATCAGGTTACATGCTTCCTCAAAGTAACGAAACTAAAGAATTTCTTGAATCTTTGAAAAATAATCCCGATCCTGCTTTTCCTACTGCAAGCCTTGAAAGATTAATTGAATTATTATATAAGTAAATAAAAGATATATTTTTTCAAAGATTAAACAAAGTTCTGTCGCTTTAGAACTTTGTTTTTTTATTTATTTTTTTCACAATATTAAATTTTCCATAAAACAACAAGAAAATAACAAAATATGACTAAATAACATACTTTTAATTAAAATATAGTTAATAAGTAAAAACATAAGAGATTTTTACATTAAAATTAGAGAATATTTAATGTTTTTTGAAAGCGCTTACATCTATACTAGTAGTGCTTAGATAAAAAGTAGTCGTATATCAACACTATTTTATTAAAGGCAAAAGGAATTATAGGAGGATTTTATAATGAAAAAAAGATTAATTCCATTAGTCGCATTAGCCTTATTAGGCGGTGCAGTCACATCCTGTGGAGGTGAAACATCAAAACCTGTAGTTGAAACTAAGAACATTTATGCAATTAGCTACAACTTAGCAGATCCAAACATGTCGTCATTATGGAAAGAAGGATTAGAGACAGCTTCCGTTGAATTAGGTTTCAACAAAATCTCACTTGCCGATGCAAAGAATAAAGACGAAGAAGCAGTCAACATGGTTGAAACAGCTGGAAAAGAAAACTATGATGCTTACTTAATTAACGTTGTTAACCAAACAAATGGTAAACAATACTTAAATAAAGTAAAAGATACAAATAAACCAGTAGTCTTCTGGAATAGAGAAGTCGAAACTGCAGTTCTTAAATCATACGAAAAAGCATATTACGTCGGTATTGAATCAGCAGAAGGCGGAAGATACCAAGGCGCAATGGCAGCAGAATATATTAACAAAGCTGGCTTTGATACAATCGATAGAAACCATGATGGTAAATTAGGTGTTATCGTTGTTCGTGGAGAAAAATCCCACGCAGACGCAGAAGCAAGAACACAATTCTCACCAGCATATCTTGAAAGAGGACTTACTGGTGGTAACCCAACAGCAGAACTTAAAAAGAAAGACTCCGGATACGAAGTCGATACTGCAAAGGGTGCTTGGAATAAAGTAGAAGTTAAAGCCATTGTCGACGGTACAGATCTTGGTGGTAATGGCTGGGATCCAGTAACTGCCGCTAATGAAGTTGCTAGAACACTTTCAAAAGAAGGCGATAAAATCGATTTAGTTTTATCTAATAATGATGGAATGGCCCTTGGAATTGTTGCAGATAGTAATTTCAAAGCTTCAGGATGCCCAATCTGGGGTGTTGACGCATTAGCAGACGCATTAACTGAAATCAACAAAGCTGACTCCCAATTAAAAGGAACAGTTCAAAACGATGGAAAAGCACAAGCTAAAGTTTGTGTCCAAGTCGCTAAAAATCTTAAAGAAGGCAAGGGTTTCGCAGATGGAATTAAAACCGTTGCTACAAAAGAAGCATGGGAAAAAGATGGCCTTGCAGTATGGAGTGATACCGCTACAAAATCATTAAGAGTTCACCACGCAAAGATCGTCAAAACTGCTTAATTTATATTAATTAGTTTAATTTAACTGAAAGGTCAATATGAAAATATTGACCTTTCTACATAAAAGGAGATATTTATGGAAGAAAATAAAATCATTCTCGAATTCAAAAATATCTCTAAATCGTTTGGAAAAAATAAAGTTCTTAAGGGAATTGATTTAAAAGTTAAAAAAGGCACAGTAATGGGTCTTATGGGCGAAAATGGAGCAGGAAAATCTACCATGATGAAGATTTTATTCGGCATCTATTCAAAAGATGAAGGTGAAATTTATCTAGATGGAAATCTTGTTACTTTCTCAGGACCAAAAAATGCACTTGAAAATGGTGTCGCAATGGTTCACCAAGAATTAAATCAATGTCTTGAAAGAAATGTAAAGGATAATTTATATCTCGGAAGATATCCAACTGTTTTAGGGGTAGTGAGTGAAAAACAAATGAAAGATGATGCACGTCTTTTATTTAAGAAATTAAACATGTCTGTTGATATTTCTAATCAAATGAAAAATATGTCTGTTGCACAAAGACAAATGGTTGAAATAGCAAAGGCCGTTTCATACGATTCTAAAATTATTGTTCTTGATGAACCTACTTCATCATTAACTGAAAAAGAAGTAAAGAAATTGTTCTCAATTGTTAAAGATTTAAGAAACGAAGGAGTCAGTTTTGTCTATATTTCACATAAAATGGATGAAATTTTCGAAATTTGTGATGAAGTTTCTGTTTTAAGAGATGGTCAGTTGATTACTACAAAATGTGTAAAAGAAACAAATATGAATGAACTTGTTTCAGCCATGGTTGGTAGATCACTTGATCAAAGATTCCCACCTGTTGACAATATTCCAGGAGAACCAATTCTTAAAGTTGAAAACTTGACTACAAAATTCGAACCTATATTAGAAGAAATCTCTTTTGAAGTTAAAAAAGGAGAAATTTTTGGTCTTTATGGATTAGTTGGAGCTGGAAGAAGTGAATTACTTGAAACCTTATTTGGTTTAAGAACCATTAAATCTGGCACAATTAAATACGCAAGCAAATTAATCGAATTCAAAAGTAGCGCAGAAGCTATGTCACATGGTTTTGCCTTCGTTACTGAAGAACGTAAATTTAACGGCTTATTTTTAAAGAGCAACTTAATATTTAATACCTGTATTAACAATATTGATGCTTATTCTTCATTTAAAGTAGTTAGAAATAAATTAATGGTTGATGCTACTGGCAGAGAAATAAAAGTTATGAAAACTAAATGTATGGGACCAAGCGATCCTATTACATCATTATCTGGCGGTAACCAACAAAAAATTATTATTGGTAAATGGCTCGAAAGAAATCCAAACATATTTTTACTAGATGAACCAACAAGAGGAATTGACGTTGGTGCAAAATATGAAATTTATCAACTAATTATCAAAATGGCAAAAGAAGGTAAAACATGTATCGTTGTTTCAAGTGAAATGCCAGAAATTCTCGGCATTACAAATAGAATAGCAGTCATGTCAAACCACAAATTATCAGGAATCGTTAATACAAAAGATACAAATCAAGAAGAGTTACTTAAATTAAGTGCTCGTTATTTATAGGAGAAATATATGGAAGAAAAAAAAGTATGCGATACGTTGTTATGCTCTTCATATGATGAATATATTAAATCTATTGAATCTTATCAAAAACAAATTAATGCATTAAGAGTTAATGGTACTGATAAAATAAAAAAACTTACCATTGAAAATAAAAGTGTTAAATGTAATAAACAATTAGATAAAGAAACGATTACTAAAATTATTTTACATAACAAAGAGCTAATATTAAAAGCAAGAGAAGTTGCAGCTGAAAACAAAGAAGAAATTTCTAAAGTCATTAAAGAACAAAAAATGTTTATTAATGCTAATTATCCAATGTTTAAAGCTGAAATTGTTGCTAAGGGAAAAGAAGAAAAAGCTGCTTTATTAGAAAAGTTTAAAATTGATCGTACTGAAGCAGTTCAAAAATACGTTGATTTAGAAGCAAGTGCAAAAGCCGATATGCTTGAAGCTGACTCAAAAGATAATAGTGCTCTTCTTAAAGTTAAAAAAGAAAGAAAACTTGCAATTGATGAAATCAATAAAGTTAAAAGTGATGGCATTGCTAAAATTAAAACAGAACAACATAATTTATTTATGGACAAACAAAATGCATTCGCTGCTGCTCATGATGGTAGTTTACCAATTCTTGATCAAATTGTTGGAAAAGCTGAAGCATATGTCTATAAATTTAATTTATCTAGCTTCTTAATGAAAAATGGTCTATATATTATCATTATTATCTTTATGATTGCATGTATTATTATGGAACCATCATTAATTAAATGGGGTTCAATTACTGATATCTTGAAATACTTCTCAACAAAAGTATTCTTCGCATTAGGAGTTGCTGGATTAATCTTACTTGGCGGTACTGATTTATCCGTTGGACGTATGGTCACGATGAGTTCACTATTTACTTGTATGATTCTTAATCCTAATACTACAGTTTCATTCTTTGGAATTAAATTTAATTCCTTGTATGGTACAATCGGTTTTGCTGGAACAGCAATTATCGCACTTCTAATCTCAATATTAGTTTGTGTTTTGTTTAGTGCTATTGCTGGATATTTTACTGCTAAATTTAAAATTCACCCATTTATTTCCACATTAGGAACATCCCTTATTATTTGGGGCTTAATGAGTACTGGAACAAATAACATTAAAACTGGAACAGTTGTTGATGAAGCATTAGATATTACACAGTCTCTTGGAGGAGATTTCAACTTCCCACTGGCCTTAATATATGCGATTATCGCAATAGCAATAGTTTGGTTTATTTGGAACAAGACTAAATTTGGTAAAAACATGTACGCTGTTGGTGGAAACGCTGAAGCTGCAAGTGTCTCTGGAATCTCTGTATTCTGGGTCACCATGGGAGTCTTCATCATGGCTGGAGTTTTATATGGTATTGGTGGATTCTTACAAGGTGTTACCACAGGTTCATCTTCATCCTCATTCGGTCAAGGTTGGGAACTTGAAGCAATTGCCGCTTGTGTAATTGGTGGAATTTCTTTCTCAGGCGGAATTGGAAGAATCTCAGGTGCTGTTATTGGTTGTTTATTATTTGAAATTTTGAAACTATATTTAAGAGGAATTACAGATGGTAACGCAGATATTGCTAACATCTTCATCGGTGTCATTATCATCGTCGCTGTAACATTTGATAGTATTAAATATTTAAAGAAGAAATAATTAATAAAAAAATGTATAATAAAAGTTCTGGGATAAACCCCAGAACTTTTTTAAAAAGAGGTAATCATATGAATTTATATTTATTCTTAACATTAGTTGCCATCGGCTGGGTAACCTGCGTAATGACTTTAACTAAATACGTTCAAATATTACGTGGCGAAAGCACCTTAAAATTAAATGACGTTGAAGTTGCATTATGTGCTTTTATTTTTGCTTCACCCCTTTCTTTAGTTTGGTATCTTTTTTCAGAAGAAATTCGATTAGAAGATATGGCACATCATAGAAGATTTTTATTAATAACATTAGGCTTACTTGCGGTTCACATTGTTGTTGTTTTTTGTTTATTTTACTTTAACGTAATTATAGTAAAATTATAAAGGAGAAGATATGAAAACAATTTTAGTAGATTTTACCTCATTAGTTTCTGGAAGCGACGTAGCTTCTCAAGGCGTAAAGATCTTTCTTCACGCTCATAGTGATGCTATTAAACTAATTATTTTTGGAACTGAAAGTGATCTTAATACGTTTGATGAAGATGATAACATTAAGAAGTTAATCTTAACTGATGATACAACTGAAGTTGAGAACCAAGTTCTTATTAATGCATTAGCAAATCGTGCTGATGTTTATGTTGGAGCAAGAGACAAGAATAAACTAATTCCTTTATTATGTGAATCATTTGCTATTCCTAATACAGTTTGTTTTCCTTTTACAACCTTCCCTTTAATTGAAGTTGGTAAAAGATCTTTACTATCTTCTTTTACACAAAAAGATATATCAAGCATAAAAGAAATAGCTGAACAATCAATTTTATATAGTAAAAATATCTTATCTCCAAAAGAAGAGAACATGTATTTACTTTGTCCAAGTGAACACACTGAAAATGTTATTTATAAAAACCTTAATGAAGAGCTTATAGGCTTTTCTTGCTATCGTGGGTTTATATATCCTAATCAAGTTCTTTCAACTAATAGCACAATAATATTATCTCTTAATGATGATAAAGATTTTCTTCTTAATGCAATTAATGGTACAGTTACGGCTTATGATACATTGCGTCTTCAACAAACAGAAAAATCTTTCTTATCTAACATTGGAACTATGTTATTAAAAAGAACATATTATAATATCCATGCTCGAATTGATAAGACAATGACCTCAAACGGAATTGTATATGTTGGACTTAAAAAAGACATTGTAATTGTTAATTCTACAACCAATTGTAATGGCTTTGCAGCCTGTCTTGAAAGAGGATTTAAGTTAATTACCTTAAAAGAAAAAGAAGCTGAAATAAAAAAGGAAGATAAATAAATATCTCTATTAATCTTAATAAAATTAGTATGAAAAAAAATCACAGTTTTGTTGAAAGTCTAAATAAAAATCTGGTAAAAAAATACCAGAAATTTTAAAATAATAAATATTTAAAAATGCGTATTCATCGCATTTTTTTATCTTATTCAACAGTTTGTTGAGCCGTTTCAACAACATGTTTGTTTACTAAATCAACATAATTGTATAAGATAACCTACAAGGAGTGAAAAAAATATGATTGGAGACAATATTAGAAGGTTGAGACTAAAAAATGGTTTTACACAAAAGGAACTAGCAGAGAAGTTATTTGTTACTGGTCAAGCAGTATCAAGATGGGAAAACGGAGACGTTGAACCTTCTTTAGGAACAATAACAGAAATGTCTAAACTATTTAATGTACAATCAGATGAAATATTAGGAATAGAACATGCCGTTGAATTAGCAGAAGATATAAAAGAAAAAGAAGAACCTGCAATTACTGAAGAAAAAAAGATAGAAACAACCAATGAAGTAAGACGTGAAACAATCGCTTTTTGTTCAATTTGTCATAAACCAATCTATGATCCAGAAGACATCGTAGAACGTTTAAAAGGTAGTCGTCGTGAACATATCTCATGTCAAGCCTGCGAAACAAAAAGAAAAGAACAAGAAAAGAAAGAACGTATTAATGATGCTTTCCGTAGAAGAAAACATGCTTACATTTATGGAAGCATTGGTACTGCCCTCTTTGTTATTGCTGCAATCGTTTCAGGAATCATTACAAAAGATTATGTATATCCATTAATATGTAGTGTTTTTGCTATCATTGCTTTTACATTTATTTCTTGTTGTATTCTAGACAATACATTTATTGGAGGATTCTCTCTTCATGTATTTAGCTGGGGTTTTGTTAAAATGCCTGGTATTATCTTCTCATTAGATTTTGACGGATTAATCTTTTTGGTCATCACAAAGATATTATTATCGATATTTTCTTTCTTACTAGCTGCTGGATGTGCAGCTTTAGCATTTGTTTTAGGTGGAGTTATGTCATTATTTGCTTACCCAGTTGCTATTTCAAGAAACTATAAACATCCAGCTGTCTTATATTAATAATTTTAAAAAGGAGAAAAAATGAAAACTAAAAAATTATTATTTGTCGCCTCTCTTCTTACTTGTGTATTAACAAGTTGTGGAGATGGTCCATCAAGCATTATGCCTACGATTACCGATCCTACAACCGAAACTACTGCTACAACCGATCCTACGATTACTGATCCTACTACAACTGATCCTACAACTCCTACTCCTATTATAAAGCATTCCATTACATGGAAAGATGAATTAGGTGCACTACTTGCTACAACTGAAGTAAACGAAGGAGATATTCCAACTTATACCTATGATAAAGTTGACACAGCAGAATTTGATTATACCTTTGCTGGCTGGAGCACAACCTTAAATGGAGCAGTTATCACACCCCTTCCAGCAGCAACTGCAGATACAACATACTTTGCAATTATGACTTCAATCAAGAATAAATATACTATTACATTTAATTCTTTAGGTGGATCTGCAGTTGATCCAATCACGAAAGAATATGGCGTTTCGCTTGAATCTCCTGACGTAAAACCAACAAAAGCAGATTTCCATTTTGCTGGTTGGTGCACAGATGAAGCAACAACAAACCCTGTAACTTGGCCATTAACTATTAAAAGTAACGTCACGCTTTACGCAAAATGGAATAAAAAAGTTAAGGCTGGAATTTACTTACAAAAGTTATTAACTTCGTATTCTGTTAATCCAAATAGCTTTATTCCATCTTCTCTTCAAGCAGGAGCTACATCTAATTTAATAACAGATACTACTCCACTTGATTATACAAACTTTGTAGATGTTACTAATATTAAAAGTAATGGATTAGGAGAACAATGGATGATGGTACTTGATAATATCAGTCAATCACAAATGTTCTTTAATGCATTAAGTGTTATTGAAGGATTAGTTACTACTTCTGTTACTGCATTTAATAACTATTTAGATAATAATCCAAGTGATACTGGTAAACATAACTTTATGAGTGGAATATACTCAGTTACCATATCTTATACTGATGAGATTATAGAATATGCATTAGACTATACTCTTGGTAGTCAAACAGCACAAATATATCTTAAGATGAATATCTTAACTGAAGTAAAAGATGTAAGAGTACAAATTGGTGAACCAAATGCAATACGTTATACAATTAATAAAGATGCCTATACCTTTGCTATTAAATATTTAGGAATAAGAAGAGCTTATTTTTCTCTTAAAACTAAAGCAGATAAATCAGTTGAAGGACATATTAATGAAATTCTTACCGTTAAAGATATTGAAGTAAAAAGTGCCGCTGATTTCTATATTTCTGATAAGTATACCTCAGTTGTTGGAAATAAAGCTAGTGGTCTAATTGGCTTTACCGGTTATATTACTGAATTATATGATTCAACACAAGGCACCATGTTAGGATACGAAGTAAAAGAAACACTAACTGTAGCAAGTAAGAACGTAACATATAATACCTTATGGTTTGATCTTACTTCTATTAATGGAATTTCTTCTATTAAATATCTTCCATCTTACAAAACCGAAACTGAAACCATTCCTAGTAAGTTATTCGTTAATGGCTTAAGCACTGAATGGACTGCTAAAAAAGTCGGTGGATTTGGTCTTAAAATGGCTTCAAGAAGATTCGATATCGAATTCCGTAGTCAATACTTCTTTAAAGCTAATGCTGAAAATAATGGTTATGAATTAGTTGAACTTAAAGTTCCGATGTTATTTGTTCAAGTTGAAAACTATGATACCTTAATTAATGACGTAAAAAGTACAAATAACGTTACTATAAGTGTTTTAACAGCAACAACTGACTTAGATAAACTTCAAGCAGATTACGCTTCCTTAATTGATATCTTTATTGCTAATAAAGATAGCATCACTTCTGAAACAATTATTGCCTATATTGGAGAAAAGAAGTTATTTGCCTAATAATTTTAATAAGAAAAAACGTCTTGTTTAGAACAAGACGTTTTTATTTGCTTTTTAGCTATTTACCATAAAATAAATTAATTATATTCTCTATTAATTTCCGGCGATAATATTTTCAACTTCGCCTCTAGTCATAAATAATTTTAACGGAGGAAGGTCTGGTGTCATTAATCCATCTATGCAGGTAATTTGCTTTTCATCCATTCCTCTAATGTAGCATGGCGTTATATTCGTAGGATCTTTTTTTACGATTGAAAGAGTACTGTTACCAAAAAAATTTACTTTTGCTGTTTCATTTCTTAAATCAATACAGAATTGAAGAGCTTCAGTATTTAGTACAGCATTAATTGCTGAATTTTTAATATTAATAACGTTGTTTTTTACTTTATATTTTTCAGATGCCTGATTAACAACAATTGCTGCAAAGTTACTATATGCTCCAGTTTTATTATTAGTACCAATTACTGTTGAATCCTCAATATCAAAAGTAGCATTACTACTCCAAATATTGATTGGATTAAATCCACTTATGATGGAGTTATTTTTTATAATATAATGAGCACCATCGTTAAGTATATCGCTGATTGCATAATTATGTGGTGCGTTTACTATTGCGTTATCATAAACTACATTAATTGCATCACATTTATTAAAGAGATTAGTTCTTAAACTTTGTAATGATGAATGTCTAATTTCCATTGTAATATTATGAAATTCTACTGTTGAGTTTTTAAGGCCTTCACAACCTTCAAGAGATGCATCAAAACTAAATATTCTATCTGCTCTTGTTTTTTCACTATCGCTTTCAATAGATATATTTTGATCAGTTTCATTTGGAATACCATATAAAATAAGAGGTCTAGTAACATCAAATTGTTTTGCAATAACCATATCTTTTGTAACTCCAATGACAATTGGAGTCTTCTCAGTTTTACTTTCCACTAAGTCTCTTAGTGTAGCTTCACTATCTACACCTTGATAAACTGCATAATTAATTGTAGCAATCTGTTTACCTATTTTAATAGTTCCTGTTTTCTTTCCATTTATAGCAGTATTAAATCCTTCTATAATAGCGCCTTCTGGTTTATTTGCTCCTGTTAATAAATTAACATCAGCATATGTTTTTAAAGTACCGTCTAACGCAGTTATCCCTAACGAAACAATCATTGGTTCAGCAATTGCATATATTTCTTTAGCTCCTGATATAGCAATTGGTACAGTTACTGTAACAGTACACGTTGCAGCTATCTTGCCTACACTTGCTGTAACAATTGCTGTTCCTGCTTGTTTAGCAGTAACTAATCCGGTGTCACTAACAGTTGCAGCACTAATATCACTTGATGACCAAAAAACAGTTTTATTTAGAGCGTTCTCTGGTAAGACAGTAGCAATAAGTTCTATTGTTGTTTTTTCATCAAGACTGACTTCTTCTTTATCAATAGTAACTGAACTAACCTTTACTATAGGAGCAGTAGTAGATGGAATAGTGATTGGAATAATAGTAGTTGAAGGTTCAGAACATGACGACAATACACCACTTCCAACTACAAGTAACATAGTTAAAATTGAAAATGGAATTATATTAGATTTTTTGTTCATATTAAAAGTCTCCTTATACAATTATAATAACCCGATAACCCATAAAATACAAAGTTATTCTTCATATTTTATAAGATAATATTAGATATAATTTAATTTATTTATTACACTTTTATACATTTAATAAACATTTACAAGAAAAAACGTCTTGTCGAAACAAGACGTTTTTATGTGAATTTTAGCTAGTTTTAAATAATAGCATCTACTTCTGTTCTAGTCATGAACATTGGTAATGGTGGAACATCAGTTGTTGTTACTGATTCTATTCCAACAATTTGAGTAAGAGCAAAGCCTCTAATGTAACAAGGAGTTTTATTTGTAACGTCTTTTTTTACTGTTGAAACACTATTTGCTCCACTAAAGTTAACTTTTGCAGATTCATTTCTTAAATCAATACAGTATTGATAAGTATCAGCAGCATTTGCAATAGCATTAATTGTTGAGTCTTTAATATTAATAACATTGTTTAGAACTGCAATTCCTTCTTTAGGTGCATTAACAGCAATTGTTGTAAAATCATTACTTATTCCAGAGTGATTATTAGTACCAATTAATGTCGAATTATCAATATCAATAGTTGTTTCACTGCTCCAAAGATTGATTGCGGCCCATCCGCTTATTATAGATTTATTTTTAATCGTAAAATGAGCACCATTGTTTTCTTCTGCAATGTGAAGTGCATAATAATTGTTTGTTTTTAATATAGCATTATCGTAAATTACATTAATTGCACCACATCCCCAGAAAGAATTAGCTCTTAAATATGTTCCAGTACTATTAACTTCCATTGTGATATTGTGAAATTCTATGCTTGAATTTAGAAGAGATTCACAACCTGATACTGATGCATCAAAGTTAAATACTCTTGTATCAGCTGTAGTATTAATAGAGATATTTTTGTCTGCTTCACTTGTAATTCCATATAGAATAAAAGGTCTAGCAACATTATATCTTTTTGTTATAGTTATATCTTTTGTAAGACCAATAATAATGGAAGTCTTCTCAGTTTTACTTTCAAGAAGTGCTCTTAGTGTTGCTTCACTATCCACTGCTTGATATACTACATAATTAATAGTAGAAGTTTTAGAATCTATATTAATAGTTCCTGATTTCTTACCATCTGTTGCAGTATCAAATCCTGATATAGTAGCGCCTTCTGGTTTATTTAAGCCTGTTGCTAAATTAACATTAGCATAATTTTTAATAACACCATTTGACATTGTAACATCTAATGAAACGATCATATCTTCGCCTGTTGCATAAAGTTCTTTAGCACCGGTAATAGCAATACTTCCAGCAGTTGGAGCAGTAACTGTAACTGCACAAGTTGCGGTTGCACTGCCAGCTGTTGCTGTGATTGTTGCTTGTCCTGCTTTTTTAGCAGTAACTAATCCTTCTACAACTGTTGCAACTTCTGCTGCACTTGTTGTCCAAGCAATAGTTTGATCTGTAGCAGTGTCTGGTAAAATACTTGCAACAAGTGTTTGTGTTGCTAATTCTTCAAGACTAATTGAAGTTTTATCAAGAGAAATTGATTCAACAGCAATAATTTTTGGAGTAACTGTAACTACACAAGTTGCAGTT
>JAVXGI010000002.1:0-112589 GCA_036657515.1 Bacilli bacterium
TAAAGCTGGAGCTAAAACTGCAACTTGTGTAGTTACAGTTACTCCAGAAATTATTCCAGTATCCTCAATTTCTCTTGATCACGCTACAGTTTCCGTTGAAGCAGGAAAAACAGCAGCACTTGTTGCAACTGTTTTACCAGAAAACGCAACAGATAGATCTGTTACTTGGACAACAAGTGCAGCTGAATTTGCAACAGTTAGTAACAAAGGTGTCGTTACAGGCGTTGCAGTAGGAGAAGCTACAATTACTGCTACAGCTGGAGATAAAACTGCAACTTCTGTCGTTACAGTTACTCCTATTCCAGTAGTTCCATATGATTGGTATGATACGGTAGAAGCAGGAGCTAAAGTTTATACAGTTTCAACTGCTGCTCACCTTCTTGAATTTGGTAATATTATTAGTGGATTAGATGGTAGAAAAGTTGATACCTTTGCTGGTAAAACTGTTCAATTAGCAAAAGACATTGATATTAGCACCGTTGCTGAATGGCGTCCAATTGGTGGTGAAGTAACATTTACTACTACTGAACAAAATCCAGATTATAATAAAATTGATGTTGTAATTACACCAGAAAAAACTTTCCAAGGAACACTTGACGGAGCTACTCATTCAATTAGTGGCTTATCAGTTTCGAAGAAAGATGCTAAATATGGCGCATTCTTTGTCGCTTTAAAAGATGCTACGGTTAAAAATATTAATTTTACAAATATCAACATGGTCTTAAGTGATGCCGCTTCTACTGATAAAGGTTGTGATTATGCATCAGTCGTCGGAGTTGCAGAAAACACCAAACTTACTGATATTAATGTTAGTGGAAAAATTCAATCAACAAGAGTTGCAGGAATTGCATACGTTGTTGCTGATGGAACAAAACTTACAAATTGTGTTAGTAGTGTAACTTTAATTTCAAAAACAAAAATCTTCGCAGATGCTAATAAAAAAGTAAATATTATTTCTGGTGGACTTGTTGGACAAGTCGCAATTGAAAACGCAACAACAATTGACAATAAAGCAACTTTAGAATTAGAATTATTCTTAAATTGTGAATTCAATGGAACTTTAACAGTTGATGTTAGTGCTGTTGCTCCATCATGGGTTTGGGTCGGACAATTATTAGGTGCAACTTCTTATCCAACTCCTGCAACAAATGGTTATTACACCTTAGTAGTTAATAACTTTAAAGCTAATGGAAAATTAATCGTCACTGATGCAGAAGTTTTTAAAGCATTAGAAGGTGGTATGCCAGATTGCTTTAATGGCGTTGACTTAAAAGATGCTCCTGTTGTAGCTAATACAATAAACGATCATCATGATGTTCATAACAAATTAGGCCGTATTCATAAAGATTTAGGTTTAATCGTTAAATAAACATTATTAAAACTAAAAAAAGTGATTTGAAAAAATCACTTTTTTTATTAATAAACTATTTTAAACGCATGAATTTTATGAGTTTTTATTATTAAAAAATAAAACATTTAATAATTAAGGCGTAAAAAAGTATAATAAAGCAATAGAGGTGTAGTTTAATGATAAAACGGTGGTCTCCGAAGCCATTAATAGAAGTTTGATTCTTCTCACCTCTGCCAATTGCTTTATTAAACTTGTTATTTTAACAAGTTTTTTATTTTAAAGATAATTTAATATTGTAAATATGGTATAATAAATGTGCTTTTCAAGTGGAAAGGATAATAAGTAATGAATAAAAAAGAAATAATTAAAAAGAAGACAAGCAAAGAAATAACAGGATATATTTTACTTATTATTGGTCCTATTTTATCAATAGTTTCATTATTTTTACCTGTATTTACAATAGCAAGTGGAGATAAAACAGTATATTTTTATTCTATTATGAATTTATATGCTAATGAAACTATGAGATTATTTGGTACAACATTTATTGTACTTAATTGTTTACTTATTCCGCTTCTTATTTTAAGTATCGTTCTATTTATTACATCATCTAAATTATATGCAAAATATATATCCTTAATTATTAGTATTATTATCTTAGCTATTAGTGTATTTATTAATTTCGCTGTTAGCTTTACTATTTATGGAAGTATTACTACATTATCACTTATCTTAGTTGCAGCTGCGTTTGTTATCTTTTATTTAGAAGATAATAAAGCTATGTCTGCTTCTGAAGAAGTAGAAGAAGAAATTGACACCAAAATATTGTAAATATTAGATTTTTGGGTTAAAATTTTAGAAGAAAAAAACATAAAAAAGGCAGGTGATTAGTATGGATTCGGCGCGATATAAAAAGTATATATTTGTAGTGTCAATACTAATCACCTTTAAGGACTAATAATTAATATTAAGACACTATTTTTACCTATCTAATTAATAAAGGAGAATAAAAATATGTTGCTAAGAGTATATAAAGAAGAAAAAGGAACAGTTGTTTCAACGAAAAAAGATCCAACTAAAGCTTTAACTTTTAAATCTAATTCATGGATTGATGTTGTAGATCCTGATTTAAGTTTGCTAAAAAAGATTGCTAAAAGAACGGCTTTACCGCTTGATTTTTTAAGTGTGGCGTTAGATCTTGAAGAAAGTGGTAGAATTGATGTTGAAGAAGATAGTACTTTAATAGTTTTAGATTCTCCTTTTGAATCGATTAAAGAAGATAAAAAACATGCAAAAATTAACGTATATAATACAATTCCGTTTGTTATTGTTTATAACGACAAATATATTGTGACGCTTCGTAAATACGATACTGGTCTAGTTGATAGCGTTTTAAATAAATATCGCGTACTAGAACCTCATAAACACGCAAGATTTACCTTATCGATTTTCTTTTGTTTAGCTCAACAATTTATTTCCTACTTAAAACGAATTGATGTTCAAAGTAAAGATATTGAAATGAAACTACATAATTCGATGAAAAATAAAGAACTATTTGATTTAATGTCACTTAATAAAGAACTTGTTTATTTTAGTACCGCACTAAACAGTAATGCTGTTGTTTCGGAACGACTTAAACGTCTTCCACTATATAAAATGTTTGAAGAAGATACCGATTTAATTGAAGACGTTCAAGTCGAATTTAATCAGGCTTCGGAGATGTGTTCTATTTACCGCGATATTTTAGCAGGTATGATGGATGCTTTTGCTTCAATTATTTCCAATAATCTTAATATTGTGATGAAAGTTTTAGCAATAGTTACGATTGTTTTATCTATTCCAACGATTGTTGCCTCATTTTATGGCATGAACGTAAAAGATATTCCTTTAGCTGAATCTAATAATGGTTTTTGGATTATTGTAGGAGTTAGTGCAGGGCTTGCTATCATCGGAGCATTGGTTTTATTAATCCTTGGAAAGTTGAGAAAAAAATAAGTTTTTTAATACTTTTTTTCCTGTGCGTGGTATAATATTAACAAACATTAATAGGAGAAAAAAATGAAAAACAAAATAATATTTTGTAGTGCTTTAGTTGGATTATTGACAGTTTCAAGTTTTCTTGGAAGTTGTGGAGAAAATCCTTCTACTTCAAGTGAACCAACTACAACACCGGTAATATCGTCTGATTTACCAACAACATTGCCTGATATAAAAGGCGACAAAGTAGCAATTCACTATTTTAGAGAAGATAATAAATATAAAGACTGGGATGTTTGGCTTTGGCAAGAAGGAAATGTTGATTTTCCTGGTGCCGGATTCGACTTTAATTACATCAATGAATATGGAGCAGCTGCTATTTTTTCAGCAGGGACTCTTGATATTAAAAAAGACATCGGATTTATTATTCGTAAAGGTGGATCTGGTTGGGCTGAAAAAGATACATCAGCTGATAGATTCTTTACCCTTTCGACTTATGAAAAAGATGAAAATGGTATTCGTAACATATACTGTGTAAGCGAAGATGAAACAATTTATTCAAGCGGAGCTTCTTCCCGTGGTGGAAAAGTATTAGCTGCAGAATTTACATCATTTACAAAAATTAATTTTCAAACTAATGTTTTAATTAATAAAGTAAACTTATTTAAAAACGATGAGACAACAGCAATTATTAGTGCTCCAATTACTTCGAGCATTAAAAACTTTAATGTTGAA
Organism: Bacilli bacterium; assembly: GCA_036657515.1. Lineage (GTDB taxonomy): Bacteria > Bacillota_I > Bacilli_A > RFN20 > CAG-826 > Alectryobacillus. Next base: position 4,064 of record JAVXGI010000002.1, read on the forward strand.
TTTGAGAGAGTTTTAGCAAGTTTTAAAGTTGAATTAGGAAATAACTATTATATCAGTGTTAATTTCGTAAAAGCTGATGCTTTAGGAATTACCATTAGTGAAAGAAAAAGAGTTTCCATTACAAGATTATATAATACTACTGAATTTAGTAGCTTATATAATTATGATGGTGAATTAGGTGCAATTTATACTTCAGCTTCAACAACATTTAAAGTTTGGTCACCTTTCTCAGCTGCATTAAAATTAAATGTTTATGAAAGTGGCACACCAAAAGCCATTTCTGAATCACTTGGAAATGATACTAAAACTACCTATGATATGACTGGTGGAACACCAAACGAAAAAGGCTTATGGAGCTATAAAGTAGATGGCGATCTTCATGGAAAATATTATACATTTACTGTTATTAACCATTTAGGAACTCATGAAATCACTGATCCATACGCAGTTTCTGCTGGAATTAACGGAATAAGAGGCATGATTTTAGATTTAAATAAGACCAATCCTATCGGCTGGTCTGAATTTAAATCTCCAAGTATTAAAAATACCCAAACGGTTATTTATGAAACACATGTTGCTGATGTTACTTCTTCGTCCTCGTGGGGTGGAAGTGCTGATAATAGCAAGAAATATTTAGGTTTAATCGAAAAAAATACAGTGTTTACAGATAAGGATAAAGTTGCGCATCCAACAGGATTTGATCATATTATAAAATTAGGAATTAATGCATTACATTTACTTCCAATTTTTGATCAAGATAACGATGAAACTAATCCAAGTTATAACTGGGGATATAATCCACTTAACTATAATGTTCTTGAAGGATCATATAGTTCTGATCCATATGATGGAGCTAAACGTGTTAATGAAATGAAACAAGTTGTTATGGCATATGGTACACTTGGCGTTAAAATTATTATGGACGTTGTTTATAATCACGTTGCTAACCTTGAAACAAGTAACTTTAATTACTTATTACCAGGTTATTACTTTAGATATAATGGTGTTAATCCATCAAACGGAAGTGGATGCGGAAATGAAACTGCTAGTGAAAACTATATGTTTAGAAAATTCATGTGTGATAGTACAAAATTCCTTGCTACAACTTATAAATTAGGTGGATTTAGATTTGACTTAATGGGACTTCATGATGTTGAAACTATGAATAAAGTTAGAGCAAATCTTAATAGTTATGATCCATTAATTACAGTATATGGCGAACCTTGGACTGGTGGATCAAGTCCATTACCAGGAAGCGATAAAGCTGATTCAGCTAATATTTATAAACTTAATGACATTGCTGCTTTCTCTGATTCCTTTAGAAATGCTGTAAAAGGAACAAATGGAGCAAAAGATGTTGGTTGGGTTAATAAAGATGGCGGAGATCCAAGTCAATATAATGCTATAGTTGATGGTATTAAAGGAAAAGGTAAAACTTCAAATCCTCAACAAACAATCAACTATGTCTCATGTCACGATAATAACTCGCTTTACGATAAATTAGTTCTTTCAACTGAAGATGAAACTGTTCGTCCAACGGAAGAAGAATTAGTTAAAATGGATATTCTTGCAGCTGGATTAACTTTCTCATCTCAAGGTATGACATTTATGCAAGGCGGAGAAGAACTCGGTCGTGAAAAGTTTGATGAAGAAGGAAAAAGAGTTGAAAACTCCTACAATTCATCTTACAAAACTAACGAAATTAATTACGCTCATTTAGGTAATCCACAATTTAATAAATTATTTGAATTCTATAAATCATATATTTCAACTAAAATACAGATGGGTATCTTAAATCTTGATACTTCAGATGAAATTAGCAAAAATTTAACAATGATTGAAACATCAAGTAAAAATGTAATCGCATTTAAATACAATCTACCAGAGTCCCTTCATTTAGAAGAATCAGGAGTGATATTTGTTTTTGCTAATCGAGGTGCAAAAGACGTTGAAATTCCTTTAACAAATGGAATATTTAATGTCGTATCTGATTCAAATAACCTTACTCCTCTAGTCGATCCTCTCCTTATTACAAGTTTAAAAGTAACAGGACTTAGATCGATGATTATTAGTGTTACTCCAGCCGTATAAAATTAGACAAAAAAACAAATTCCATTTCGGTGGAATTTGTTTTTATTTCTTTAATATTCTTAATAATTTAGTATAATAAATACATGAGCAAATTCTTTAATTCAATTAAAAATTATTTTATACAGTTAAAAGGAAAAATAAAGATTCTTTCTGGAAAAACCGTGGTTTTATTGCGTGTAGCTGAATCAAATTGTTCTTCAATTTGGACACAAATACTTAATAAATATAGTTACCTTTTATTAGGTATTCTTTTTATTGGAATTGCTATTATTATAAGAATGGTTTTAGTTCCTTTTGTTTCATGGGACCTATATTCATTTATCTTTGGATGGTTAAGAGATTTTAGAAGTTATGGATTTTCTTATCTTGGCAATTATGGAGGAGATTATCCTCCTGCTTATATGATTATTTTATATTTAATTTCTCTTCTTGAACCTGGTTTTAATATTATAGGATATGGAAGATCTGCATTAGCAGCTCCTATTAATCAAATCTTCGCAATTAAATTCGTTTCGACTATTTTTGATATAATAATGGCAGTTGCAATCTTCTTTATTATTAAGAAAGTGTCCAAGAATAACACTTTGTTGTCTTTTATCGGATTTGCCATTGCTTTATTTTTGCCTACAGCCATTTTAATTACTGGTTTTTGGGGACAAGTTGATAGCAGCTATGTAGGATTATGTTTAGTAGCAATTGCATTTATGCTTTATAAGAAAAATTGGTTAGGATTTCTATTTTATGGGTTTGCTTTAGCCTTTAAATTACAAGCGATATTTTTCTTGCCTGTGATTGGCGTATTATGGCTCAATAAAGAAGTTAAACTTCGTTATTTAGTCTTTACTTTTGCAGCTATTTTAATAACATTCTTGCCATCCTATATTGCTGGAGCAAGATTTGAATTTCCGTTCTTAAAATATGTTAATTTAACAACTGAATATGGTGATCCTAATTATAATTCTGGGTCTATATTTGCGTTTATTCAAAATATTAATGCTAATCCTGATAATACTAAAAATAATAACAGCATTATTACTCGTGCTGGATTATTCTTTGGTTTTTCTGTGATTTTATTTACAATGTTCGTGATTTATAAGAAAAATATCAAGATGACTAATCGCAATTTTATTACTATTTCAGCTTTATTTTCAATTCTTGTTCCATATGTTTTACCATGTATGCATGAACGATATTTCTTTTTTGCTGATTTAATGATTCTTGTTTATTCTGTGCTTAATTTAAAAAGATTTTATCTTGTTATTTTATCGCAAATTGCGACCTCAATTACTTTAAATATTTATCTTTTCGGGATTTATCCAATACCAAATTTAGGAGGAGCAAATACAATAATTTCTGCACTTCTTAATTTAGTTATTATATGTTTCTTACTAGTTGATTTATCAACAGCTGAGAAAAATGAAAAACATATTATCGAACAAAAAACGCTTGATATAAAAGAGGTATAAATATGAATATATTAGAAAGATTTTTAAATTATGTTGCAATTGACACACAATCAGCTGAAGAAAGCAAAACTGTTCCGTCAACTTTAAAACAACTTGATCTTGCAAAAGTAATTTTAGAAGAATTAAAATCATTTGGATTAGTTGATGTTATTTTGTCAAAATCTGGCATTCTTTATGGAACGCTTATTGGAGAAGAATCCATTACACCAATTGGATTTATTTCTCATCTTGATACTTCTCCTGAAGCAAGTGGAAAAAACGTAAAACCACGCATTATTAAGGATTATCAAGGCACGGATATCGTTTTAAATGAAACAACAATTATGTCACCTATAAATTTTCCATCTCTTAAAAGACATATTGGCAAAACGTTAATAGTAACTGATGGAAAAACACTTTTAGGAGCTGATGATAAAGCTGGCATTGTTGAAATCATGGAAATGCTTTCTTTTTTATCTCAAAATCCACAAATAAAACATGGAAATATTTATGTCGCCTTTACTCCAGATGAAGAAATCGGTGGCGGAATTGCTGATTTTGATTTTTCAATCTTTAAAGCAAAATTTGCTTATACAGTTGATGGTGGAGAAATTGAGGGTTTATCTTATGAAAACTTTAATGCTGCAAGTGCAATTGTAAAAATTACAGGAGTTTCTGTACATCCAGGAGATGCTAAAAATAAGATGATTAATAGCATTTCACTTGCTGAAAAATTTGATTCATTGCTTGGTGAAGTTAAACGTCCTGAAAATACCGAAGGTTATGAGGGATTTAACCATTTAATTTCAATCAATGGAACAACAGCTCAAACTGAAATGGAATATATTATTAGAAATCACGATCTATCAAAACTAAATGAACAAAGAAAATCATTTGTTGAAGCAGCAAAATATCTTAATAAATGTTACGGAAAAGAATTAATTGAAGTAATTATTAAAGATAGTTATTATAATATGCGTAATTTAATCGAAAAAGATATGTCATCAGTCAATCTTGCTCTAGATTCGATGAAATCTCTTGGAATTGATCCTGTTATTAGTCCAATTAGAGGTGGAACTGACGGAGCAAAATTAACACGTATGGGAATGAATACTCCAAATCTTGGAACAGGCGGATACAATTATCATGGTATATATGAATATGCTTGTTTAGACGAAATGATATTAGCAGCAAAACTTATTATTAAAATTTGTGAAAAAGCAAAATAAAGGCAACTTATAAAGTTGCCTTTTCTTTTGAAGTAACATTAATATCGGCTAAGAACAATCTTCCAAAAACATATGTTAGTATTTTATATTGGCTTCTTTGAAAAAAGAAGATATCAGCTGCTGTCCAAACGAAGAAACAAGAGACGATCGACATAAGTTCTGCAAACAATCCATCTGATAATTTTGTTGTAATAAGAACGATATAAAGTGATAACATAATAATTCCAATAATTAGAACAATAAATGAAACCAAACGATTTAATTTTTCTATTTTTCTATTGGTTCCAGCTCGTAATAAAAATGCTTTTTTAAAACCTTCTTGAACCGTATTTTTCATTTTTTCATCGAAATCATTTTTAACTTCAATATCGATCGAAATAGGGATTCCTTTTTTAATAAAAGTCATTCTTTTATTGATGAAATCGATGACATCATCATCAATTTCATCCTTTGCATAAGGAGAAAATAGCTCATCAATTGTATCAACTTTTAATTCAATATGAGCTTTTAAATCGTCTTTAATGAGGTAATTATCGAGTAATTCTGCTATTTTCTCATTTTTATAAAAGAGCTTTATTTCTTTGCGTAAAAGCTTTTTTCTTTCTTTAATATCTTTTTGAAGTTTAGATTTTTCCATATTATCTCCTATTAAAAAAAGACAAAGTTATTTTACAACTTTGTCTCTAAAAACTTGTTCTTGGCGTTCTAAATCCCAGTTATCTTTATCGACAACACTAACAGTACCATCTGGATAATCGCTGAGGATTGTTGTATCAATGGAACGGTAGTATATAATTTGATTTATAACTTCTTTTGTAAACATTTCTCCAGGAACGATAAGTGGTATTCCAGGTGGATAAACCATGATCATTTCTTTAGATATTTCATTTTCAGCATCTTCAATTTTGACTCTTTTAAGTGGTGCATGGAATGCACTACGTGGACGTACTGCCAAAATTGGAAACGACTTTAAATAGCGTCTATTAGCGTAAACCATTGTTTCATCGTAATAAGTAGCGGAAATTTCTTTTAAAGCATCAATAAGTTTATCAATATCTTTTTGAATAGTTCCGATTGATATAATTAAAAGAAGAACATAGGTTTCTGCAAGTTCAATTTGAACATGATATTTGTCTTTTAATAATTTATAAATTTCAAATCCAGACAAATTAACTTTATCAATTTCAATAACGACTTTACATAAATCGTAATCAAAAGCACCATTGCGGAGAAAATGTTCTTTTCCACGAACATTAAAGCCATTAATTTGGCTTATTTCTTCTGTAGCATAAGCACTTATTTTTATTGCGCGATCAAGTTTTTCTTTGCCATGAAAAACAAGAAATTTTCTTGCTGCATCAAGACTTGATAAAAGAATACTAGATGGTGAAGTTGTAGTAAGCATATTATATGCTTTGCTAACGTCGTAAGGAGAAATTCTATCAGTACCAATTAGTAAAACAGATGATTGAGTTAAAGATCCGCCTGTTTTATGAAAAGACAAAGTAGACATATCAGCTCCAGCTTTCATTGCTGAAATAGGAAGTTGTTTATTAAAATAAAAATGTGATCCATGAGCTTCATCAGCAAGAACGAGTAATCCTTTTTTATGAGCATAGGCTGCTAAATGTTTAAGATCAGTAGTTGCTCCAAAATATGTTGGATTAATTACAAATATTGCCTTAGCATCTGGATTTAAATCAATAGCTTTTTTCCATTCATCTAAAGTTGGCTGATTAACTATTTCAGTATTCCTATCTATTTGTGGCATAACAAATACTGGTACACCACCTGATAATATTAGTGCGTTTATAACGGATTTATGGACATTTCTTGGTAAAATAATTTTTTCATTTGCCTTAATTGCAGTCATAACCATTATTAGATTACCAACAGTTGAGCCGTTTACTAAAAAGCGTGAATACTTAGCACCTAATGCATCTGCCATTAATTCTTGGGCTTCTTTAATGACTCCGGTTGGATTCATTATGTTATCAAGACCACGTGGACAATTTACATCTCCACGAAATATTTTATGAGAATATATTTTGTCAATATCGGTTTTAATTTCACCTTGATGATGTCCAGGAACATCGAAAACAGTATTGTTTTCGGCAATATAAGATTTTAATGCTGACACATATGGTGTCTTTTTTTGAAGTTCTCTGTTCATTTGATTTATAATTGTTTTTTAACATAGATATATTAGTCCATTTTTATACAAGATAAAACAATTATTTTTTTTATTTTTCCTATTAAAATTTGTCATATAAATTGCGTTATTTTTATGCTACTATAATGAAGAAATAAATATATGAAAATAATTGTTATAAGTGATGCCCATGGCGATAAGCACGAAATTGAAAAAGTCTATTTGAAAGAGCAAAATTGCGATCTATTTTTAGATTGCGGAGACTCACAATTAACGCCGGAAGAAATCACGCCTTTTATTAGTGTAAAAGGCAATTGTGATTTCTTCAATTTCCCGATAAAACGTGAAATAAAAACACCGTTTGGAATTATATATATTTCTCATAAAAGTCCGATGTTTTTTAATAGTAAAGTAAATGATTATTTATTCGTGCTTAGCGGACATACTCATGTTGTTAGTGTAAAAAAAATAGAGAATACTTACTTTATTAATCCAGGAAGCTTAACCCATCCACGTGATAATGAGTTAGGAAGTTATGTTGTTATTGACATAAATGAAAGCAACAAAGAAATAAATATTAATGTTAAAAGAGAAGTGCTGTAAATTAATTGACTTATATGTAATTTCTCTTAAATAAACGTATAAAATCTATTGCTAATTAGGTTATTTTCTATATAATATATATAGGATTTATCCTTAATTATACTCTTAAACGAGTGGCTGCTAGCCACTCTTTGTTTTTAAAGGAGGCTTTGATGGCAGATATAAACAAAATAGAAGAGCTACTAACTACTAAATTAAGTGAGATTGAATATACGTTATATTCGATGAAACTTCAAAACGAAAAAGATGGAATGTATTTACATATTATTGTAGATAGAGATGAACCGATATCACTTTCTGATATAGTTCTTGTTTCAAACTTAATCAATGAAGTTCTTGATTCTAGTAAGTTGCTTGATATTAAATATACGCTTGATATTTCCTCACTAGGAGCAGAAAAGCCGATTGAGATTAAGTCTATTAGTAAATACGTTGGCAAATACATCAACATTCATTTGTTAGATGCATATAACGGGATGAATTATATTGAAGGGACGCTTGAAGCTGTTGAAAATGATACATTAACTATTTCATTTATGAATAAAACAAGAAAAGTTAATTTAGATATTGCACTTGGCAATATTGATAAAGCACATTTAGCCGTTAAATTATAAAGGAGTTAAAAAAATGGGAAGAAAGAAAATCGAGAAAATTAATTTTACAGATGCAATCGAAGCATTCGAACAAGAAAAAAATATTTCGAAAGAATACATTGCAGAATGTCTTGAAGGAGCTGTTAAAAAAGCTTATATTAAAACTTTTTTAAACATGGGCGACGATGCCATTGTTAGAGTAACTATTTTACCTGATGGTACTTTTAAAATATTTGAAGGCAAAAATGTTGTTGAAGAAGTTCAAGATGATTATCTTGAAATTGGAATCGATGATGATGCTGTTAAAGCAAACAATTTAAACATTGGAGATCTTTACGAAAGTGAAGTTAATTATGATGATATTGCATTATCTGAAAATTTTGCAAAATTTATCAAATCAGTAATGACGAGTTTTCACACTAAAATTAATGATGCAGAAAAAGCTGCTTTACTTGAATTATTTAAGGATAAAATCGGTGAATTAATCACTGGTACTATTGATCAAGTTAATAGAGTAACGAATGATTATATGATAAATATTGGAAAAACAACTGTTCCATTAACAAATAAAGATATTATTGGAAACGAAAGATTCCAAGTATCTGAAGAAGTAAATGTATATGTTGTTGACGTTGCTGATACTCCAAAAGGACCACAAATTCACGTTTCAAGAAGTGATAAAGGTTTCTTAAGAAGATTATTTGAACTTAATATTCATGAAATTTATGACGGAACTGTCTTAATTGCTGATATCGCACGTGAAGCAGGAGAAAGAAGCAAAATTGCTGTCTACTCTAACGATGCAAACGTCGATGCATGCGGAGCATGCATTGGAATGAATGGTCAACGTATTCAAGTAATCACACAACAATTAGGCAATAAAATAAAAGATAAAGAGAAAATTGACGTTGTACTTTACAGCAAAAATATTCCTTTATTTGTAAAGGAAGCATTAGTACCTGCTCAAGTAATTGGCGTTGCTATGGATTCTGAAGGAAAAACATGTACTGCAATTGTTAAAAATGGTGATTTAAGTCTTGCAATTGGCAAGGGTGGAATTAACGTTAGATTAGCAGGCAAACTTGTTGGAATTAGAATTGATATTAAAGAACAAGATGCAGCATTAAAAGAACATATTTCCTATAAAACAATTGAAGAAATCAAAAATGCTGAACATGGAGTTAAGTCCGTTGTTGAAGATGATAACGTTATGCCATTAACTGCTGAAGAAGAGGCATTACTTGATGAAACAGATGATATCGAAATGTCTATTAACCAAAACGCTATTAAAGAAGAAGAAAATTCTACTGAAACTACTACTCCAGAAGAAGTAATTGTTGAAGAAGTTAAAGCTCCAGTGGTTGAAGAAAAAATTGATGTCGAAGTTAAAACGTCATATGAAGATCTTCTAAAAGCACTTGAGGCCGAAAAAAAGGAACAAGCAATTGAACCTGTAAAGAAATATGAAAGAAAACCATATAAGAAACCAGAAGAAAAAAGAGTTGAAGAAGTAAAAGATGAAAATAAAAAGCCAGTTCAAGGAATGGCAATTTATACTGAAGAAGAATTAGCCGCTCTTGAAAAAGAAGAAGTTGTAGCAACTGATGAAATACCAGATTACAGTGACTATGATGATGACCAATTCTACGATGAACACTAATATATAGGAGTCTAATTATGAAAAAGGAAATTATGAGAACATGTATTGTCAGTCACGAAATAAAAGATCGTAATTTTCTTTTCCGTGTAGTTCTTACTCCTAGTAATGAAGTTGTTCTAGACAAGACTTATAAAGCAAATGGACGTGGAGCTTATATTTCTAAAGATAAAGATTTAATATTAAAAGGAAAAAAGAATAAAGTACTTAATCGAGCTTTAAAAACCGATGTATCTGAGGATATTTACGATTTATTACTTGAAAATTTATGAATAAAACAAAGATTAATACGCTTATTCAATTCGCAATACGTTCTAAAAGCATTTGTTTCAAACAAACGCTTGGATTCAATGTTTATAAAAGAAGAGTATTTCTAATAGTTGTTGCAAGTGACATTTCTCAAAATAGTAGAGATGACATCGATAGCATTAAAAAGAATATTCCGTGCATCACATTATATTCGAAAGTTGAACTTGGTGAACTATTTTCAAAAGCTGAAGTATCAGGTTTTGGAATTATGAACGTCAATATCGCTAAAGAAATTAATAAATTAGTAAAGGAGGAAGAGTAGATATGGCAAAAAAGAAAAAAGTATATAGAAGTAAAAGTAGTGGTAGAACAAACAACGTTACGGTTAACGATGTTAAAAAGAAACCAGCTCCAGCTATTAAAAGCAAAGTAGAAAATGGGGTATTTACTTATACAGGAACTTTAACAGTTGGCGAATTAGCTACAAAAATTAATATTTTGCCTAGTGAAATTATTAAGAAATATTTTCTTAAGAATATTTTACTTACGATTAATACTGTTCTATCCGATGATTTAGTAGGTGAAATTTGCTTAGAAAACGGTTATGATTTTGCAAAACACGAAGAAACAACGTTTGATGATATTATGAGTGATAATATCGTCGAAGATCCAAAACTTTTAAGTGAAAGAGCCCCAGTTGTTACTATCATGGGTCACGTTGATCATGGTAAAACTACATTAATTGATGCTATTAGAAGCAGTAAATTAGTCGATGGTGAAGTTGGTGGAATAAGCCAAGCAATTGGCGCATATCAAAAAATAATCGAAGGCAAAAAGATCACATTTATCGATACTCCAGGGCACGAAGCATTTACTGCTATGAGAGCACGTGGAGCAGGAGTTACAGATATTGTTGTATTAGTTGTTGCAGCAGATGATGGTGTTATGCCTCAAACTGTTGAAGCAATTGACCATGCAAAAGCTGCAGGAGTACCAATTATTGTTGCAATAAATAAAATTGATAAACCTGGCGCAAATGCTGAAAGAGTAAAGAGCGAATTAATGGAATATAACATTATTCCAGAACAATTTGGTGGTACTAATATATTTTGTGAAATCAGTGCTAGAAATGGAACTGGTGTAAAAGAATTACTAGAAAACATTATTTTAGAATCTGAAATTCTAGAATTAAAAGCAAATCCAAACCGTTTTGCTCTTGGAACTGTTCTTGAGGCTAAACTTGATAAAGGTGAAGGCCCAAAAGCATCATTACTTGTCCAAAATGGCACACTTAAAGTAGGAGACTACTTAGTTTGTGGAACTACTTTTGGTCGCATTAGAAGAATGACAGATGACCATAACTTAACAGTTAAGGAAGCAGGACCAAGTATGCCTGTTTCTGTTATCGGTCTTGATGAAGTACCATTAGCAGGTGATAGATTTATTGCTTTAAATGAAGAAAAAGTAGCAAAAGGACTTGCTACAAGTCGTAAAACAAAGAAAGAATTAGCTGATCGTAAATCTAGTAACGTTTCAAGTGTTGATGAATTATTTGAAAAAGTTGCTGATGATGAAATCAAACAAATTAATATTATTGTAAAAGCAGATTCAACAGGAAGTGCAGAAGCAATTAAAGCATCTCTTGAAAAAATCTTTAATGAAGATGCTCGTATAAATATTATAAGAGCAACAGCTGGTGCAATTACTGAAAGCGATGTTTTACTTGCATCTGCTTCAAACGCAATTATTTACGGATTTAACGTAAGACCTGATTCCGTTGTAAGAGCAAAAGCTACTGAAGAAAAAGTTGCAATAAAATTGCATCGTATTATTTATGCATTAATCGAAGAACTTGAAGGACTCTTAAAAGGGTACAAAAAAATTGAAATTGTTGAAGAATACCAAGGTCAAGCAGAAGTTAGACAAGTATTTAAGGCAAGTAAAATCGGTACAGTTGCTGGATCCTACGTGGTTGATGGTATAATCACTAGCACCTCATTATTAAGAATATTAAGAAACGGTATTATTGTATATGAAGGCAAAATCGGTGGATTAAAACGTTTTAAAGATGATGTTAAAGATGTAAAAACAGGATTTGAATGCGGAATATCACTTGATAATTTCAATGATGTTCACGAAGGCGACATAATTGAAGCCTATATCATGTCTGAAAAGAAGGAATAAATATGGCAGATAAAGCAAAACGAATTGGAATGCTAATTAGAAAAAATATCTCTGATATACTTCAATTTGAAGTAAAAAATGATAATATTGGTTTCGTAACAGTAACCGATTGCCGTGTTAGCAAAGAAAATATGTATGCAAGAATTTATGTTTCGTTCTTAGGTGCTAAGAATCCACAAAATAATCTTGCAGCTTTAAACAAAATTAAAGGATTTATTAGAACATCATTAAGTAAAAAACTTGATATTTGGAAAGTTCCAGAGATTGAGTTTGTATATGATGATTCAATTGATCGTGTAATGAAATTAGAAGAATCACTACATAAAGAAAAAGCAAGTTTAGACAAATTAAAAAGCGAGAATGAATCGAAAGATTAATTCTCGCTTTTCTTATTTAAAACATCGCTTAATTTGTTAGCGCAATTAAGAATATAATAATCACTTGTTTTAAGATAATTTTTCTTAAAATATGGTAGCGTTAATTTCGTTTTGATAATACATGGATTATATTTAGAAAATATTTGTTTTTCAATATGAAGCATAATTGAATCTAATGATTCTTTTTCGCATTCTTTAGTTTCGAAATGTAATGAATTTATGATGATTATATTATTTTCTACAATATATGAATATGTTCCAATAATTTTATCCTTTTTATAAATTAAAAATTTTAGTTCGTTTAATTCAAATGATTTTTTAAGGAGAAAATCGTGTTTAAAAAGAAAACTATAATATAAATTAGCATCAAGTGTATCGCTTATTTGTTTTGTGTGAAATAGTGATCCTTCCAGGTGATTATTTATTTTATTTGTCCAAATATCAAGACATTCGTTGTTAGAAAGCATTGTTAAAAAGTTTGTTTCAGCAGTTGGAAACTTGATATATAGTTGATTTAAATATGTTTTAATTTCTTCGCGCTCAGTATGTTTATCAGCGGGACAAGATGATGGAATATAGACAATATTTTCAGATTTGCATGCTGAAACAATAAGTTTTTCATCTACTAAAATAAAGGGACGAATAAACGTTATATTATCTCTTTCAAGGTTCATTTTAGGTGAAAAAGTAGCAATTCTGCCACCGTATATTTCATTAAGAAATAAAGTTTCAACCGCATCAGTTGAATGGTGCGCAAATGCAACTTTATTGCATTTATGGGCCTTTGCAGCTTTATTTATACATGCTTTTTTCATTTTTGAGCAAATAGAGCAAGGAAGATGAGATTTATCATTTTGATTAGCAACAAGAATTGGATAAACGGTACTTGCATCATAAATAATCAGTTCATAACCAAGACTTTTGATATATGTTTGAATTGGACTTATATTGAAACTTGGAAAACCAAGATTTAAAATAATAGGAACAATGGTAAATTTAGTATGTTTAAATTTTGAGTATAAATGTAAAGCATAAAAAAGACACATTGAGTCTTTGCCACCAGATATACCAACAGCAATTTTATCGTTTGGTTCTATTAGATTATATTTTGCATCTGCAATGCGCATTCCAGCCAAGATTGTTTTAATTTCGTTCATATTTTATCAACTTCTATATTATAATATAAACATGATTAAAGATGGTATTCTTTTAATAAATAAACCTATTGATTTCACTTCAAGAGATGTGGTTAACGTGATAGGAAGAGAACTTAAAACAAAAAAGGTTGGACATTGTGGAACGCTTGATCCATTTGCAAGTGGATTACTTTTAGTAGGCGTCAATAAAGGAACAAAAATCTTGCAATTTTTGGAATCGGAATCTAAAACATATTTCGCAACTTTAAAACTTGGAGAAACAACTTCGACTCTTGATACGGAAGGAGAAATAATTGATACAAAACCAATATCAGCTCACACAAAAGAAGAAATAATCGATATTTTGAAATCGTTTTTAGGAAAATCCATGCAAATTCCACCAATATATTCTGCAATAAAAGTTAAAGGGAAAGCATTGTATAAATACGCTAGAAACAACGAAGAAGTTGACATAAAAGAAAGAGAAATTGAGATTTTTGATATAAATTTTGTAAGTTATGTTGCACCTTTTTTATCTTTTAATATCTCGTGCTCTAAGGGTACATATATAAGAACATTAGGATCAGATATTGCAAATAAACTAGGTGAAATTGGCTATTTAATCAAATTACAAAGAACAAATATTGGTAATTTTTCATTAAATAACGCCATTGAAATCAACAATATTACTTACGATTCAGTGATTTCAATTGTCAAATCATTATCATTTTTAGAAACTTGTGTACTAGATGAAAAACAAAGTAAAGACATAAAAGATGGTAAAGTTTACGAATCAAATTCACACAATGATTTGCTTTTATTAATTGATGAAGAAGAGAATCCTATTGCTGTTTATAAACGTTTTAAGGATAATATATTCATATCTTTAAGAGGATTATTTTAATGAAAAATATTGGAATTTATAGCGGAATTGTTGTGCACGGTTTGCAAAATGGAAGACTAATTAATTTTCCAACAGCTAATATTAATATCGAAAGTTTTAAAATAAAAAATGACTTTGGAGTTTATATGGCAGTTGTAGAATATGATAAAAATATGTATTTGGGAATTGCTAATTTTGGGTATCATCCAACAGAAAGCAAATTGTTGGCACCGATATTAGAAACATATATTTTAAATTTTGATGAAGATCTATATGGTAAAATAATTAATGTTTATTTGATTAAATTTTTAAGAGGAGAGAAAAAGTTTGACTCTCTAAAAGAATTAAAAAAACAAATCGAAAAAGATAAAATTTTTGTCTTAGAAAACTACGACCAGTATATAAATGATATATTATTAAACAATATGCCTCAAAAGTAGTTTATTAGTAGTTTTTTGGTACTAAATACATACATTTTAATAATATATTTCTTTTATTATTGATGGTAAATAGGTATAATTATGTTGCACTAATTCGAGGGTTGCCGAGACTCCGACGCTATCTTCAGGATTTAGCAAGCAAAATAAAGGAGAATACCACATTATGGCATTAACAAAAGAAACAAAAGCCGAGATTATCAAAACATACGGAAAAGATGTTAAAGACACAGGATCAGTTGAAGTTAGAGTTGCTCTCTTAACAAAGAGAATTACAGAATTAACTGAACACGTTAAACTTAACAAAAAAGACACAAGTGCAGGAAGATCACTCTTAAGTTTAGTAGGAGAAAGAAGAAGTCTATTAAATTACTTAATGGAAAATGATCGTAATTCATATATTGAATTAATTGCAAAATTAGGATTAAGAAAGTAAATATAAAATAAATGGCTTCGGCCATTTTTTTATGCAAAAATATTTAAAAAAGATTAATATTTTTGCACTCTTCTTTATATGCAATTAAGTTATTTAATGGTATAATATCAAGGTATTATAAAAAAGAGGAAAAAAAATGAAAAAAGTATTCGAATTAGAATTCGAAGGAAGAAAACTTATCGTCGAAACGGGAGAGATTGCTAAGCAAGCAGATGGAGCCGTTTTTGTTAGATACGATGAAACAGTTGTTCTTTCAACAGTTTGTGCTAGTGATTTACCAAAAGAAGGGGATTTTTTCCCATTAACAGTAACGTATGAAGAAAAACAATACTCTGTTGGTAAAATTCCTGGTTCGTTTTTAAGAAGAGAAGGACGTCCTGGAGAACATGCTACATTGACATCAAGATTAATTGATAGACCAATTAGACCAATGTTTTCTGAAGGATTTAGAAATGAAGTTCAAATTATTAACACTGTAATGAGCGTTGATCAAGATGCAACTCCAGAAATGACAGCAATGTTTGGTTCATCCCTTGCATTATGCATTTCAGACATTCCATTTGAAGGACCAATTGCAGGTGTATTAGTAGGAAGAGTTGATGGTAAACTTATTATCAATCCAAATGCTGAAGAAGCTGCAAAGTCTGATTTAAGTTTAACAGTTGCTGGTACAAAAGTTGCA
Organism: Bacilli bacterium; assembly: GCA_036657515.1. Lineage (GTDB taxonomy): Bacteria > Bacillota_I > Bacilli_A > RFN20 > CAG-826 > Alectryobacillus. The sequence continues at coordinate 20,218 of JAVXGI010000002.1, forward strand.
ATCAACATGGTTGAAGCTGGTGCTCAAGAGTTAAGTGAAGATGAAATGCTTGAAGCTATTATGTTTGGACATGAAGCTATTAAAAAATTATGTGATTTCCAAATCGCAATTGCTCAAGAAATTGGCAAAGAAAAAAGAGCAATCGATCTTTATAAGATTGATGATGCTATTTCTGCTGATATCGACGCAAAAGTTGGAGATAATTTAAAGAAAGCTATTTCTATTTTTGATAAACTTGAACGTCAAGACGCAATTGCTGCTGTAAAAGATAAAGTAATTGCTGAATACGACTCAAAAGATTACGCTAATGAAAAAGCTCATTCAGCTACAATGATGATGGTTAATGATAAACTTGAAAACATGATTGCTGATGAAGTTAGAAGATTAATTACTGAAGAAAAAATAAGACCAGATGGACGTAAAGTTGATGAAATTAGACCACTTAACGCTCAAGTTGACTTATTACCAAGAACTCATGGTTCTGCAATGTTTACAAGAGGTCAAACTCAAGTTATTTCTACAACTACATTAGGTGTAAAAGGCGATGAACAAATCATTGAAAATCTTACACCAGAAGATACAAAACGTTTCATGCATCATTACAATTTTCCACCTTTCTCAGTTGGTGAAACAGGTCGTACTGGTCAACCAGGAAGACGTGAAATTGGACATGGCGCATTAGGAGAAAGAGCTTTATCATACGTTTTACCAACATATGAGTCATTCCCTTACACAATTAGAGTTGTTAGTGAAGTCGTTGAATCAAATGGTTCATCTTCACAAGCTTCAATTTGTGCAGGTTGTATGTCACTTATGGCTGCTGGTGTTCCAATATCTGGAATTGTAAGCGGTATTGCTATGGGATTAATTACTAGTGGACCACTTGATGGAAAACATCCATATACAATTCTTACCGATATTCAAGGTTTAGAAGATCACTTCGGTGATATGGACTTTAAAGTTGCTGGTACTTCAAAAGGAATTACAGCATTACAAATGGATATTAAAATCCGTGGCATTACTAAAGATATTTTAAAAGAAGCACTTGCACAAGCAAATGTTGCACGTGGCGAAATTAGAAATACAATGGAACAAGCAATTGCTGAACCACGTAAGACTTTAGGAAAATATGCTCCAAAATTCACAACATTTACCATTGAAACCGATAAAATTAGAGAAGTAATTGGTTCACAAGGTAAAGTTATTAACGATATCATCGCAAAATGTGATAACGTTAAAATTGATATCGAAGATACAGGACACGTTTCTATTTATCATATGAATCAAGAATCAATCGACAAAGCTCGTGCTATGGTTGAATCCATTGTTCGCGTTGCAAAGGTTGGAGAAGTCTATGAAGGAACAGTTAATAGAGTTGAAGATTATGGTGCATTTGTTAACTTATTTGGTAATGTTGACGGATTATGCCACGTTTCCCAACTTGGAAATGGCTATATTTCAAAAGCTGCTGATGTTGTAAAAGTCGGCGATACTTTAAAAGTGAAAGTCATTGAAATTGATGAAAAAGGAAAAGTAAAAGTTTCTCACAAAGATTTTGCTCCAAAATCTGACGGAAACGAAGCTCGTCCTGCTCCTCGTGATAGAGAAGCAAGACCTTACGATAATCATCAAAAAACAAGATATGATTATCGCAAGCCAAATACCGGAAACGGTAGACCAAATGGCAATTCTTATAAACCAAGAGAATATGCAGAAAACAAACCAGCTCCAGTAGTTGAGGTTGCTCCAAGTGCTCCAAAAGCAGTCGTAGAGCCAACTCCAGTCGAAGAAGCAAAAAAGAAAAAAGGTTTTCTTTCAAAACTAATCAATAAAGAATAAAAAAATGAAAGGCGTTAATCACGCCTTTCTTTTTTATTGGTTTACTCTTTTTTGCTATTTATTATGGAAGGTTTGTGATATTATAAAAACATGTACGATATAATTATTATTGGCGGAGGAGTTGTCGGCTCCCTTATCGCTAGAAAGCTTTCTTCTTATAATACGAATGTTTTAGTATTAGAAAAGAATAACGACGTAGGAAACGGAGTTTCAAATGCAAATAGTGCAATTATACATAGTGGTTATGATCCTAAACCTGGGAGTTTAAAAGCAAAATATAACGTTATTGGGAATGCCATGTATGATAAACTAGCAGAAGAATTAGATGTTGAATTTCAACGTATTGGTTCTTTAACTTTGGCTCTTAAAAATGATGATTTAAGCATGTTAGATGAATTAAAAGCTCGTGCTGATAAAAATAAGGTACCTGCAAGTATATTAAATCGTGAGGAATTATTAAAAATTGAACCATCTATTCAAGATGATGTTGTTGCTGCACTTTTTGCCCCAACAGCAGGAGTTATTGATCCATTTAATTTAGTAGCTCACGCAATGGAAAACGCCGTTGATAATGGTGTTAGTTTAAAATTAAATGAACCTGTTATTAAAATAGAAAAAGAAGGAGACAACATTGCAGTAACAACTCCAAAAGGAACATATCTTGGAAAAGTTGTTATTAATGCTGCTGGACTTTATTCAACAACTATCGCTAAACTTGTTGATGAAGATTTTCAATTTGATATTGTCCCTCGTAAGGGTGAATATTTTGTTTTAGATAATAATATTTCTCTTGTTAATCACGTTTGTTTTCCACTTCCAAACAATCTTGGAAAAGGAATTTTAGTTTCTAAAACAACATCAAATAACTTTATTATTGGACCAAATAACGTTCCAGCTAAAGGACTTGATGATTTTTCAACAAACGATTATTCTTTAAAAGAAATCAAAGAAAAAGCTGGTGAGAGAATTAAAAATATTCCGTTTAATTCTACAATTCGTGTATTTGCTGGACTACGTCCAACAATTAAGTTTCCTGATTTCTATATCGCTTTTTCTTCATCCTTGCCTAATTTCTTAAATTTAATTGGAATTGATAGTCCTGGTCTTGTTTCAGCACCGGCAATTGCAGAGGATGTTGTTGAAAATATGATTAATGGTAAAATTAATTTAAAGAAAAAAGAAAATTATAATCCATATGTTAAAAAGTATGTTCGTGTAAAACAACTTTCGTGTACGGAAAAAGATAAATTAATAAAAGAAAATCCAAATTTTGGACGTGTTGTTTGTCTTTGTGAAACAGTTAGTCTAGGTGAAATAGAAGATATATTATCCCGTAGTATACCTGTTACAACAATTAAAGGTGTAAAAAAGAGAGTTAGAGCAGGATTTGGCAGATGCCAAGGAAGTTTTTGCCAACCATTAATAGCAGAATTGTTAGCTAAGAAATATAATCTTGATTTATCAGATATTAAATATGACAATGAAGACTCGATAATTTTATATGGTTTAGCAAAATGAAAAAATATGATTTAGTCGTAATAGGCGGCGGAGCAGGTGGACTTGCTGCTGCACTTGAAGCATATAAATCTGGTATTAAATCTATTTTACTTGTGGAAAAAAATGATAAATTAGGTGGTATTCTTAATCAATGCATTCACACTGGATTTGGTCTTAACGAATTTAAAGAAGAACTTACAGGACCAGAATACGCAGAACGTTTTATTAAACAAATTAAAGAAACAAATATTGAATATAGGTTATGTACAACTGTAACAAAGATTAATAAAGATTATACTTTAGAACTTACAAGTTTAACTGATGCTGATAAAATTTCTTTTAAAGCTTTAGTTTTATCAACCGGATGTTATGAAAGAAGTGCTGGAGCTATTTCTTTACCAGGCGACCGTGTGGCTGGAATTGTTTCTGCTGGACAAGCTCAAGCTTACTTAAATAATTTTGGATATTTACCAGGAAAAGAAGTTTTTATTCTTGGAAGTGGCGATGTTGGTTTAATCATGGCTCGTAGGTTAACTCTTGAAGGAGCTCACGTAATTGGTGTTGCTGAAATTATGCCTTACAGTAATGGATTAGCACGTAATATAGCCCAATGTTTAAATGATTTTTCAATTCCACTTTATCTTTCAACAACGGTTAAAAGTGCCCGTGGAAAGGGAAGACTAGAGGAAATTACTTTAGTTTCTCTTGATGAAAAACGTAAAGAAATTCCTGGTAGTGAAAAGATAATTAAATGCGATACATTGCTACTAAGTGTTGGTTTAATTCCGCTAATTGCTCTTGCAAAACCATTAGGAATTGAACTTGATAACGGAAGAATTGCAGTTTATGATAACTTAGAATCTAGTTTTCCAGGTATTTTTGTCTGTGGAAATAGTTTACACGTTCACGATCTTGTTGATAATGTTTCAGAAGAAGCACGAAACGCTGGCAAAGAAGCGGCAAAATATATTAATAGTCTTGAAGAAAATGGCAAAGTAATTGAAATTAAGCCAAGTTGTGATTTTGGATATATCGTTCCAAAACACGTAAGAATTGAAAACGAAAATAAAAATATTATTTTAAAATTTAGAAGTAGAAATCATTTAAGCAATGCAACTGTTTTAATTAAAAACAATGGCAATATACTATTTAAAAAATTTTTTCCTTTCTTGATTCCAAGCGAAATGGATGTTTTCTCATTCAATTTAGATCATAATATAGAAGGAATTATTGATATCGAGATTTTAAAGAAATGAAAAAATTTACATGTATAATTTGTCCACGCGGATGTGGATTATCAATAGATGAAAAAACGCTAGAAGTTACTGGTAATTTTTGTTCACGCGGTGAAAAATACGCCATTTCTGAGATCAGTAATCCTGTTAGAAGTTTAACTTCATTTGTACGTTGCAGTGACAACCGAATTTGTAGTGTAAAATCATCCCTTCCTGTTCCAAAAGAAAAAATGTTTGAAATAATTGACGCAATTAAAGGCGTTCATCCAATTCCTCCTATTCATATTGGAGATGTTATCGTTAAAAATATCTTAGGTTTAGAGATTGATATGCTTGCAACAAGGGAAATATTATAAATGAAATTATTAATTTGTTCTGATTTACATGGTTCTTTAAAGTCTGGCGAAGCAATTAAAGAAATTGTTCACAAGTTTGAAATTGATCATATATTATGCTGCGGTGATTTTTTGTATAATGGCGCACGCAACGTTGTTCCAACTGATTATAATCCTAACGAGCTTGCAAAGATTTTAAACACTTTTAGTAGTTTATTAGTAGGTATTGAGGGGAATTGTGATTCTCGAGTTGATAAAATGGTTTTAAATTTTCCAATAAAATTATTTGCTGGTTTCAAATTTAATGATTATGAAATATTTGCTACACATGGTGATGATGAAGCATTATTAAATTTTAAACCAAAGGAAAATGAGATTATTGTAAAAGGACATACCCATGTTCCATATATGATAAAGAATGAATTTGGTGGTATTTTATTAAACCCCGGATCGATGACTTTTCCTAAAGGAAAAGTGGGAAAAACTTTTATTATTATCGATGAACACGATATAATATTATATGAATATGAATTTGTTGATGTCCTTAATATTTTAAAAAGTTTTTCATTAAAAGATAATAACTTGTCTTTTAATAAGTAGTTGATTTTGGTATAATAATTAAAGAGTTTTGAAATAGAAATAATTGGAGTTTTATGTATGAATGAAAATGTAAAGATTTACGCCTTAGGCGGGTTAGACAGCAATGGAAATAATTTATATTGTGTTGATATAAATGGAGATATTTTTGTAATTTGTTGTGGAGCAGGATATCCTGATAAAACCACACCAGGAATTGATTTTATTATTCCTAATTATTCTTTTCTAAAAGATAATAAAACACGTGTAAAAGGTTATATCATAACCGATGCTCACGATGATACATTTGGAGCTTTGCCTTTTATTTATCGTGAAATTCCAGCTCCAGTTTTTACAACTCACTTTATAGGTATATTCTTCGATTTATATTCCAAAAGTATTGGAATTAATCAAACTTACGATATAAAAGAAATAGATTTATCAGAGCAAATTGAAATTGCTGCTCATAAGATTTCGTTTTTTAGAAATTGTCACAGTTCTCCAGATTCATTTGGAGTTGTCCTTGACACCCCTTATGGCAATGTTGTTTATTCAGGAGACTTTATCTTTGAATACTGCACAAATAAACATTTTCAACTCGATTTAAATACAATTACTCAAATTGGTAAAAAGAAAACACTCGCTTTACTTTGCGATTCAATAAATGCTGGAAGAAAAGGTTTTACTTCACCTAACCATCGTATTAAAGATATTATTTCAAAAGATATAATCGATGCTGAAGGAAAAGTATTTGTTGGTCTTTATAATCAACATTTCTTTAATTACATCGAAATTATCGATCTTGTTATTTCATTAACTACAAGACAGATATGTTTTTATGATAAAGAAAGTGAAACGCTATTTAAAATGTTGTCTTTATCAGGAATTGTAAATATTCCATCAAATAGAGTTTTACCAGCTGATGATCTTCCACGCACTCCAGATAAAAATGTAGTAATTATTATTAGTGGAATAGGCGATAAACTTTATAACAAAATTTCACTTCTTGCCGTGAAAGATGTTGATGATAAACGTTTTTCAATTAAAGAAACTGATACTTTCATCCTAGCTTGTCCACCTGCTCCTAATTTTGAGGTTTTAGCAGTGGATGTTCTTGATGAATTATATCGTAATAACTGCAAAGTAGTTAATGTCTCACGCAAACAATTAGTAAAAATGCACGCAAGTGAAGATGACATTAAAATGCTTGTAAGTCTTATTACTCCTAAATATTTTATTCCAGTAAAGGGTGAATATCGTGATTTAATGTCAAATGCTTCACTTGCTATAAATATGAATATCGGTCTAAATCATAGCAACGTTTTACTACTTGATAATGGCGATGTTATTGAATTTTTTGAGGCAAATAAGCCACCAAAATTTTCTACACTTTGTGATATAGCTGAAATTGGAACAATGATGGTTGATGGTAGTGGAGTAGGCGATGTTGCTAACGAAATTATTTTAGAAAGAACAAGACTTTCAACTGATGGAGTTGTTGTTTTAAGTGTTGTTGTTTCAGCATCATTAAAGAAAATAATTGGTGGTCCAGATGTTCAAATGAGAGGCTACTTATTCGTTAAAGACAGTGAACAAATAATTAAAGGTGTCACTTCAATCTTAGAAAATACAATTGCAAAATTTCTTGCTAAACCTGAAAGATTTAACAAACAACTTTGTGAAAAAGAGATTGTTGATGAATGTACAAGATATACCCGCAGAATGACAAAAAGAAATCCAATAATTGATCCTTCTATAATAGTTTTAGACTAATTTTTTACTAACTTTTATTTTTATTATTTTTAAAATATTTTTTTGTGATAAAACATTCATTTTTTAACTACATTATATTTTAAAAAAATCTAAATTGCTGTATAATAAACCTATGCTTAGTAATGGAAAAAAGAAGACGGGCGTTAGTGTTAAACAAATAAGAATTGTTTCAGGCATAGTAATTTGCTTATTTAGCATTTTTGTAATTTTAAATTACGGTTATGTCGCTACTGGCTTGCTTTATCCTGCTTATTATTTATTTGGTAATCTTTATTTTTTACCTTATTCTTTCCTTTTTTTATTAGGAATATTTTTAATGTTTAAAAACGCTCTTCCTAAAGGCAAAAAATGGAATTATATTGTTTCTGCTTTTTTAGTAATAATTGGCGTTTTAATTATGCTTACTTTATATAAAAGTAATACTGTGACAGGAAAAGAATTAACTATTTCTAATTTTTTGGAATCTTTAAATTCTGTAATTCATTATAATGATGGTTATCCACTAAAACTAATGGATCTTGAACTTGGTGGTGGATTTATTGGAATGTTTCTTACCGGTTCTTTTAATACACTTTTTACTAGTTGGATTGGCACTTTCTCAATATCAATTATTTTTATGACAATTGGTGTCTTATTTGTTCTTTTTTCACCTATAAAATATTTAATTCTTATTTTAAAGGCAAATCACGCAAAGTCCAAACCTTTAATTGCTAAAGAAATTAAAGGGGAGCCAGTAAAAGAAATAACATCTAAAGTTGATGATTCACCTAACTTAATTAATGAAGAAAAAACTATAAGCGAAGAAGAAACAAGCAAAACTTTATTTGATAGTACGCAAAACACAAATTTAGAAAGCAATGTTGAAACTGCTTCAGTAATTTCTGAATCCGAAATTGATGAAATTGAAAAAGCAGCAAATACACCTATGAACTACGAAACAGAAAATAAATTATATGTACGTGAATTTTTAGATGATGAAAAAGAAGACACGAATAATGGCGTTAACAATGACGAATTAATAGCTAAAATGTTTGGTCTTGATGTAGAAGAAGAAAAAGAGAATATAACTATTAACGAGACAAACAATATAAATATAAATGAAGAAGTAATTAAAGAAGAAACGCAAGAAGTTGTTTTTGAAGACAAAAAAGAGGATTTTACTGAATATTTTAATATTACAGATGAAAATATTGAAAATAGCGATATCAATGTCAAAGAAGAAGACATAGTTGTCGAAGATACAGATATTTCTTTTGCTTCTGATAAAAATGATGATGAAATTGAAGAAATAACTCCAAGCAAAACATTGGATCAAGAAGAAGAAAACCTTGAAGAAGGCATTGAATTCAATCACTATAATTTGACAGATGATTATTTACCACCATCGATCGATCTTTTTGAAGATCGTATTTCTTATTCTAAGGATAAAGCTAATGTTGATGCTGCAGAAAAAACAGTAATAATAATTAACAATAAATTAAAATCACTTAATGCAGGAGCAACTATTAAACAATACGTTATTGGTCCAGCTGTCACACGTTATAGTATTTTTCCAGATGAAGATGTTTCGGTTTCCACACTTAATAAATATGTTGCCGATATTGCAATGTCAATCGGTGGAAAACCTGTACGTTTTGAGCCATTTACAATTGGACAAAATAATGCATGTCTTGAAATACCAAATGATAAAGTTTCAACTGTCGGTTTTAAAGAAACGTTAGAAAAAATGCCAATTGTAAATGGCTTTGAAGACGCTGATTTAACTATTCCGTTTGGTAAAAATATTGATGGCGAGATTATATATGGAAATATGAAGAAATTTCCACATATGTATGTTTGTGGAACCTCAGGTTCAGGAAAATCAGTGTTTATTAACTCAATTATTGTTAATTTATTGTATAGAAATTCACCAAGATGTTTAAGGATTCTTCTTGTTGATCCTAAACGTGTGGAATTTTCTAAATATAAAGATGTTCCACATTTAGTTTGTCCCCCAATTAAAGAAGCTACAGATGCAATTGGCGCAATTAGAATGCTTACAACGGAAATGGATAATCGTTATTCAATTTTAGAAACAACTGGATGTCTTGATATTAAAGAATATAACGAATATGCAAAGAGGTCTAATTTACCTTATATGCCATATATTGTCTGTATTGTCGATGAATACAGTGATTTAGTTGATGTCTGTCGTGAGGTTGAAGCACCTTTAATTCGTTTAGGACAAAAAGCTCGTTCTTCTGGTATTCATCTTATTATTGCAATGCAAAGACCAGATGCTGTAGTGTTAACAAGTAGATTAAAAGCCAATATTAATACTAAAGTAGCTTTAATGGTTGGTACATCTGTTGATAGTAAAGTTGCAATTGATGCAACTGGTGCCCAAGACTTATTAGGAAATGGAGATATGTTAGTTTCTTGTCCAGAAGTTCAACGTAATAAGTTAACGCGACTTCAGGCTCCATATATTTCAAGTGATGAAATTCGTAAGTTTACTGATGACTTAAAATCCAAATATCAACCTCAATATAATGAAGCATTTGAAAATATATCTCGTAGTATGTACGATATTTCATCTAATGAAGGCCAATATTCTCAAGAATTTAGATTTGATGATGAAACATTTAATGCAGTACGTGAATTCACATTTTCTCGCGAAACAATATCTGGCAATGCTCTTGTAATGAATTTCCATATTGGTAACAATACTGCTAAAATGTATATTGATAAACTTATTGAAGAAGGTATTATCGATTTAAAATCAGTAGGTGCATTAGGAAGAAAAGTTCTTGTACACTCGATTGATGAGTTAAAAGATATGAAAAATGGTGAAGTATAATGGGTGTTGGGATTGATATTGTTGCTATAAAGCACATTAAAAACTATAAAACTCTCGCTAAAAAAATATTATCTGAAAAAGAATATGAGATATTTTTAACAAAAAAAGCAGAAGAAAATGCCATAAATTTTGTAGCCGGAAGATATGCTGCAAAAGAAGCATTCTTAAAAGCTAATAAAGTTGGAATTGGTGCAATTAATTTTCAAGAAATATCTATTATTAATCTTAATTCTGGTCAACCGATCCTTTATTATCAAGAAAAAGAATACGAAGTCTCGATATCTCATGAAAAGGAGTATGCAATTGCTATTGTAATATTATGAAAAATACCACTTTTACTGCTAAATTAATTAGCGAAAATCAAATACGTATAACTATATTTTCATCAATCACTAAACCTGATAATTATCTAATAAATATTATTAAAGATAATATCGAAATCAAGCCATTGAAGATAGAAAAGTTTTCTTTAATGGGAAATATTGCAGTTTATGATTGCTCCGTCCCATTTTCAATAGATTTAGGACATTTTTATGATGTTGTTATTGAAGCATTCGGTTCGTGTGCACTTGATGTTAATGATGCAACAACCTTTACAAATTTTGATGAAAAATTCTTTTATGGTGCTAATGATTTAGGTGCTAATTGGCAAAAAGATTATACTGAATTTGTTTTATGGGCACCACTTGCTTGTTCGGTTTTGCTGAAAATTTCCGTTGATGAAGGAAAAAGTTGGGTATTTTATGAAATGGAACGTGAAACTAAAGGTGTTTATCGTCTAAAGTTAAACGGAAATTTTGACGGTGCTTACTATAATTATTTTATTAATAACAGCGGCGTAAGTAAACTTACGCTCGATCCTTATGGAAAAGGAAGCACCGCAAATGCTAAAAACAGTGTAGTTATTAACTTTAAGAAAATTAAAATTGATCTTGAAGATGAAAATTTACCAAAATATGAAAATTATACCGATACTATAATTTATGAAACACATGTTCGTGATTTTACTATTTCTCCAGCTACAAATATTCAAAATAAAGGAGTATTTTTAGGTTTAAGCGAGGAGCATCGTACAACAAAAGGTGGTCATCCAGCTGGACTTGACTATTTAAAGTTCTTAGGAATAACACATTTACAGTTATTACCAATTTATGATTACAAAACAGTTGATGAAACAAATACGAAAACAACATATAACTGGGGATATGATCCTCAACAATTTTTTGTACCAGAAGGTGGGTTTGCAAGTGACGTAAGTGATCCTTATTCACGTATAATCGATCTTAAAAAGATGGTTAAAGCACTTCACCACAACAAAATAAAAGTAGTAATGGATGTTGTTTATAATCACGTTTTTGATTATCAATTTTCTATTTTTGAAGATGTTGTGCCTAATTACTATTTTAGAAGAAATATAAATGGAATAATGTCTAATGGTTCGTTTTGTGGAAACGACATTGCAACTGAAAAGAAAATGGTCAGTAAAATGATTATTGATGCTTGTTCATTTTGGATAAAAGAATATGGAATAGATGGTTTTAGATTCGATTTAATGGGAATTATTGATAAATATACAATAATGAAAATATATCGTGATGCTACACTTGTCAAATCAGATTTTATTATTTATGGTGAAGGATGGAACATGCCAACTGTCCTTGATGATTCAATTAAGACGAGTACTAATAACGCACTTGTTTTACCACATATTGGATTTTTTAATGAAACATTCCGCGACATCGTAAAAGGACCAACTGCCGAATGTGATTTCCAAGTTCCTGGATATCTTACTGGTGATTTATCGTATCGTGATGGTTTTAAATTTGCTTATTTGGCATCAATTTTATCTCGTACATTCCCTAAAAAGTTTTTAAATGCAAATCAATCATTAAACTATGTTGAGTGTCATGATAATGCTACATTATTCGATAAAATTGTTTCTTCAACTGATATTGAAAATGAAAATGATATAATGCGCGTATTAAAAATGTGCAATGCCACCGTTTTACTTTCATTTGGAATTCCATTTATTCATGCTGGACAAGAAATTGGACAAAGCAAAAATATGCATCAAAACACTTACAATACTGGTGATAAATATAATATGTTTAGATATGATTTGCTTGATGCTCGATTTGATAGCGCAAATTATTTAAAAACTTTAATTGAATTTAGAAAATATTTTTCATGCCTTCATGATTTTAGACCAGAAGTTATTGCCGAAGATGGTGAGTTTGTAGATCTAAAAAATGGTGGTTTAATGCTTGTTTTTGCTAATAAAACAAATTTACGTTGTGTTAAAAACTTACAAATAATTTATAATCCAACAGATGAACCATATTATCATGAATTTGATGTCGAAAAACGCTTAATTATCAGCGATGCAGGATGTAATATTAAGTCAGATTTAGTAGTGAAAAATGCTACTGTACCAGCATACTCAATTTTTGGGTACGTTGACGTGGAGGAATAAATATATGTTAGCTAGTGTAAATCTTGTTTGTAGAGCTGGAGAAATTATTGGCCCAGGTACAAGATGGGTAGAATTTGAAGAGATGATTGATTGTGGTAGATTTATGTTAAATAGATTTATTGTTAAATATTGGAATGAAAAAGTTAGTAGTCAATTTATGAATTTTGTACCAGGTACACTACTTGTTATTGCTGGCCGTCTTGGAAACGATGACGCAGGAAATACCATCGTTATTTGTGAAAAAGTTCAATTTTTATCATCAAAAGATGTTCATTTGGAGATATTATAATGAAATTAGCTTATTTAATTTGCGTGTTTGTGCCTCATTTAATTGCTGAATATTTTAGATGGATTAGACGTATGGCTAAACATCCAGAAAGATATCCGATTGAATTACGTTTTTTTAAGGTAAAATCTTTGGTTTCAAATTTAAATAAAGCAATGGATAATAAAATTGCCTATATTAATACTACTGATATGTATAAAAGTGACAAAAAATTTATCATGTTTTGTAATCATCAATCAATGTTTGATCCTTTAGCATTAATATTAAATGCAAAACGTCCAATTGCTTTTTTAGCAAAAAAAGAAAGCAGAAATTTTATTTTTGTTGGGAAAGTTGCTAAAATTATTGGCAGTGAATTCCTTGATCGCGAAAATTTAAAATCTCAAGTTAAAGTAATTATGAAAATTCAACGTTCACTCGCAAATAACGAGATAGATTGGGGCGTTTTTCCAGAAGGAACAAGACAAAAAGATCCTTCTCTTGATGTTTTAGATTTTCATAGTGGAACATTTAAAATTCCTCAAAAAGCTCATTGTGATATATATTTAACAGCAATTTACGGAACTTTTAAAATTTTACAATTTTTAAAGTTTCCTAAATATGGTTTGACCGCAGGCATTAATGTCTTTAAAAAAGTGCCATATGATGATATTAAAAATGTTGAGACAACTGAACTTTCAGTTAAAATGAAAGATGAAATAAACGAAAAAGTTAAAGTTCTTCGTGAAGAAGATAAGAAATTACTTGTTTCTTAATCCTTTAGGATATGTATTTTTAAGTATTTTTTCGACCGATTTTGCGAATGTAATCGGAACATTGTGATATTTAATTTGATAATAGGCATTTTCGACTTCTGTAGATATTCCTAAACCCCAAAAATAGCGGTTTTTTTCTGCTTCTGTTAAATTTATAACTCTTTTAAATGGAAAATTCATATGTGCAAGTGCAAATGTTGGAGTTTCTATTTTTCCTTTTACTAAAGCAATGTGAACTCCATAACGAAGAACTTTTAATGAATTAGTTTTTACTGTAGTAAAATATCCGTAAACATTATCAAGTTTTCTTACCCTACTATTAAAAGTCATACCATATTTATTTGCTAATATAGATCTATAATTATTGTCTAAAACATATGGTGATTTTTCTGATTTACCATCCTTTTTTAGAATTGCAATAAATTGCCCCTCGCCATTAAATTTATGAGGAAATAGATATGTAGACTCTTTTAAAACATCAGGATGGTAAAAAGAATCATCTTCCATTGTTAAAATAGCAGAAAAATCATCATGTTTTGCTAAGAAATTATTTATTTGAAGTTCGTTTTCTTCAGGTGAGAGCGAACAAGTAGAATAAGAAATCAATCCTCCATCTTTAATCATATAGCTAGCCATTTCTAAAAGATCACTTTGGATTGGCAACAAACGAACAATTTTATTAGTACTCCAAAGTTTAAATGCTTCTTCGTTTTTTCTAAACATAAACGAACCAGAACAAGGTACGTCGATAATTATTTTATCGAATGATTTTTTGAAGTTTTTATAAACTTCAGAAAAATCATTGTTGGAAACAACAACGTTTGCAAAGCCGAATTTTTCAATGTTTGAAGATAATATTTTTGAACGTTCATAATCTATTTCGTTAGAAAGTAAAAATCCTGTTCCGTCTAATTTTAAAAGAGTGTCAATTGATTTACCGCCTGGCGCTGCACACATATCTAAAACACTGTCACCTTTTTCTATTTTCAAAAATTCAACAGGCATCATTGCTGAGGCATCTTGAATATAAAGTACACCATTTTTAAAAAGAAAACTGTTGCCTAATTTGTAGGAGTTATCGTAATAATAGGCATTATCTATAAATTTATGTTTTCCTAATATTGGAATTTCGCTAATATATGATTCATTATATCGAGGATTTAAAATAAACGAAGAAACCTTTTCTTTTTCAAAAGAATCTAAAATTTCCTTAATCAGATCACTTTTATAACTAAGACCAAGATATTGTTCAAAATTCATACTAATATTATAATATATTTTTATTATTTTTGATATAATACTTAAAGTGAGGTTAAAAATTTATGAGAATGTTAGACATAGTTGAAAAGAAACGTAACAAAGGCGTTTTAAACGAGCAAGAAATTAAATTCTTTATTGACGGATACGTTGCTGGAAATATTCCAGATTACCAAGTATCGGCACTTTTAATGTCAATTTATTTTAATGGAATGAACAAAGAAGAAATTGCTTTTTTAACAAAAGCAATGCTTTATAGTGGAGATTTAATTGATTTAAGCTCTATTAAAGGAGTTAAAGTTGATAAACACTCAACGGGCGGAGTTGGAGATAAAACATCTTTAGCATTAGGACCAATGGTCGCTGCTTGTGGAGCAAAATTAGCTAAAATGTCTGGTAGAGGATTAGGCCATACAGGTGGCACTCTTGACAAAATGGAATCGATTCCAGGACTTAGTATTATAAAAGAAAGAGACGCTTTTATTGAGCAAGTAAATGATATTGGTATTGCAATTGTTGGTCAAAGCGGACATTTAGTTCCTGCTGACAAGAAGCTTTACGCATTAAGAGATGTAACTTGTACAGTTGATTCAATTCCTTTGATTGCTTCATCTATCATGTCTAAAAAATTAGCATCAGGTAGTGATACTATTTTATTAGATGTAAAAGTTGGATCAGGTGCATTTATGAAAGACCTTGAAAGTGCAAGAAAATTAGCACATACCATGGTTGACATCGGAGATTCATTCAAAAAAGATACTAGAGCTATGCTTAGCGATATGGATCAACCATTAGGTTGTGCCGTTGGTAATTCTCTTGAAGTAATTGAAGCTGTTAACACTTTAAAAGGTCACGGCCCAAAAGATTTTGTCGAATTATGTTTCTGTGCTGGTTCAATAATGCTTGTTCAAGCAAAAATTGTTAAAACAGTAGAAGAAGGCAGAAAAATGTTACAAGAAAAAATTGATGATGGCAGTGCTTTTATCAAATTAAAAGAGTTTATTGCTGCTCAAGGCGGAGATACAACTTATTTAGATGACACATCAAAATTTGCTGTTGCAAAACATATTATTCCAGTCTGTTCTAAAGAAAAAGGCTATATTAACTATATTAATGCTTCAGAAGTTGGCGAATATGCTATGAAACTCGGAGCTGGTAGAGAAACTCTTGAAGATGTCATTGATAATGCTGCTGGTATTATCCTTGAAAAGAAAATCGGCGATTTCGTAAATGTTGGTGATGTATTATGTTACATCCACACAAATAAAGAAGATTATGCTGAAATTGTTAAAGGTTTAGCAGAAAACTTCATTATTAAAGCAACAAAAAGAGAAGAACATAGAGTTATTTACGAAGTTATTGTTTAATTTTCTTTAGTTCACGTAAATTAGAAGAACGTTTAATTTGTTTATATTTATTATAATTTAGAAATAAGGATTCATCGTATTTAGATGATCCTTTTTTCATATAAAATTCAATATCTTTAATTTGATCAGGAAGATATTGAATTTTATCCCATAGATCTGGGCGATCATATGGATATTTATCAATATCATCAACTTCTACAGGTGTATATTTTAGATAATCTTTTACTGGAAGTTGATATTTGCTAACAAATTCCATGGTTTTTTCAATAGCATCAACAGAAGTACGTGATTTAGGAGAAAGTGCTAAATCAACAACTGCAAAACCAAGTGGAATAGAGGCTTCAGGGAAGCCTAAATCTTTTGCTGCTTCAATTGCGTTACGTGTTCTATCAACTGCTTGAGGATTGCCTAAACCGACGTCTTCATAGGCTATAACGAGTAAACGGCGTGAAATAGAAGCTAAATCTTCGCTAATACATAAACGAGCAAGATAAAATAAGGCGGCATCAACATCGCTTCCACGAATTGATTTTTGAAGAGCACTTACTGCATCATAATGGTCGTCTTCGTTTTTATCCATTAAATAATTACTTTTTAATTCATTTTTAATATCATCGTCAGTGATTTCCTTTTTGTTTTTAAATGTTAAAAATAAAATTTCTAACATATTAAAAGCAAAACGTAAATCACCACCACTTATATTAGCGATGTATGATATTTGATTGTTGTTAAGGATTAACTTGTTATTTAAACCAATTGGAGAAGTGATTGCTCTTCTTATTCCTATTTCTATTTCAGAAGATTTTAAAGGTTTTACTTCTAATAAGTGACATCTACTTCTAATGGCCTTATTAATTGAAATATAAGGATTGGCTGTTGTTGTGCCTAAAACAGTAAATAAACCATTTTCCAAGTGAGGTAAAAGAAGATCTTGTTTATCTTTGTTTAATCGATGAATTTCATCGATAATGACAACAAGATGCGAATAGAATTTGGCGCTTTCGATGATTTCATCGATATCTTTTTTATTTGATGTGACAGCATTTATTTTTATTGTATGAAAACCTAATTCATTAGCATAACATTCGGCAATACTTGATTTTCCAGTCCCTGGTGGACCATAAAAGATGATAGAAATTGGTGTTTTTTCAGTAATTGAATTTTTTAGTAAAGAATTTTCACCAAATAGATGTTCTTGACCAAGAACATCTATTAATTTTTGAGGTCTCATTCTAATTGCTAATGGGTAAATCATATAATTAATTATATCTAATTTATTCATTATTTTATATAATAATAACATGAAAATTATAATTCAAAACGTAACTGGAGCTAGTTGTGAAATAAATAATGAGGTTTACTCTGAAATAGGTAAAGGATTTTGTATATTTGTTTCATTTACTAATGACGATACTGAAGAAACTATTGAAAAAATGGCGAACAAACTCATGAAATTAAGGGTTTTTAATGATGAAGACGGTAAAACTAACTTAAATTTAGAGCAAGTTAATGGTGAAATATTAAGTGTTTCACAATTTACTCTTTATGCATCCTGCAAAGGAATGAATCGTCCATCATTTATAAATTGTTTAAATTTTGATAAAGCTAATTTGTTTTATAACTATTTTAATTCACTTATATGTGAAAAATTTGTTGTTAAAACCGGAATATTTGGAGCAGATATGAAGATCCATATTGATAATGATGGTCCATTTACTATTATTTTGGACAGTAAAGAGATATGAGGAAAAAGATATGAAAGTAATGTTAGGATTATCGGGTGGCGTAGATAGTGCAGTGGCTGCTTATTTACTAAAGAAAGATGGTTATGAAGTTGTAGGATGTTTTATGCGCAATTGGGATGCACTTGCTAATAATGATTATTTAGGCAATCCAACTATAAATGATAGTCAATGTCCACAAGAAGCAGATTATGAGGATGCTAAAGCTGTTGCAGAAAAATTAGGTATTCAATTTTTAAGAATTGATTTTGTTAAAGAATATTGGGACAATGTTTTTTCGTATTTTTTGGAAGAATACAAATTGGGTAGAACACCAAATCCTGATGTTTTTTGTAATAAATATATTAAATTTGATGCCTTTTTATCTTTTGCTCTTAAATCTGGTTGCGACATGATTGCAATGGGACATTATGCAAAACGAATAGATAAGAATGGTATGGCATATCTTGGTAAAGCACATGATTTGAATAAAGATCAGTCTTATTTTTTATGTCAAATTTCAGAAGAACAATTAAGCCACTCTTTATTTCCTTTAGGAGAAATAGACAAACCAGAAGTAAGAAGAATAGCACAAGAACTCGACTTAAAAGTAGCCACAAAAAAGGATTCGACAGGTATTTGTTTTATTGGTGAAAGAAATTTTAGAAAGTTTTTACAAAACTACATTCCTGCAAAACGTGGCGAAATTAGAAACATTGATACCAACGAAGTAATAGGAAAACATGAAGGTGTTTTATATTATACAATAGGACAAAGAAAAGGCTTGGGAATCGGCGGAATTAAGGGAATAGAAAATACTAGATGGTTTGTTACTTCGAAGGATGTAAAAAAGAATATTTTGTATGTTTCTTCTGGAGATGAAAATGATCACTTGTTTAGTGATTCTTCAATAATTAATAAGTGCAATTTTATTGGTTACACACCAGTCGATGGCGAAGAGATTAATGTTAAGTTTAGATATCGTCAAACGGATTTACCTTGCAAGGTTCAATTCATTAATTCTACAACTTTGAAGCTTATTCATTTACAAAAATATAAGGCTGTTACACCTGGCCAAATAGCAGCTTTTTATAAAGGTGATTTATGTATTGGCGGTGGCATTATAGACAAAGTAATGCTAGATAGCAAAGAATTGGTATATTTTAAGTAGTAAATTAGTAGTATTTTAGTAATAGTTATGTTTTTTTGCATTTTATGAAAAAATAAATATTTTTACTTTTTTACATTTAAAATTAATTATCTTTTATATTAAATTATAAGTGTATATAATATAAATATTAAAGAAAAAGGTACTTATTTTGTCTTTAGAGAAGTAGCGGTTGGTGCAAGCTATTCAAGGTAAATATCGGGCCACTTTATGTTATGCTAATCACATCGTATATCTTGCGTTAAAAGATCAACTGAGTGCATTTTATATGAATAAGGATGGTACCGCGGAGAAATTCGTTCCTTTATATAAGGTACTTTTTTTATTTTAAAGGAGAAAATATGAAAAAATTAAGTTCTCAAGAAATCAGAAATACATGGTTGAACTTCTTCAAAGAAAGAGGTCACATGGTTGAACCTGGAGCCAGTTTGATTCCTCAAAATGATCCAACTTTATTGTGGATTAATAGTGGTGTTGCTGCATTAAAAAAATATTTTGATGGTTCAGTAGTACCACCTTGTAGACGCATTACTAACGTACAAAAATCAATTCGTACAAACGATATTGAAAACGTTGGAAAAACAGCTCGCCATCACACATTCTTTGAAATGCTTGGTAACTTTTCTATTGGCGATTATTTTAGAAAAGAAGTAATTGAATGGGCTTTTGATATATTAACTAATGAGAAATATTTTGGATTAGATGTGAATAAAATTTATGTTACATACAATCCATCTGATATAGAAACGAAAAAATTATGGATTAAAGCAGGTCTCGATGTTGAACATTTGATTCCACTTGAAGGCAATTACTGGCAAATAGGTGAAGGACCATGCGGTCCAAATACTGAAGTTTTCTTTGATCGCGGAGAAAAATATGATAAGGAAAACGTTGGTATAAAACTATTAAAAGAAGATCTTGAAAATGATCGTTATATTGAATTATGGGGAATAGTTTTTTCCCAATATAACGCTGTTAACGGCGTAGAAAGAAAAGATTATAAAGAGCTACCAAGTAAAAATATAGATACTGGAGCAGGTCTTGAACGTATTACTTGTGTCTTACAAGAAACAGAAACAAATTTTGAAACAGATCTTTTCATGCCAATGATTAAGCAAGTTGAAAAAATTACTAATGTAAAATATGAATCAAATAAAATGGCCTTCAGGGTTATAGCTGATCATTCAAGAAGTTGTGTATTTGCTCTTGCTGATGGAGAATATTTTTCCAACGAAGGAAGAGGATATGTTCTTCGTAGATTATTAAGAAGAGCAATGAGATATGGGATGCAATTAGGTATTAATGAACCATTTTTATATAAATTAGTTCCAACGATTATTACTGTTATGAAAGGTTATTATCCTTATTTAATTAGTAAGGATGGCTATTTACAAAAGTTAATTAAATCTGAAGAAGAAAAATTTATTAAAACACTCCACACGGGTGGCAAATTATTAGATTCTATTTTAGATAAGAACGAACGAATTACTGGAGAAGAAGTTTTTAAACTATATGATACATACGGTTTTCCAGTAGAATTAACAAAAGAAATTTGTGAAGAACGCGGAATAAGCGTTAATATGGAAGATTTCAAAAAACTTATGGAGATTCAAAAAGAGAGAGCAAGATCATCTCGTAACGGACTTGAATCAATGAATAAACAATCCAAAGATTTAATGGATTTTACAACTCCTAGTGTTTTTAATTATGATAAATTATCATTAAAAGGAAAAGTAATCAGTTTATTCAAAGATGGAAAATCGGTTAATTCTATTGATGATGAAGGTTATGCTATATTCGATAAAACGCCATTTTACGCAGAAATGGGTGGTCAAATTTCAGATGATGGACAAATATTTAATAGCACAACTAGAGCTAGAGTAGACGATGTTACTGTTGCTCCTCAAAAACAAAACTTACATCACATTACTCTTCAAACTGGAGAAATAAAAGTTGGCGATCTACTAACTTTAGAAGTTAATAAAGAAAGAAGAATTCAAATTGAATGTAATCATAGTGCAACCCATTTATTACACGCTGCTTTAGAGAAAATTTTGGGTTGTTCAATTGAACAAAAAGGTAGTTTTGTTAGTGATAAATATTTAAGATTTGATTTTAATCATTTAGATAAGATTTCAATTGAACAACTTCAAGAAATTGAAAAAACAGTAAATTGTTATATTAATAATGGATTAGTTGAGGAAACAATGGTCTTAGATATTGAAGAAGCAATTAAGACTGGTGCAAAACATGATTTTGGTGATAAATATGGGGATTCAGTTCGTGTTGTAACCTTTGGTGAGATATCAAAAGAATTTTGTGGAGGAACACACGTTAAGAATACTAAAGATATTGGTATCTTTATTATCAAATCAGAAGAATCGATTGCTGCAGGAACGCGTAGAATTGAGGCTTGTACAGGAAGTGCGGTTTATGAAGAACTTAAAGCAAGAGAACGTACAGAAGGGATCCTTAATTCACTTGTTTCTTCAAAAAGCTTAATAGAAACAATTGATAAAATGAAATCTATTATTAACGAAAATAAAGAATTGATTAAAGCAAATAACGAACTTAACGACAAAATATCAGCAACGAAAGCTGAAGAACTAATTTTAAACGTTAAAAAAATCAATAATATTAACGTTATATTAAATTATGATTCAAGTAATAGCAGAGAAAGTATTACAAAAATTAGTGATTTTATTAAGGCTAAACTTCTAAGAACCGTAATTGTATTGATTGGTAAAAAAAGTGGGGAGACATATCCAATTGTTATTTCTTTAACAAAAGACTTAACAAATGAACTAAAAGCTGGTATAATTTTGGCACGTGTCGTTAATATTTTAGGTGGATCAGGTGGAGGCAGACCTGATTATGCCTGTGGTGCTGTTAAAAATGTTGATCATATTGATCAGATTGAGAATCTAATTAAGGAATTAATTTAATGAAAATAATTGGATTGGACCTCGGCACAACAACATGTGGGATTGCTATTACTGATTCACTTCTTATTTGTGCCCATGGGTACGAAAATTATAGGTTTGAACCAGGAAATTACAAGAAATGCCGTGAACATATTTTAGAGATTTTAACAAAAGAAAACGTGAGTGAACTTTGTATCGGACTTCCTCTTCATATGAGTGGAGATGAATCTGATAGAAGTGAATCAACGAGAAGATTTGTAGATGATCTCTTAAAAGAAAGCCCAAATTTGAAAGTTGAATTTGTCGACGAAAGAATGACTACGATTATTGCAAATAAGCGTCTAATGGAAGCAAATGTTTCACATTCGAAAAGAAAAGAAGTTATTGATAAAATGGCTGCAGTAGCTATTTTAGAAAGTTATTTACAAATAAGGAGATAGTTACATGGAAGAACTACAAAATGGAAGTCGCATAGTTGTTGAAGGAGAAGATGGCGAGACAAAAGAAATGATTGTTCTTTTTCGATTTACAAGTGAAGAAAATCAAAAGAATTACTTGTTTTTAGTCGAAAATGAAGAAGATGAAAACGTCATTCTTTGCGAATATGTTGAAGATGGTGATGAATTCGTTTTAAAACCAGTGGAAGATGAAAAAACTCTTGCAATGGGCCAAGAAGTATTAGACTCATTTGATGAAGATTTAGAACCAATCGAAAAAGAATAAATTGTTATATAAATGTAACATTATTTTTGATATCATATTAAAGTTGTAAAAGGAGATAGGAATGGAACAAGAAAAAATTCAATTAACTGAACTAGGTTATAAAAATTTTGCTGAAGAATTAGAACATCTTATTCAGGTTGAACGTCCTGACAATATAGAACAAATAAAAGCCGCAAGAGGTCAGGGTGACTTAAGCGAAAATGCTGATTATGATGCAGCTCGTAATAGACAAGCAATTATCGAATCAAGAATACAAGAAATTGAACACGTTTTTGACAATTTTGTAGTAGTTTTACCTCAAGAAAAATATGATCTATATAGTAAAGAAGTTAAAAAAATCGAAGACGAAGTTGGCCTTGATGCCATATTTGATAAAGAAATAATTAATGATTCAAAAAAGAGAGCTATTTTTATCGAAAGATTATTAACTAATTCTAAAATTACTATTAGTGAAAAGAATTATAGCAATTTGCTTAAAGCATTTAATCTTCTTAAATCGAAAGCTGATAAACTCAAATCTTCAGAAGATACCGAAGCATATAAAGAAGCATCAAATCAAGTTTCTATTATGAAGAACTATATTGAAAAATGTGTTAATATCGTAAAAGAAAAGGCTCAACCAACCATATCAATCGGCTGTAAAGTTTGCATTATTAGAATTGGAGATGAACCAGAAGACAAGAGCTACATGACTAATCCTAAAGAATTAGATCAATTAGCTGAAGAAAAAGGCAAATTCTATTCAATTGTTTCAACAATTGAAGAAAAAAATGCACAAAATATTTCAAATATTTCTCCATTAGGACAAGCACTCATTGATAAAAAATTATTTGATATCGTTGAACCTATCATTCCAAATGGCAAAAATCCAAAATTTAAAATAATTAAAATAATTCAATAAAAATATAAATTACCTCCTACTTAAATAGTAAGGAGGTTTTTTTATGACATTGACAATCAAAATTATTCTAGGTGCTTTAGTTGCTACGATAATTGGTTTGATTTCTCTAAAATTTATCGATAAAGGTCCATCAATGGGCAATAATCCAAATTTAAGTTCAGATTTATCAAACAAAAACACAATTTCAGTTCAAATAAGCGGCCAAATTTCTCATGCTGGTACATATATCGTTGAAAATGTTGCAGTATTAGAAGATTTGATTAAAATCGCTGGTGGTACAACAAGTAATGCAGATGAACTTTGTTATTTCATTGATTACCAATTAGAATCGAATGATGCTGTCTATATTGCGCCAATTTATGACAATGATGATGTTTGTACAACCGATAAGTTGATAAAACATAATATTAATGAATGTAAAGCTAGTGATTTAAAAAATATCGATGGAATCGGCGATACAACAGCTAATAGCATTATTGACTACAGAAATAATAATGGCAACTTTAAAAAATTAGAAGATGTAATGAAAATAAATGGCATTAAAAATGCTACATTTTCAAAACTAAAAAATTATATTAAATTAAAGAACTAGTATTTAATGTATATCTTTTGTTTCATTGCATTAGTTTTAGGAATTGTATTATTAAAATATAACTTAATAATCTTTTCAATTTTTACAATTTTATATTTTATATACATATTTTCGAAAAAGAACAAAAAACTTTTTATTTTAAATATTATTTTTTTCAGTATTGGAATTATTTTTACAAATGTAAAAATTTATGTTTCTAAAAACATATTTTTGAATAATTGCAATTATGTGGTTGTTAAAGCAAGTAATAACTATTATATCGTTGATAATTTTATATCAAGATATTATGTTTATGAGAAAAATAACACTGTTGAAATAGGAGATTTAATCTATTTAGAGGGGAATACGATTGATATTCAAAACAACAGGATTGAAGAAAAATTCAACTTTGTTACTTATTTAAACGATATGTGTGTTTATAAACAAATTAATGTAAAAACTAAAAATACAATAATAAGTGTTCCTATAAGAAACAAGATAATTTCGGCGAATTTTTTAAATCAATATGACGAAAATTCTAAACGTATATTTGGTTCATTATTATTTAATTCTGCTTACGATCAAGAGCTTGGCATGATTTATAAAAATTCGAACCTTATTTTTTTATTAGGAATTAGCGGAATTTATATAAGTGTTTTTATCAGATTATTAGAGTTTTTATTTCGTTTAAAATTTGATGAGAAAAAAAGTTTCATTTTTACAGTCATCTCTTTTTTACCAATATATATGATAAATTGGTCTTATTATGCCTTTATTAGGACATTTTTCTTTTATTTATTTAGTGGATACTTAAAACATTTTAAAAATAAAGGTGGATATTTGCAAAATGTATTTTCGTTCCATTTAGTGTTTCTACTTATAAATCCTTTTTATGTATATCAGCTAAAGTTCTTATTGCCATTAGGATTTGGAATAATAAATTATATTCTAAATATTTCTCTTAAGAAAAAAAGCAAAAGTACTAGATATTTTTTTAAAAATTTGATGATATTTCTATTTATTATTCCATTAAATATTAATTTATCAAATTCAATTAATATATTAAGTCTTTTGTTGCAGATTCCTTATTCGTTCGTCTTTCAAATATTCTTTATAGTAGGACAAACAAGCAAATTAATAGGTTATAATCCAGCAATAAATCTATTAGGACATATGGGAGTTTCGATGCTTAGTAGTCTTAAATATTTTGAATTATCATTTTTTATTCAAAATATACACACTGATATCGTTATTATTTACTATATTTTGTATTTTTTCGAATTAATTTTCTTTGAAAAACAATTATTTTTCCTTACGAAAAAATACGCAATATGCTGCGCAATATTTGTTGTTATTTATGCTGTACCAATAAGAAATTTAACAACATCTGAAGTTGTATTCGTAAATGTTGGACAAGGGGATTGTATATTTATTAGAGAAAAGAACAAGGCAATGATGATAGATACTGGTGGTTCAATTTTTAAAAATATTGCAGGTGATGTGCTCATACCATTTTTAAAAAGTAAAATGATTTATAGTCTTGAATCAGTTATTATTACACATAATGATTATGACCATTGTGGTGCATTAGACGCATTGTGTGCAAATTATAAAGTAAAAAGAGTCATTAGAAATGATGAAGAATTTCCATACACATTTGGCAGTTCAACGTTATACAATTTGAATAAAAACAAAACAGGTGATGAAAATTCGCAATCTTTAGTGATTAAATTTGATTTCTATAATGTTAAATATCTATTAATGGGAGACGCTCCTTTAGAAATAGAAAAAGAGATTATTAAAAGTTGTGATGTAGATTGTGACATTTTAAAAATTGGACATCACGGATCAATAACATCTACCTGTGAAGAATTTATTAAAGCAACAACTCCAAGAGATGCAATTGTTTCTGTTGGAAGGAACCATTATGGTCATCCTGATAAGAAAGTTTTAGAACTATTAAAAAGTTATAATATCAATATTAAAAGAACTGATAAATTAGGCAGTGTTGTATATACATATTAAGTTAATTAAGTTATAATTATTACATGATTTATATTATTTTTGGTAGTTATCCTTACCTTATTAAAAAGAGTATTAATAACATAAAAAACGAAATACTTGGGAAAGAAGCTGATGAGATTTCATTTGTTGAATGCGATTTTTCTATTGATGATATTAACAAAATTGGCGATGAATTATCAATAATTCCAATGGGATACGAAAAGAAAATAGTCTCTTTTAATAATTCGACATTTTTGCTTGAAAAAGACAACGAACTTGAAAAAAATGAAAAATATATACAAATGTTTAAATTAATTGATGTTACCGATGAATCTCTAATTTTGATATTTAGTATTGAAAGCAAATATATTTCAACAACTAATAAGTTTTATAAATTTGTTTCAGAAAATGGACAAATTATTGAACGAATTGAACCATCAAATTCCGATTTAACCATTTTTATTAAGAAAAAATTAGCATCACTTGAATGCGATATTGAAAATGACGCTATAGAAGAATTAAAAAGAAGAACTAATTCAGATTTATTTATGATTGAAAACGAATTTATAAAATTATCAAATTATAGCAGTCATATATATATAGATGATGTTAGAAAACTCGTTTCTGAGCCAATAGACGACAATAACTTTAATATCCTTTCATTCTTATTAGATGGTAATATAAATGGCGCGTTGAAGACCTTTAGAGATCTGCGAATAAGAGGCATTGAACCTGTAATTTTGATTTCAATGCTAACAACCCAAATGATATTTATTCATCAAGTTTACTATTTGTCTCACGTTTGTTTTAAATCAAATGACGATATAGCAAAAGAATTAAGGGCTAAACCTGGAAGAATATATATGTCTTTAAAAAATATGAACAAAATTAATGAAAAAATATTACTTAAAGAGCTTGAAAACTTATATAATTTAGATAAATCAATAAAGAAAGGTGAAATAGATAGGAATGTAGGATTTGAATTCTTTCTATTAAAATTCGGAAAATAATTATGAACTGTCCAATTTGTAAAAAAGAAATAGAAAAAGATTTAAAAGAATGCCCATTTTGTGGCACTCCTTTAAAAATTGAAAACGACCAATATATTAGAGGCGAAATAAATCCTATAAAAAAAGAAAAATATAGTGATTTAAATGAAAAAGCACTTTATGAAAAAAATAATACCATTGCTGGATTAAGTGTTATAACATCTTTCATCTTATTAATTGCAGGTGCAATATTAATCAGCTTGAATGCAACTATTTATTTTTCATTCTTTGCATTAGTTCCTTGCGTTGCATTAGGTGCACTTGGCTTTTTCAAATCAAGACCAACCCACTTTAAATTTGCAAATACAGCATCATTTATAATCGTGATTTTAGGTTCAATTTTAACATTATTAGCATTCTTATTTGTACTTTTGAAGCTTTTAGGTCTGTTATTCGTAAAATAAAGGCAACAAAAAAACTAGATTTAAAAAATCTAGTTTTTTCATACAAATTACTTAATGTTGTTGACTAAATTTTGGATAAAACTTTTTTGTCTAGCAGCAGTCTTTGCGTGTTGAATGTGCTTAACAACTGATTTATCAATTAATGAGATAGCAAGAGTTAAGTTTGTTGTTGCTAATGCTTTATCTTTTGCTTCAGCAGCTTTTTCTACTTTTTTAATTGCTGTTCTAACTTTTGATTTGAAAGCAATATTGAGAACTCTGCTCTTTTCATTTGTTAAAATTCTTTTCTTTTGTGATTTAATATTTGCCATAATTACACCTCTTTCGATACGTATAAAATTGTATCAAAATATAGTATCTTATGCAATTGTTATTTTAGGGTATTTGATATAAAATACATATGAGTTAAAAGTAGGTATAAATAAATGAAATCAAAAGAATGCAGAATAATTTTCCTTGGTACACCAGATATTGCTGCGTATGTATTAGAGGCCTTAATTAATGACAACTACAATATTATAGGAATTGTTAGCCAAGAAGACAAAGAAAAAAGTCGTAAAGGTGTGCTTTTAGAAACGCCAACAAAGATGATTGGCAAGAAGTACAACATTCCAGTTTATCAATTTGATAAAATAAGATTACATGTTGAAGAAGTTGCGGCATTAAAACCTGATCTAATCCTTACTCTTGCATATGGTCAACTTGTTTCACAAGATATACTAGATATTCCTTCTCTTGGATGTATCAATTTACATGGATCATTGCTGCCAAAATATAGAGGTGCTGCCCCAATTCAAAGAGTTTTGTTTAATGGTGAGAAGGAAACTGGATTCACATTAATGCAAATGATTAAACAAATGGATGCTGGATTGATGTATAAAAAGTTGGTGATTAAGATCGATGATTCTGAAAATTTCTCTTCACTTTATGAAAAGATGAAAGAATGTGCAAAAGACCTAATTTTAAGTTCGCTTTCTCAATATATTGAAGGAAAATTAGTAGGTATTTCACAAGATGAATCGGAAGCAACTTTTGCACCTAAAATTTTAAAAGAAGATGAAAAAATGGATATTAATATGAATTGTACTGATTTTATCAATAAAATTAGAGCACTATCGTATAAACCTGGTGGTTATTTGTTGCTTGATAACGAAATAATCAAAATTTTTAAAGTTCATTATCTCAATGATAAAAAAAGTTGTGAAAATGGAACAATTATTCTTGCTGATAAAACTGGAATAGCAGTTCAATTAGAAGATGGAGTAATTATGATTGATGAACTTCAACGTCAACAAAAGAAAATGATGAAGGCTTCAGATTTTATAAATGGTTATCCAAATTTAAAAGGAAAGAAATTTTCATGAATTCTATTATAAAACTATCTGTTCATAATTTAGTTGATCCTATTTTAAGAACTGGAGATATTGATAATCGTATATTTAATAAAGAAACAATGCTCGAAGGTTCGAGAATTCATAGTAAATATCAAAAAAAACAAGGTTCAACGTATCTTTCAGAATTTCCATTGTCTTGTTCTATAGAATATGGAGAATTTATTTTTATAATTGAAGGTAGAGCTGATGGTATTATTATTAGTAAAAATCAAACTACTGTTGAAGAAATAAAATCATGTAATGAAAACCTTGATGCTTTCTTTGAAAAAAATGGATTATGGCATTTAGGTCAAGCTAAAGTTTATGCGTATATGTATGCTAAAAAGAATAATTTGAGCAATATTTTTGTAAGATTGACCTATATTTCTCAAAATGATAATAACAACTTGCAGTATAAAGATTTTTCATTTGAGTTTGATGATTTGGAATCGTTCGTTCTTGATTTAATTGGAAGATATACTGATTTTTATAGTGCTGTTTCATCAAATCGTAGAAGAAGAAATGAATCTATTAAAAAAATAGAATTCCCATATAATAACGTTCGCAAATATCAACAGGAATATATGGATGCTGTAACAGATTCAATAATAGAAAAAGGAAAGATTTTAATAGAAGCTCCGACAGGAATTGGCAAAACAATTTCAACTTTATATCCACACATTAAAAATTTTGGACCAGATTTAAATAAAATATTTTTTCTAACTGCAAAAACAATCGGAAGAAATACTGCACAAGAAACGATTGAAGTATTGAATACTTCTGGTTTATTCGCTAAATGTGTCGTTTTAACAGGAAAAGATAAAATGTGCCCATTAAATGAGCCAATGTGTAATCCGGATAAATGCCCATTTGCACGTGAATATTACAACAAAATTAGAGAAATATTGATTAAAGAATTGCATAGCGGCACATTGCTTTATACGGAAGAGATTATTAAAGAAATTGCTTTTAAAAACAATATTTGTCCATTTGAATTATCGTTAGATTTGTCTAATTTTAGCGACATCGTTATTTGTGATTATAATTATGTTTTTGATCCGTTTTCTTATTTGCAAAGATTGCGCGAAGATTCAAGCAATGATTATTCATTATTAATTGATGAGGGTCACAATCTTATTAAAAGAGCTAGAGATATGTATTCTTCAAAGATTACATATCAAGACATGAAAGCTGCAATGAAGTCATCTGCAAAGAAGAAAAGCACAAAAATGTTTACTGGTTTAAAGAAGATGTTCAAGACAATTTTTGAGGAATATGGACCTGGAGAGCATATTGTAGAAAGTTTTGACAAAAAAATAATAAATGCTTTAACAAATTTTGTTTCTAAATTTAAAGATAATGACGATGAAGAAGATCGCGAAAATATGTCTAGAGATTTTAGAAATTTCTTTTATGCCGCTTCTAACTTTGTTAAACTTTATCATATTTCAGAAATGAGCGATTTATTTAAGTATTATTTCTCAATCGAAAACGAAAAAAGCATGAGTATTAGTATTTATTGTGTTTGTCCATCTCCTTTTATTAATGAAATAACATCATATTTTAGAAATACCGTCCTATTTTCTGGAACATTTAGTCCGATGACGTATTATAAAAATGCCATATTTGGAAAAAGCAATGTAAAAGTTTTACAATTTGACTATCCATTTGATAGAAATAAATTTGGAATAGTTATTAATCCATATATTTCTCTTAAATACAAGGATAGAAGTATTTCGATTGAATCAGTTTGCAAAACAATCAAAACTTTTATTAATGCTCGAGTTGGAAACTACATAATTTATGTTCCAAGTTTTCAATATATGGAATTATTAAAGGACAACAAAGAATTTTCTGGATTTCATTTTGAATATCAACAGCGCAATATGAATGCAACTGATAAAATTGATTTCTTAAATAACCTTGATGAATTTTCAAATGTCACAAATGTCTTAGTGGCAGTTTTAGGTGGAACATTTGCGGAATCAATAAACTTAGAAGGCGATAAACTCATTGGAGTCGTTATTTTAGGAGTTGGTTTTCCTGCAATATCAATAGAGAATAATTCAATTAAAGATTATTATGACAAAAATGAAAATGGATCAGGAATGGCATATGCTTACACCTATCCTGGAATGAACAATGTTGCACAAGCTGTTGGAAGATTAATTCGTTCTCCGCAAGATTGTGGTGTTGCACTTTTAATAGATACAAGATATTCATACAAAAATTACATTTCTTTATTCAAAAAAGAACGGATGCACTATACGGTCGTGAATGACGATTTGAAACTTAATAAATATTTATCATTGTTCTATAAGAAAAATGAAAAATTATGATATAATTTTCAAGTATGATAAACGAAAATAAAATTAGAAATTTTTCAATAATAGCTCATATAGATCACGGCAAATCAACACTTGCTGATCGTATTTTAGAGTTGACTCAAACTGTTGAAAAACGTGAAATGAAAGAACAATTCCTTGATTCTATGGATTTAGAACGTGAAAGAGGAATTACAATAAAGCTTAATGCTATTACATTAAATTACACAGCTAAAAACGGTGAGACATATCTTTTCAATCTTATCGATACTCCAGGGCATGTTGACTTTACATATGAAGTTTCAAGATCTCTTGCAGCTTGTGAAGGCGCATTACTTGTTGTTGATGCAACTCAAGGAGTTGAAGCACAAACGCTTGCTAATACTTATTTAGCAGTTGATAATGATCTAACTATTATTCCGGTTATAAATAAAATTGATTTACCTAGCGCAATGGTAGATGTATGTAAACAAGAAATAGAAGAAAAAATTGGAATTAATGCTAGTGATTCTGTTGCTGTGTCTGCAAAAACTGGTGAAAATGTTGCTGCAATACTGGAAAAGATTGTTGAAATTATTCCACCACCAACCGGAAGAAGAGATGCTCCGTTAAAAGCATTAATATTTGATAGCTTTTATGATGCATACCGCGGTGTTGTCGTTTTGATTTGTGTTAAAGAAGGAGCTGTCAAAGTTGGAGATGAAATTTCCTTAATGGCAACGAATTTTAAATATTTAGTAACTGAATTAGGTATAAAAACTCCACAAGAACAAAAAGTGAGTTCATTATCTGCTGGTGAAGTCGGATATTTAGCTGCTCAAATAAAGGATATAAAGGATGTATTTCCTGGTGAAACAATTACTACAGTAATTAATCCTGCAAAAGAACCATTACCTGGATATAGGAAACTTAATCCAATGGTTTATTGTGGCCTTTATCCAGTTGATTCAAAACAATACACAGATTTACGTGATGCACTTGAAAAATTGTCATTAAATGATGCTTCTCTTCATTTTGAACCAGAAACATCACAAGCCTTAGGCTTTGGTTTTAGATGCGGATTTTTAGGATTGCTACACATGGACGTCGTTCAAGAAAGATTGGAAAGAGAATATAATTTGGATTTAATTCTTACTGCTCCTAGTGTTATTTATCACATCAATTTAACCAATGGAACCACAGTAAATCTTGATAATCCTTCTAAAATGCCAGATGTCACAACGATAAAAAGTATTGAAGAACCATATGTATTAGCTAAAATTATGACTCCGGGCGAATATGTTGGGAAAGTAATGGAATTATGCCAAGAAAAAAGAGGAATTCATATTGACTTAGAATATTTTGACAAAACAAGAATGATTATCACTTATGAATTGCCTTTAGCAGAAATTGTTTATAATTTTTTTGATAAATTAAAAAGTTATACTAAAGGTTATGCATCTTTTGATTATGATTTTTCTGATTACAAAGTTGGCAATCTTGCCAAAATGGACATCCTATTAAATTCAGAAATTATCGATGCTCTAAGTTCTATAGTTTATAAACCAAATGCTTTTAGAAGAGGAAATGCAATTACATCAAAATTAAAAGAAGTCATACCTCGTCAAATGTTTGAAATTCCAGTACAAGCAGCAATTAATGGAAAAATTGTAGCAAGATCTGATATTAAAGCATTAAGAAAAGATGTTCTTTCTAAATGTTATGGCGGTGATATTTCTCGTAAGAAAAAATTACTTGAAAAACAAAAACAAGGCAAAAAAAGAATGAAGTCAATTGGTTCAGTAGAAGTTCCACAGGAAGCATTCATGACAATACTCAGTGTTGATGATGATCAAAACTAAATATTGACTTAATTACTACTAATAAATTACTAATTTGACTAACAATTATGTGTTTTTTTTGATATTATATATAAAAGATGAATTTGGGAGAATGCAATATGATAGATTCAGAGCTTGCAAATAGATTTACTAATATAAAATACGCTACTAAAAGTGAAGTTTCTAAAGATTTAAACATGACTTTAGTAGACAAAATTTGGAATGAAATAATTACCTATCGTTCACAATTTTCAGCAGATTTACGCGTAAAAAATGTTGAAGGATCACGCTATTCATTATGCTTAGCTCCATTAATAATGAACAAAATCAACTCTTTGGAAAGAAAAATTGGAAAATTAGATAGAAATTTTTCAAAAATTGAAAATATAGCATCACAAAATAAAATTATATGCGAATGTATTTCAAATGAACTATTTTTTGTTGCAAAACACGTTAATATCGATTGTGATGAATCATCATTACTTTTAATTGCTCAAAACAATTTATCGGCTCCAAGGCCTGAACAAATGTTTTTATTAACTTATGGTTCATTATTAAAAGATTTACAAAATGAATCATATGCTTCAATTGCAAATATCGAACAATATTTAGGCAAAATTTCTATTGAAATATTAGGAAAAGATAACGTAGATTATAGACGAAGCAATTCAGATGGTCACAGTTCTATTTATAGCGGAATTTATGCTGAAGCTCCATTTACAATGGTAGAACCAATGATTAATGAAATGTTTTCTTTTTTATCAACTAGTGAATTTAATTTTATTGTAAAAATGGCAGTTGTTTTATATTACACTAATTATGTAAAACCATATACTTCATACAATGAAGAACTCAGTATACTTATGTCTAAATTCGTGATGAAATGTTCTGATATAGATAACATTAATTATTTAATAAATACTGAAAAATTCCTTCTAAACTCACCAAAACTAGAAGAAATTATACAGGAAACACAAAAAACTTGTGATATGACGTATTACTTAAATTATTTTATTGATTCAATAGATGAATCATTAAACAAACTTCAGGAAAGTTTAAATGAATTGAGTGTTTCAAGCATTGCTAAAGATTATTATAAACCTGAAGAAAAAACTAAAATTGTAGATGTTGAAGAACCAAAAGAAGAACCGGAAAATATTGAACAAAAAGTTGATAACGTTCAAAAAAACGATTTACCTAGTTCGTTAATCATTACTCAAGATTCAGCTATTACAAATGTTACATTTGGATATAACGAAGATGAAGCTCAAAAAATTGAAACATTTTTATTAGAAAGTGATCCTAATTTGGGAGAGCAACAAGCATATTTTTATGCAAGGCATTGTACGATGAACAAATTTTATACAATCGCTCAATATAAAAAGGCACTATGTTGCGCATATGAAACTGCAAGAACTTCTATGGACAAATTAGTCTCAAATGGGTATTATAGAAAAGAAGCTCACAAGAATAAATTTATTTATACACCAGTTAAAAGGAAATAAGGAGAAAAAAGTATGATGTTAAGCGGAGAATGGTACAACAATCCTGGAATGATCTTTCTATTTATTATAGTTTTATTTGCTATTATAGCTTTATCTGCCTTTCTAATTAAAAAATATTACAAACCTTTTAAGAAAGAAAAAGAAGAAAGTGATAAGGAATTATCCGAAAAAAAGGAAGAAGATATTGCTTCCGAAGAATTAAATCGCATTCTTGAACCAGTTGACGAATTAAAAGAAACTGAAAAAAAGAATAATGAAACTGAAAACTAATAAAATAAAATCCTTATACATACATATTCCATTTTGTGAACATATTTGTTCATATTGTGATTTTACAAAGATTATTAGAAATGATAATCTTTCTTTTTTATATATTTTAGATTTACTTAAAAGTTTAAAAGGATATATTAAAGAAAAAAAGAAATTTTCGACAATTTATATAGGTGGTGGAACGCCAACTTGCATCGAGCCATTTTTGCTAAATATTTTACTTTCGTATTGCACAAAATTATTAAAAACAACCTATGAATTTACTGTTGAAGCTAATGTTGAATCTATTAATAAGGATACACTTCGCATTCTTAAAAATAATAAAGTTAATAGATTGAGCATTGGTGTTCAAACTTTTTCTGATGAACTACTGCTTAAATTAAATAGAAAACATACAGGAAAAGAGGCAATTAATGCTGTTAATCTTGCTTTCAAATATATTAACAACATCAATATCGATCTAATGTATGGATTTCCCTTTTCATCTTTTGAATGTTTAAAAACCGACCTCGAAATCGCAAAAACATTACCAATCAATCATATTTCAACTTATTCCTTATTAATAAATAAAGGAACTTTAATTTATAATCAGGGATATAAAGAAGTGGATGGCGATACATTAAGAAAATATTTTGATTTTATTAAGAACGAATTAAAGAAAACGGGTTTTAAACAATATGAAGTTTCTAATTTTTCAAAACCAGGATATTATTCAAGAAATAATATTACATATTGGAAAAATGAAGAATATATTGGTTTAGGAGCAGGTTCATCTGGATTTGAAAATAAAGTACGTTATACATATACTAAAAATATCAATTCTTATTTATATGATCACAAAAGAACTGAAGAAATAGTCACGGTTGAAGATGACATTAAATATCAAATTTTTCTTAATTTACGCACCACAAATGGTATTGATCGTAAGTTGTTTAAAGAAAAATTTGGATTCGAAATATTGGAAAAATTCGGTGATTTTTTTACAAAATTGCAAAAAAAATCACTGATTAAAATCAATAAAAACACGATAAAATGCACATATAACGGTTTAATGATATTAGATAATATAATTTTAGAAATATTTTAGCACTTTAGTATTGACACTGCTAATTTTTGAGTTTATAATACTTTTAGCATTCAAAAGAACAGAGTGCTAGAAAGGAGATTATAAGTATGCTTAATCGACGTGATTATATATTAAAATTGATTATAGAACGTTTTGTGCAAACTGCTCAACCAGTTGGTTCAAAAACACTTATTGAAAACTATGATCTCCCATTTAGCAGTGCTACTATTCGCAATGAAATGCAATTATTAGAAAACGATGGGTTTCTGGAAAAGACTCATACATCTAGTGGAAGAGTTCCTTCTTCTAGGGGATACAAATACTATATTGAAAACCTTAGAGATAAAAAGAAGAACAATAAAATTAAATTTGAACTTCAAACAATCCTAAATGAAAGAACACAAACTATTGAAGATATGCTTAAAGAATCGTGCGAGATTTTATCTGAAATGACTAATTTAGTAAGTTTGGTTTTAGGAAATAACACTAGTGAAGAAACTTTAGCTTCTTTACAAATGATTCCAATTGGCAATAATAGTTCAACTGTGATCTTTGTAACAAATAGAGGCGCGGTTGAAAGCAAAACCTTCTTCTTTGATAAAAATATTAAAGTTGATGATCTTGAAAAATGTATCGCAATGCTTAACAAAAGATTAGTTGGTACAAGTGTTTCTGAATTAGTACCAAAAATGAGGCTCTTAGAACCTATCATTCACGATTATATTATCGATGGCGACGTAATTTATCAAACAATCCTTAAAACACTTGGAACGTTAGCAAATGATAAAGTTGTAATGTATGGAAAAGAAAAATTGTTAGATCAACCAGAGTTTAGTAATGATCCAGAAAGAATTAAAGATGTCATAGATTTATTTGAATCTCCTACATTTTTTAAAGAAATTACGGAAAAAGTTCAATTTATTGATAAAGATATTACTGTTAAAATCGGTGGTGTAGATGAACGTGATGATATATCTATCGTCTCAGCAAAAATCTATATTCCTGGAGTAGGAGAAAATGTTATCAGTTTAATTGGACCGAAAAGAATGAATTATGATAAAGCATATGAAGCAATCGAGACACTTGTCGATGAGCTTAATAAGAAGTTTGAAGAAATATCGAAAGGAGATAGTTGAAAATGGTTAATTTAAGAAGCGAAGAGATTAAAAAACAAACAGAAGAAAATGTGAAAGAAGACGAAAAGAAAGAAAAAAAGGTTCCACTTGCTAAACTTGAAAAAGTTCAAGAAGAATTACATGCCGTTGAGGCTGACCGTGATTCATGGAAAAATAAGTATTATAGCGTTTACGCGGACATGGAAAATCTTAGAAAAGTTATTGAAAAAGATCACCGTGAGGCAATGAAATATCGTTCGGAAGGATTTGTAATTAATTTAATACCATCACTTGATAGTTTCCACATGGCAACTCAAATTGAAGGTAAAACAGATGAAATGAAAGCATTTATTACCGGATTTAGATATATATATAACAACATTATTAGTGCTATAGCAGAAGAGGGCGTAACAGAAATAACTCCTAAAGTTGGAGATAAGTTTGATGAAAAAACAATGCATGCTCTTGATACGGTAGAACAAGAAGGTGATGAAAATATTATAGTTAATGTCGCAGGAAGCTGTTATAAAATATATGACAGAATCATTAGACCAGCTATGGTATATGTTTCAAAAAAACCGGCAGTTAAAGACGAAAAGATAGACAAAGACGAAGTCATAGAAGAAAACATAGATTAATCAAAAGGAGGAAATTTTATGGCAAAAGAAATTATTTTAGGTATTGATTTAGGTACAACAAATTCGGTCGTTTCATACTTACAAGCAGATGGAAAGGTAAAGGTTATTCCAAATCCAGAAGGTACAAATACTACCCCATCCATTGTTGCTTTTAAACAAAATGGTGAAGAAATCATTGGTAACGCTGCAAAACGTCAAGCAGTTACTAATCCTGAAAACACCATCAGCTCAATTAAAAGAGAAATGGGTTCATCTAAAAAAGAACATATTGCATGTTTGAATAAAGATTTTACACCACAAGAAATTTCGGCAAAAATTCTTGCTTATATGAAAGATTATGCTGAAAAAGCTATTGGCACAAAAGTAGAAAAAGCAGTTATTACTGTTCCAGCATACTTTAACGATTCACAACGTCAAGCAACAAAAGATGCAGGTAAAATTGCAGGACTTGATGTCGTTAGAATCATTAACGAGCCAACCGCTGCTGCTCTTGCTTATGGTCTTGAATCGAAAAAATCTGAAAAGATTTTAGTTTACGACTTAGGCGGAGGAACATTCGACGTATCTATTCTTGATATCGGCGATGGTACATTTGAAGTTATTGCTACATCAGGCGACAATAAACTTGGCGGTGATGATTGGGATGCTCTTATTGCTAGATGGATTAGAGAAGAAGTTAAAAAACAAACAGGAACAGATATATCCGATAAAGTCGCACTTCAAAGATATACTGATGCTGCAGAAAAAGCTAAAATTGAATTATCAAGTTCATTAAGCACCGTTATTTCATTACCATTTATTGGTATGAATGCAAGTGGTCCAATTAACTTCGAAACAACCTTATCACGTGCAAAATTTGAAGATTTAACTAAAGATTTATTAAGAAGAACAGAAGAACCAGTAAGAAAAGCATTATTAGATGCTAAATTAACTGCTTCTGATCTTGATCAAATTATCCTTATTGGTGGTTCAATTAGAATGCCAGCTGTTCAAGAATCTGTTAAGAAATTAACAAATAAGATGCCTAACTACTCAGTTAGTCCAGATGAAGCAGTCTCAATTGGTGCTGCTTTACAAGGCGGAATCGTTTCTGGAGATGTTAAAGACGTTGTTTTACTTGACGTTACTCCTTTAACTCTTGGTATTGAAACAATGGGTGGAGTTATGACTCCTCTTATTACAAGAAATACGACAATTCCAACCACTAAATCACAAATTTTCTCAACTGCTGCTGATAATCAACCTGCAGTTGACATCATGGTTTATCAAGGTGAACGTCCAATGGCTCATGATAATAAATTATTAGGTCATTTCCAACTTACAGGTATTGCTGCAAAAAGAAGAGGCGAACCTCGCATTGAAGTTACTTTCTCAATTGACGTTAATGGTATTGTTAAAGTTTCAGCAAAAGATTTAGATAGCAACAAGGCTCAAGAAATTACAATTTCCGGATCTAATGGTTTATCAAAAGAAGAAATTGATCGCATGGTTCGTGAAGCTGAAGAAAATAAAGATGCTGATGAAAAGAGAAAAGAAGAAATTGAAGTTAAAAATAAGGCTGAACAATTTATTAACTCAATTGATACTTCCCTTGCAGAAAAGGGAGATTCTATCGATGCAAAGCAAAAAGAAGATACTATTAAATTAAGAGATGAACTTAAAGAAGCTCTTGATAAAAATGATATTGAAACATTACGCAACAAGATGTCTGAATTAGAAAAAGCTGCTGAATATATGGCACAAGCACAAGCTCAAGGACAAAATCCAACAGAAGGTGCACCTGATGCTTCTTCTTCAACTGAAGGTCAAACAACAGCTGATGATGTAGTTGATGCTGATTTTACTGATAAAAAGTAAAAGAAAATTGAATCGAGTATTAGAGGCAAATGCCTCTAATACTCATTTTTGGAGGTAAATTATGGCAGAAAAAAGAGATTATTACGAGACGCTTGGTGTTCAACGCACCGCTACAAAAGATGAAATCAAAAGTGCTTATAGAAAGCTTGCAATGAAATACCATCCAGATAGAAATAAAGAACCTGGTGCTGAGAAAAAATTCATGGAAGTTCAAGAGGCATATGATGTACTTTATGATGATCAAAAAAGAAAGACATTTGATCAATTTGGAAGTGCGGCTTTTGACCAAAATGGTTCAGCATCTGGCTTTGGTGGAGGAAATCCTTTCCAAGGCGGATTTGGTAATTTTGGCGATTTAAACGATATATTTTCTCAAATGTTTGGTGGTGGAATGGGTGGTGGAAGAAACTCTCAGAGAAACGGACCAAATAGGGGTGATGATACATTAATGAGAGTTAAGGTTAGTTTTATTGATGCTATTATGGGCAAAAAAATAACTATACCTGTAACTTATGATAAGGTTTGCGATACATGTAATGGAACAGGAGCTAAATCTAGCAGTGATATCAAAACTTGTTCACATTGTGGCGGAAGTGGTTATGTAAGAACAACAAAACAAACTCTTTTCGGTGCAATGGAAAGTGAAACTACTTGTCCATATTGTGGTGGAACGGGCAAAATTATTGCTAATAAATGTCCTGATTGTGGTGGAACTGGTTCAAAACGTGTTAAAGAAAATATCGATATTGCTATACCAGCCGGAATTAATGCTGGCCAACAAATTAGAGTTAAAGGCAAAGGCATGAAAGGCTCTAATGGCGGTTCTAACGGCGATTTATACATAGAAATTGTAATTCAGGAAGATAATATTTTTAAAAGAGATGGTAATGATATTCATTTAAATTTAGAAATTGATTTTGTTGATGCTGCACTTGGAATATCAATGGATGTTAAAACTGTTTACGATACTATCAGTTTAAAAATACCAGCAGGTTCACAACCAAATACTGTTTTAAAGTTATCTGGTAAAGGTATTAAAGATATGCGTAATGGAAGACCAGGTGATGAATACGTTCATATCATTATTAAAACGCCAACAAACCTTAATACAAAACAAAAAGAATGTTTAAATGATTTTAAAATAAACAGTAATTCACAAAATAATCCATTTTCTCGTTTTAAGGATAAATTAAAGAAATAATTAAAAAATTATTACGAAATAATGGTATAATCATTTTGTGAGAAATGTATGTTAAAGTGTAAAAATTGTGATCATAAATTAACAAAATTTGATCGTGATCTTTGTCCATATTGCGGAGCAAGAAATCCAATTGATGAATCTTCAACTGAAACGATTGATGTAACGCAAATAATAGACAATATCGAGAATATCGATCATAAAGAAAAATTTGTAAGAAAGAGCAGAAAAACTTATATCATTTTAATGATGATTTTAGGAATTTTTTCTGCTCATTTATTTTATATAAAACGTTACTATCAAGCTGCTTATTTAATTGGAGCTAATGCTTTATTTATTGGTGGTGGAGGTTATCTTTTAAGTATTTTTGAAATATTTACTAAATCACAATACTATTTAAACTGGATAGTGGCATTAGGCGTTGTTTTAGGTCTTTATATTATTTTAGGAACTTGTACAATATTTTTTGGAGAACCAAAAGATAATGACAATGAGGTATTAAAATAATGCAAAGATATTTTGCTGAAGCAATTAATGATAATTATTTTATTTTATCAAAAGACGATGAACATCATTTAATAAATGTTCTAAGAACACAAAAAGATCAAGAAATTGAAATCGTTTTTGATTCAATTTTGTACAAAGCCAAAATTGAATCTTTAAATCCTTTAAATGTTGTCAAAGTCTCAGAACTTTCAAATGATAAAAAGATAAGAAAAATTAGTATAGGATTCGCAATCCCAAAAGGCGATAAAATCGAACTTATTTTGCAAAAATGTACAGAATTAGGAGTAGATGAATTTATCTTATTTTCAAGCGAAAGAACAATTGGAAAAATTAGTGCTGATAAACTCGATGATAAACTTAATAGATACAATAAAATAGTTAAAGAGGCCTCACAACAATCAAAAAGAATTGATATACCAACAATTAAATATGTAGGAAAATTATCTAATCTTGTAAACCTCGATATTGAAAATAAATTAGTAGCTTTTGAAAACGCTAATGAAAGAAAAATAAATTTGATAAAGTCTGTATATGCTTACGCTTCAACTTTATTTATAACTGGTCCAGAAGGCGGATTTTCTACTGAAGAAATCGATTTTCTTGAAAAAAATGGATTTGAAACCATTAGTTTAGGAAAAAACATCTTAAGATGTGAAACGGCGCCAATTTATATAGCCTCAGTTGTCTCATTTTTATTAGAAAGGAGCAAGTAAAGTATGAAAATATTTGCATTATTAAATAAATTCCAAAACAAACAGTTTGAATTTAAAAAAACTCAAGAATATGCTTATTATAAGAAAAATAAGAAATATTTAAAAACAATGCCAAAATTGAAAAGAACCATTAATGTTAATAGTTCATTTAGTTTAATTTGTACTAATATCTATATCACTACAATTATTAATAAAATTAAAATTGATGAAATATGCAAAGACGCTATTTCATCAATCTATCTAAAAGATAAATTTACGGAAGAAGAATTTTTGAAGTATTATCACGCTAGAATCATTGATTTAAAATCGTTCGTATCTAATGATACACATGTTTTTGTTCCGTTTTTTTCACATATTATAAATAATATTTATTATAATGAACCATATAAATTATTAAATGAACCATATAATATATTGTTTGATCAATATACTGAAAATTTGATTGATCCATTTGAATGCTATTCCCACAATTTGTTTGATTCACTTTTTACAAAACTTATTAAAATCAAACAATATGGACAATCAGTAGTTTTTTACCATTTTGATTTAGCAACGATTTTTGTTATTAATAATCAAGGAAGATTGGATGCTATTTTTCCAATATTTGATAAATGGTTAGCAAAGATTAAAACGTCTCATGTTTCAGAAAAAATAGAAAAAGTAACTGACCTATATTTCGCAAATGATAAAAAAGGATTCATTGATGAATTGTTTAAACAAGAATTTGTATCTCAAAAAATGCATGATTTATTGATTGAAAAGTGTTTATAATATGAAATTTAAATTATTTTTCTTAGGCTGCAAAGTAAATGCCTATGAAATAGATTCTATTCGTGTTTTATTAACAGA
Source organism: Bacilli bacterium (assembly GCA_036657515.1). Taxonomy (GTDB): domain Bacteria; phylum Bacillota_I; class Bacilli_A; order RFN20; family CAG-826; genus Alectryobacillus. Next base: position 63,150 of record JAVXGI010000002.1, read on the forward strand.
AAAAGGATTGATAGAAGCTAAAAATGGCGAAGAGACGGATATAATTGTTATAAATACATGTAGCGTTACAAGTGTTGCTGATAAAAAATCACGTCAAATGATTCATAAATATAGATTGGAACAACCAAAGGCAATATTATGTGTTATTGGTTGTTTTACACAAGGAATTTCATCAAATATTGAGTTTCCTTTTGAAGCAGATATTATTTTAGGAAATAAAAATAAATCTGCTCTTTACGATAAAATCGAAGAATTTTTAAAGAATAAAGAAAGAATTGTTGATATTGATCATGATAATAGACATTTTACATACGACAATATGCCAAGTATTCAATTTAGCGAAAAAACTCGTGCATATGTAAAAATACAAGATGGATGTGATAATTTTTGCTCTTATTGTTTAATACCTTTTGTTCGTGGAAAATCACGTTCAAGAGAGCCTCAATATATCATTAATGAAATAGAGGATTTGATTAAAAACGGTTATAAAGAAATAGTTTTTACTGGAATTGATGTTGCATCATATGGAAAAGATTTAAAAGAAGAGATTTCTTTTTCTGATTTATTAGAAAAAGTATTACAAATAGATAAAAACAATACAATTATTAGAATTTCTTCAATTGAAGAATCAATGATTGATGATAAATTTATTAATCTTATTGCAAAAGATCAAAGAATAGCTCGTCATATGCATCTTTCACTTCAAAGTGGCAGCAATTATATCTTAAAAAAGATGAACAGAAAATATACAACAGAAGAATATTTAACAAAGTTACGTCGTTTACAAACAGCTGTTCCCGATATTAATATTACAACAGATGTAATTGTTGGTTTTCCAGGTGAAACAGAAGAAAATTTCACGGAAACACTTAATTTTGTTAGATCGTGTGAATTTTCTCATATTCACGTGTTTCCGTATTCGGTTAGGAAAGGAACAGCAGCTGCTGTTTTTCCAAACCAAATAGAAACTAACGTTAAAAAAGATCGTGTAAAAAGACTAATTTCGTTAGGTGATGAGTTAAAAGTAACTTATATTAATAAATTTATTGGCAAAGAAATGGATGTTTTAATTGAATATTGCATTCATGATAACCTTTACACAGGTCATACTTCTAATTTCTTAGAAGTGATGGTAAAAAGTGATGTAGATATCATTGGTAAAGTCGTAAAAACTACAATAAATTTTGACAATGTCAAATAATTATTATTACGTTATAAACGATGTTATAGCACTATTTAAATAATGTGTCAAAAATTTATTGTAAAAATATTTTATAATGTATATAATATCAATGTTAAATAAAGGAGAATTATATGGCAGTCCCATTCAGAAGAACATCGAAGACAAAGAAAAGAATGCGTAGAACGCATTTTAAGTTAATACCACAAAGTTTAGTAAAATGCCCACATTGTGGACAAATGATTAAACAACATCAAGTATGTCCACATTGTGGATTTTATGATGGCGTTCAAGTTATTAAAGTAAAAGCAAAAAAAGCTGAATAAGCTTTCGAATTGGAGGATTTATGAATTACAATAAATTAATCGATCATACAGTTTTAAAACCAGAAGCATCTGAAAGTGATGTTGTTGCACTTTGCGAAGAAGCAAAGAAATTTGACTTTATGTCAGTTTGTATTAATCCATGTTACGTTAAAATTGCAAAATCATGTTTAAAAGACAGTGATGTTGCTGTTTGTACCGTTATTGGATTTCCATTAGGTTCAAATACAACCGAAACAAAGGTTTTCGAAACAAAGTTAGCTGCAAAAGAAGGAGCTTCCGAAATTGATATGGTTATCAATGTTGCTGCTCTTAAAGATCACAAAGATGAATATGTTTTCAATGAAATATCTGCTATTCGTAAAGCTTGCAAAAAGCAACTTTTAAAAGTAATCTTAGAAACATGCTTATTAAACGATGAAGAAATTGTTAGAGCATGTGAACTTTCAGTAAAAGCTGGAGCAGATTTTGTTAAAACTTCAACAGGATTTAATAAAGAAGGAGCAACTGCCCACGCAGTATCCTTAATGAGAAAAACTGTTGGACCAAACATTGGAGTAAAAGCTAGTGGTGGAATTAGAACTCACGAAACTTTACTTGAAATGGTTGAAGCAGGCGCAAACAGAATTGGAACATCATCTGGTCCAAAAATTATCTAAATATTGTTATTTACATACGCAAAATAGTGTATAATGAATAAGGCGTTTAATGGAAGGAGTTGAGTTAATATGCCAAAAGTCGTTGTAAGAGATAACGAAACACTTGATGAAGCACTTCGTAGATTCAAGAGAACAGTAAATAAATCATGCGTTCTAGAAGAAGCTAGAAAACGCGATTTCTACTTGAAAAAATCTTTGAAAAGAAAGATGAAAAGCGAGCTTGCTCGTAGAAAAAACAAATAATTTGATAAAAATTAAAATACCTCCCTACTTATATAGTAAGGAGGTTTTTTTATGCGATATTATATTAATCAAATTATGGAAAAAGATTGTGGATTTGCTTCATTAAAGATGTTGTTTTCCTTAACAAGTAAAAATACAAATTATCTATATATTCCGCAAGAAACACGAGACAAAGCTTATTCATTTTATGATTTATTAAGAATTGGTAACAAATATGATTTTAAATTAACGTGTTACCATATTGGGGAGAAAAAGGATCTTAAAAAACTACTAAAAACACCGTTTATTGCTAGTATTAGCGACAATAACACACATCATGCGGTGGTAATTCAAAAAATTATGATGAATAAATTAACGATTTATGATCCGAAATTAGGAATTTATAAGATTAAAATAGAAGAATTCTTAAAGATTTGGGATGGGAACTGTATTGTTGTTTTAAAATGCCCAACAAAAAAATATGCAAGTTTTGAGAAGAAAATTTATCGAAAACGTTATAAGATAACAAACATTATTTTGCAAATAATGTCTTCCATATTTTTAATTGTTGGTTTTTTCTTTATTGACGAAAAATTCCATTTTGCAACACCGATTGTATTTTTTGCAGCGGCTATTATTTCAGAAATATTGCAAAAATTTATGATAAATAGATTTTTCATAAATTTTGATGACATTTTAATTAATGAACTTAAAAATCGTGAACAAAGTGAAATTTCTTCTAATTTAGAAGAAATAGTTCAATATAAAATGTCATCATCGTTCAAATATTCATCTTTAATAATTAATATTATTAGTTCTATTTCAATTTCTGTTTTGCTCATTATTAATAATGCCCAAAATCTTTATTTTGTTTTAGGAATATTTCTTCTTAAATTATTTGATTTATTGATATATAAACCAATTATTGAAAATGTAAAAAAAGAAATAAGAAACAAAGAAGTAAAGATTCAAAATAATAACGATGCTTTTGCAAATTATAAAGAATTAGGAGCACTTTCAACAAAGCTTATTTCAATACTAAATATCAAAAAATACTTAGCTTATTTCGTCATTTTACTCTTATCATTTGTTTCTATGGCCATTTTTAACAAATTAAGCATAAATTATTTGTTGTTTCAGTGTTTAATGTTGTGGTTTATTTATGATGGTTTATCAAACATTGAAGGTTATAGAAATAGCCTCTATGAACATCGTAAATTAACTGCAAAAATAGTATCATTCATATATAAAAATTAGATTTTTAAATGTATAATATTATTATGAATATTGATTTTGAAAATTGCTGCGATGAAAGTTTTAATAAGTTTGAGAAGTTATTTTCTTACTTTTATAAAAAAACGCTCAAACAATTAAAAATAAAAAGAAAAACATTTTTAGAAGTCGATATTATTGATAACGATCAAATTCAAAAAATAAATGCGGAATATCGAAACATGGATCGCATTACGGATGTCATATCGTTTGCATTTGATGACAAAGTCCCAGGAGAACCACAAATTATTAACAATAAAGTAGATTTTCTTGGATGTGTATACATATCTCATGAACGAGCAAAAGAACAAGCAGATGAACTAAATAATACGTTTGAAAAAGAGATGTGTTTCTTATTTGTTCACGGATTATTACATTTGTTAGGATATAATCATATTGATGATGACGAAGCTGAGATTATGTATGAAATACAAAGAAATATATTCAAAGGAGAAGAATTATGATTAATACAAAAATACTATTCGAAAATTGTCAAAAAGCTAGACAATTTTCGCGCTCACAATACTCGCATTTTGCCGTTGGAGCCGTAGTTGTGCTTAAAACGGGTGAGTTAATAAATGGATGCAACATTGAAAATGCTGCTTACGGATTATGTATGTGTGCTGAAAGAACAGCCTTATTTAGTGCTTATTCAAGAGGGTTTAAAAAGGATGATATTGAAGCAATTGGAATAATTGGGGATACTGAACTTCCAATTAGTCCTTGTGGAAGCTGCAGACAAGTAATGGTCGAGCTTTTAAACAAAGAAACACCAGTTTATATGTTTAATTTAAAAGGTGACCTAAAAATAATGACAGTTGAAGAACTTATGCCTTTTTCTTTTAGTGAAGGTGATTTATCATGAAGTGCGGTTATGTAGCTTTAATTGGTAAACCAAACGTCGGTAAATCTACTATTATGAATGATATTTTTAACAAAAAAATATCAATCGTAACAAGCAAATCTCAAACCACTAGAAACAGTATTGTTCAAGTTTACGACGATGAAGATAGTCAAATTATTTTTATTGACACCCCAGGAATTCATAAACCACAACAAGCATTAGGCAACATTATGAACAAAAGTTCATATAACGCTATAAGAAGTGCTGATGTTGCTGTTTTTATTGTTGATGCAGGACATGATTTTAACGCTAGTGATGATTATTTATTTGAACATTTAAAGTTTGATATACCTCTTATTGGTGTCTTTAATAAAATTGACACAACAAATGTAGTGTTAGTAGAAAGAATGAAGTCGAGATTTTTGCAAGTCTATCCTGAAGCAGAGATCATTGAAGTTTCTGCATTAGAAAAATTTAATATTAACGAACTACTAGTATTAATTAAAAATCATTTAAATGAATCCGAAAGATATTTTTCTCCAGATGCTGAAAAAGAACTCATGAATGATAAATTTTTAATTTCCGAAATAATTAGAGAAAGAATGTTGGTTTTACTAGATGAAGAAGTCCCACATGCAGTTTATGTGAAAATTGATCAAATAACTATGCATGGAAAAATGCTTGATATACAAGGATCTATTATTATCGAAAAAGAATCTCAAAAAGGGATTGTTATCGGAAAAAAAGGAAACATGATTAAGAAAATCGGAATTGCTTCAAGAGCAGAAATGGAAAAGATTTTTCGTACCCATGTAAATCTTGATCTTCTTGTTAAAGTTGATCCAGATTGGCGTAATAATGAGAAGAATTTACAAAGTTATGGTTTTAAAGGCGAATAAATGAAAGTTGTTGGAATAGTTATAGATTCGGCCGAATACAATGATAATGATAGAATAATTAATCTTTTAACAAAAGATAAGGTAATTCCCTTGCTAGCAAAAGGAATACGAAAACAAAATGCAAAAAATAGAGATGCTTGTTTTGAGTTTTCTATTTTAGACGTTGAATATATAGTCGCAAAAAATCGCAATATATTAACAAATAGTCAGTTTAATCGCGTTTATTGGAAGCTTTTCGAAACATATGATGGTTTAATATTTTTGAATTTTTATAAAGAAGCTTGTCGTAAAGTGCTTTTAGAAGAAGAACTTCCAGCATTATATAAGACGATTGAAAAAGTTATGACGTTATTTGATAGCGGATTAACTAAAGAGAATATTTTAAAAGGAATGTTCATGCTTTTTACTAATGCTCTTTTTATAAGCGGGTATGATTACAAGGCATATTGCGCTAGCAATGGTTCTGTTATTGATTATAAAGAGTTTATAAAAAGTGATGCTAAAACGTTAATTATTGAATTAAAAAAGATGAATGATTTCTTTAATTTCTTTACAAATATAAAACTAAATTCTATTGATATGTTATAGTAATTACACTTATAGTGAGTTGACAACATATACACTTAAATATATAATCTTTGAGTATGCTTTTTAATAAAAGTAAAAAGTATGGAGGAAATTATGTATAGTTTTGAAAAAATAGTTAATCATCTTATTACATCTGGTTTCGTGTTTCCTGGTTCCGAAGTTTATGGCGGATTAGCAAATGCATGGGATTACGGACCACTAGGAGCAGAATTAAAACGCAATGTTCGTGATGCTTGGTGGAAAAAATTTGTTACAACAAATAAATATAATGTCGGCATCGATAGTGCCATTATTATGAATACAAAAGTTTGGGAAGCAACTGGTCATATTACGAGTTTTAGTGATCCTTTAATCGATTGCAAAGATTGCAAATCTCGTTTTAGAGCTGACACATTAATCGAACAAGAATATCCAGAAGTTGATGTGAATGGCATGAGTAATGCTGATATGGTCGCTTTTATCAAAGAAAAAGGACTTAAATGCCCACATTGTGGAGGTAATAATTTTACCGATATAAGAAAGTTTGATTTAATGTTTAAAACAAATATGGGCGTAACTGATGATTCAAAATCAGTTGTTTATTTAAGACCCGAAACAGCACAAGGAGTTTTTGTAAACTTTAAAAACGTACAAAGATCGACGAGAAGAAAATTACCATTTGGTATATGCAATACAGGTAAATCATTTAGAAATGAAATTACTCCCGGAAATTTTATCTTTAGAACAAGAGAATTTGATCAAATGGAATGTGAATTCTTTTGTAAGCCAGGAACTGATTTAGAATGGTTTGCTTATTGGAAAGAATATTGCTTAAAATTCGTTATTTCTCTTGGAATTAATAATGAAAATATTAGATTTAGAGACCACGAATTAAAAGAATTGGCATTTTATTCAAAGGCAACGACCGATATTGAATATAAATTTCCATTTGGTTGGGGCGAACTTTTAGGAGTTGCTGATAGAACTGACTATGATTTAAAACGTCATATGGAGTTTTCCAAACAATCACTCGAATATTTCGATCAAGATACCAATGAAAAAATTATTCCATATGTTGTGGAACCTTCTATGGGATTAGATAGATTAATGTTATGTGTTTTATGCGATGCATACGATGAAGAAACGCTAGAAAGTGGTGATGTTAGAACTGTATTACATTTAATTCCAGCTCTAGCCCCATATAAAGCAGCTATTTTACCTTTAAGTAAACAATTAGGTGAAAAAGCAAATGAGATTTTTGATATTTTAGCAAAAAAGCATTCAGTTGCTTATGATGATGCAGGAAGTATTGGAAAAAGATATAGAAGACAAGACTCAATTGGTACACCAATTTGTATAACTGTAGATTTTGATACAGCAATAGATGGATGCGTAACAATTAGAGATCGCGACACGATGAAACAAAAAAGAGTGAAAATTGAAGAATTAAACTCTGAAATTGAAACTATTTGTGAATTTTAGGAGGATCTAACTTGATCAGCAACGAAATTGTAAATAATATTTTACATTCTTTAGATATAGTAGATGTTATATCGAGATATATTAATGTTATAAAAAAAGGAAAAAACTATGTGGCAGTATGTCCTTTTCATAATGACACGAATCCTTCTTTATCAATTTCTAAAGAAAAACAAATATTCAAATGTTTTGTATGTGGAAAAGGCGGAAATGCCATCAACTTTATTGCTGATTATGAAAAAGTATCCTATCATGATGCTATTTATATTGCCGCAAATTTAGCTGGCATTAAATTAGATGAACCAAAAAACGTTATTGAAGACAAATTTAAAGATTTAAAAAAAATATTTCAAGATTTAACAGAATATTATACATTAAGTCTTAATCTAAACGATGGTGCTGAAGGAAAGAAATATTGTGATTCAAGAAAATTAAATCGTGATATTTGTGAGAAATTTTCTATTGGTTTTGCTCCTGAAAATGGAACTAATACGATTAAATTTCTTAGATCTGCTGGTAATTCAATTGCTAAAATCAGAGAATTAGGCATTACTAATTCAATTAATGATGATGCCAATGATTTAAATAGAGGAAGACTTGTCTTTGCAATTAAAAATAAAAATAACGAGCCAGTTGCTTTGAGTTCGAGAAGAATTGATAATAGTGATTCTCCGAAATATATAAATTCGCCTGAATCAAATATATTTCATAAATCAAATATTCTATATAATTATTATAATGCTAAACAATCGGCAAAAATTGATGGATTCATCTATGTTGTTGAAGGATTTATGGATGTAATTGCATTATATAGAGCAGGAATTACCTCAGTTGTAGGTTTGATGGGAACAGCATGCAGCAAAGAACATATTGCAATGCTCAAATATTTAGATGTTGAAATAAGAATGTGCTTAGACTTTGACGGTCCAGGTCAGCAAGCTATTTCGGATATCATTTCAAAATTAGAAATCGAGAAAATTAACTATAGAATTGTAAAAAAAGTTGATTTTGCTAAAGATTCTGATGAAATCCTTACCAAATTTGGAAAAGAAAAACTTGTAGAAGTGGCAAACACATTAATTTCAAAGCAAGAATTTAGTATTGATTTTAATATAAGTAAACACGATTTAACAACGGATGATGGTAAAAAAGAGCTGATACGTTCGTTTCTACCAATAATTGAAAATGCTTCAAGCTCCTTAGATATCGAAGCATATGCAACTAAATTATCGACTGTAACAAACTATTCAAAAGATAGTATATTATCTGAGTTTAAAAATCATATTTATGTAAAAAAGAATGTTGATCCAGTTTATAATCAAAAGATTCCGGATTCAGCATTAATTCCAGGAGAACGCCAAAATTATCAATTATATGATGGCACCATCAAGAAACTTGAGAATGAATTATTTTATCAAATATTGAAAAGTGAAAAAGCGTTACAATTTTATCAGACAAATGTAGAATTTTTCTATAATGAGATTTATTCAAAAGTGGCGATATTTTTAATTAATTATTTTAATGAAAGTGGTAATGTTAATACATCGCAGTTAATTAACTATATTTACTTAAACTCGAACGAAGAAGAAGCAAATAAATGTCAGTCCACAATTACTAATGTTCTTACAGATGGCACAAGACACGAAAAACTTACTGATACTTTATTAGTTAACATTAAGAATAGACTTGAATTTGAAAGAGAATACTATTTTAAAGAGATTGAACTTGATAAAAAGATGCGTGAAGAGATAGACAACGTTAAAAAATTTGAAATTCTTTATGAAAAACAAATGTTGAAAAGATCTAAAAACCAAAAGGGAGGTCATTAATTATGGCAAAGAAAACCGAGGAAAAAGCAGTTAAGAAGAACAAAGTTGAAGAATTAGTTAGAAAAATTCTAGGCGAGGAAGATGAAGACAATCAACTTACTATTTCTTCATTTGAAGATATTATTAAGAGATACGAAAATAAAACTAAGACATCAAAAATTATCTGTAGTTCAGATTTATTAGCTGATTTAAACGATGTTTTTGAATTAGAAGACGAAGATATTAAAAAAGTAATTGATTATTTTATGGAAAATGGATATTCCATTGAAAAGGAAAAAGTTGATGAATTAGAAGATTATTCGGAAGCTGATATTTTGGACGATGAAGGGCTTGAACCAGAAGATTTAGCTGCAGAAGAAGAGCCTGCAATTGAAGACCCTATGATTTTGAGTGAAACAATTCCAAATGATTCAGTAAAAGCATATCTTCACGAAATTGGACAAGTTCCTTTATTAAATAAAGAGCAAGAGCTTGAGATTGCAAAAAGAATTACAAATGAAGGCGATCCATATGCAAAAGAGCAATTAATTAATGCTAACTTACGTCTTGTTATAAGCATTGCTAAGAAATATTTGGGTCGTGGATTACCTTTTCTTGATTTAATTCAAGAAGGAAATATTGGTTTAATGAAGGCAGTTGACAAATTTGATTATACAAAAGGTTTCAAATTTTCAACTTATGCAACGTGGTGGATTAGACAATCTATTACAAGAGCTATTGCAGACCAAGCTAGAACTATTAGAATTCCAGTACATATGGTAGAAACGATAAACAAAATTTCTAAAGCACAACGTCATTTGCTTCAAGAGTTCGGTAGAGAACCAACTGCAGAAGAAATTTCTAAACATTTAGATGATAAAGCACTAACTCCAGAGAGAATTAGAGAAATTCAAGCAACCTCGCTTGATCCTATTTCATTGCACGGACCAGTTGTTAAAGACGAAAATGAATCAACGATGGAAGATTTTATTCCCGATCCAAACGCAAAATCCCCAGTAGATGAAGCTACTAGAATAATGTTAAGAGAATCGTTGGAAGAAGTATTAAATGAAGGATTAAATGAACGTGAACAAAAAGTCATTAGATTAAGATACGGTCTTGATGATAATATTTGTCATACATTAGAAGAAGTAGGAAAAGAATTTGGCGTTACAAGAGAAAGAATTAGACAAATTGAAGCAAAAGCTATTAAGAAATTAAAACACCAAAGTAGAAAAAAGAAATTAGATGATTGGGAATCTTTGAATAAGTAAAAAAATGACAACAGCTCTTTCTAAAAGACTTAACTCAATATTTTCGATGCTTGATGAAAGGTGTTATGTTGCTGATATTGGTGCTGATCATGGGCAGCTAGTTATTAATTTGGCAAAAAAATATATTAATAATAATTTTTTTGCTGTGGAAAATAAAAGTGGACCATTTAATACGTTAAAAAAAGCAATTGATTTATCTAAATGCAATAATATTGAAATAAATTTGAGTTCTGGAATATCGCAAATACCAAGTTATATCAATACTTTGGTCATTTGCGGAATGGGCGGCGACACTATCCATTCAATTATATTAGAAAATTTGGAAAAATTATTTTTCATTAAAACAATTGTGTTTTCAGCTCATTCTAAATCAGATATTGTTGTATCACTGCTAAACAATATAGGATTTTCACTAACTACTTATTGCAAAGTAGATGAAAATGGCAAAATTTACGATATATATAGATTCGATCTAAATACAAAAAGCGAAATTTTCTTAGGAAAATATTCTATAAATTTACCATTTTGGACAAATACTAATCCTTGTGATATACACTATTCAAATATTGTCTTAAAAAATTATTTGTTATATAAAAGCTTTATTAATAATAAAAAATTTATTATTTTTAAAGATGATTATATCAAAGAAAGAATGCAGATGGAGGAAATAAAAAAATATGAACACAAAATTGCTGCTTAATAAATTAGGAAAGAAATTTCCAAAACGTATTGCAAAAGAGAACCAAGATTATGTTGGTTTAATGTGCGGAAAGCTTCCAAAAGATGTTAATAAAGTAGTATTATGTCTTGATTTAGATAATATAATTATCGATGATGTTTTAAAATCGAATCCAGATTTAGTAATTACGCATCATCCTTTTATATACGGAAAGAAAAGCGACGTATTAAAACGCGATGAATTTAAAAAGAAATTAATAGATATATTAAACAAGAACAATATTCCTGTATACAGTTTTCATACCAATTTCGATCAAGGTACTGACGGAATGAATGATGCATTAGCTGAACAACTTGGCTTATTAAATATCAAACCATTAGAAACGCTTCCAATGGCAAGGGGTGGCATATTGCCAAGAACAATGGATATTTCTGAATTAGCAAATTTTGTTATCAACAAACTGTCGATTACTTATTGCACAACCTTAAGCTATGGAAAAAAAGAAATTAGTAAAATTGCTATTATTGGTGGTGGAGGATGGTTTGGCTTCTCAAATGCAAAAAAGGAAGGCTATGACGCATTTATATCTGGAGATATACCACATCATGGAAGAAGAGATATAATTATCAATTCATATAATTATGTTGACGTTCCACATGAAGTTGAAAGAATTTTTATGACGCAAATGGAAAAAGTGCTACTTAAAATTGATAGCAATTTAATTATTACAAAAATAGATCATGAAAAAGAACCTAATGTCTATATTAATCTAAAGTAGATATAAATTCAGATATATCAATTATTGTTTTCAATGATGTTGAAGAACCACTGATTATAGCTGCATGTAAGTGATTTTTTAATAAGGAAGTTTTAGAAACCGCATCTTGAAGACTTTCTAGCAAAATCACTTCTTTAACATCGCACTCTTTAACTGCATAATTATAAAGTTCTACAGTGTTCGAAGATAAACTAGATCCTATAATAACGAGTATATCAAAATCATCACTAGATATTTTTGATATTACTTTTTGCCTTGATAAGGGAATTTGACAAAGTGTATTCTCTACAATGAGATGACTTTGTCCGTTTTCTTTTTCTAATTTTTCTATTGAAGAAAAAAACTTTTCATAACTAATTGTTGTTTGGGCGAATACAACATATTTTTCATTTTCAATTAGGTTCATATTGTTTTCATCATATAATTGGATATCATCCTTAAATGTCTGCAAATAGCATTCTGTTTCAGGATGACCCTTTTTGCCAACTAATATGAGTTTATAACCATTAGTTTTATATATGCTGAGTTTTAAAAGTATATCTTTAATAATGACGCAGGTAGTATCTAAAAATTCAATATTGTGTTCATTACAATATGTTTCGAGATTATAATTGTGACCATGTGCAGTAAAAACTACTAAATTACTACTAGTTAACGACTGTAAAACACCTAGATATTCACTAGTAGTGCAATCTATTGTTTCTACACCATGATCTGAGAATGTTTTAATTATTTCGTTGTTGTTGATCAATTTTCCCAAAGTAACCATCTTTTTGTTTGATGTTTTACTTTTATTAATAACTGTATCAATTGCCCTCTTGACACCAGGACAATAACTAGTTGGTTTTAATAATGTATATTTCATATAAATATTTTATCTATTTTATACAATTTAATCAATTTTTATAGTATATTTATTACATGGCAAATTTTAAAGCATATTGTTTATCTGATACAATTATAAAATCACTTAATCGTCAAGGCTATTTAAGCGCAACGCCTATCCAAGACTTAGTTATTCCAAAGGCCCTAAAAGGAAATTCACTTGTAGTTAAAAGTGAGACGGGGAGCGGAAAAACGCATTCTTTTATTGTTCCAATTTTACAAAAAATAAATGTTGATATTAATAAATTACAAGCTGTGATAATTTCACCTACAAGAGAACTAGCAAAACAAACATTTGATTTCTTTAAAGAATTTTGTGTTGAAATGCCTAAATTATCTGTAAAACTTATTTCATCCGTTGATGAACGTACGAAAAGCGTGGAAGAAATGTCTAAAAATCCGCAAATTATAGTTGCTACAATTGGTAGACTACACGAAATGCTTGTAAAAAGTTCATTTTTACCACTTGATGATGTTAAATTTATTGTACTAGACGAAGCTGATATGCTGTTAGAATCAGGATTTATGGATGATGTTGACTCAGTAATTACAAAAGTCGGTGCTCCACAGCTATTAGTATTTTCCGCAACCATTTCGCAATCACTTCAATATATTTTAAGCAAATATATACAAGCTGATTTCTTTATTACAAACGATAGTACAGGTAATACATCTAAAAACGTGAAACATTATGGTATTGACATAAAACACAAGCCAATAGATGAAGCTGTTTTAGAATTTTTACGTGTAAAACCTGCATATATGATACTTATATTCGTTTCAAAGAAGGAAGATATGCAAGCAATTTATAAAAAAGTTGCTGGCGCAAAATTTAAGACATGTCTTTTTAATGGTGATCTTTCAGCTCGTGAAAGAAAATCTTTGATGAGAAGAATAAAAACTGATGAATTTCAAGTAATTATTGCTTCAGATATAGTTGCAAGAGGTCTTGATATTCCTGCAATCGATGTAGTTTTAAGTGTAGACTTACCTAATAATGAAGAATTTTACTACCATAGAGCAGGTAGATGTGGTCGTTATGATAGACCGGGAGAATCATATTTCTTTTATAATATAGAAACTGTGAAAAAAGTGAGAAAATTAATCGAAGATAAGCTTGATATTTCGTATCTTAAGTTTGGAGACAACGAATTAGTAGAAGGAAAGGCTGTAGACTATAAAAAGATATTCAAAAGCAAGAAAAACGAAGAATTAGATCAAAAAATATGGGCAGCTAAATCAAAAGTTAATACGAGAAAAGTTAAGCCTGGATACAAAAGAAAAATAAAGACTGCTGTTGATAAAGTAAAGAGAGAACATCGTAGAGAAGTAATTAAAAAAGATATCAGAAGACAAATAGAAGAAAGAAACAAAGCTGAAAGAGGCAACAGATCTGATGAATAAAGTTTTACTTGGTTCGCATGTTCGCATGACTGGACCTGAATATTTTTTGGGAAGCGTAAAAGAAGCAATTTCGTACAACGCAACTGCTTTAATGTTTTATACTGGAGCTCCTCAAAATAGTGCAAGAGTACCTTTAGAACATTGTAAACTTGAAGAAGCAAAAAATCTTCTTAATGAAAACGGTTTTACTAAATCACAAATTATTTGTCATGCTCCTTATTTAATCAATTTAGCAAATATTATAAAAAAAGAAAACTTTGAAATGTCCTTAAAAATGCTAATCAATGAGATGGCGAGAGCAGAAGCATTTGGTGCTGGAGTTATTGTATTACACCCCGGTTCAAGCCTTGGTGAGGATAAAAACACCGTTATTGAGCAAGTTGTTCTTGGATTAAATACTGCTTTAAGCAAAACTAAAAATATAAAAATCGCGATTGAAACAATGGCAGGTAAAGGAAACGAAGTTTGTTCAAATTTTTCTGATATAGGTTATATAATATCTAAAATAGAAGATAAAGAAAGAATTGGTGTTTGTCTAGATACTTGTCATATTCATGATGCTGGTTATGATTTAAACCATTACGAAGATATTATTGCCTCTATTAATTCTAGTTTTGGAATTGATAAAGTTTTAGTAATTCATTTAAATGATTCCAAAAATTTAATTAATAGTCATAAAGATCGACACGAAAACATTGGTTTCGGTGATATTGGTTTTGATATTTTACATAAAATATTATTTGATGAACGTTTCGAAAATGCACCAAAAATTCTTGAAACACCTTATTTTAACGATAAACCACCATATAAAAATGAAATCGAAATGCTTTTAGACGGAAACTTCAATAAAGATTTATTTAAAAATTATTAATTTCGTTTATAAGTTCTGTATAGGCATCTTTTTCGGGAATTGTTTTAACAACAATTCCTTTTTTAAATAACGCGAAGCATTCTTTTCCACCAGCTAAGCCAATATCGGCATTTTTTGCTTCGCCGGGACCATTAACAATGCAACCCATAATAGCTACTTTAACTGGTTTTTTAATAGTTTCGAGATAAATAGATATTCTTTTAGCAAGATCTTCTAAATTTACACATGTTCTTCCACAAGTTGGACATGATATAAGTGTTGGATATGAAGCATATAGATCAACATCATGCAAAAGACGTTTTGCAGCAATTATTTCATCAACTGGATTTCCAGTAATAGATATTCTTATTGTATTACCAATTCCATTTAAAAGTAGAGGAGAAAGAGCAGCAGCAGAACGAATCAAAGAATAATCTGATGTACCAGCCTCAGTTACTCCTAAATGAAGAGGATAAGGAAAGATTTGGCTTGCTAAAGAGTAAGCTTCAATAGTTTCTCTAACATTGGATGATTTAATAGAAATTATAATATTGGTAAAAGCCAAATCTTCCAAAATTTTAACATGTTTTTTAGCTGATTCTACAAGTAATTCAGCATTATGAACGCCGGTTTTAGATAATTCTTTATCAACTGATCCAGAATTAACTCCAATTCTAATAGGAACATTATAATTTTTACAATATTCTACTAATTCTTTAATGCCTTCAATAGAACCGATATTTCCTGGATTAATACGTATTTTATCAACTCCATTTTTAATGCATTCAATTGCTAATTTATAATCGAAATGAATATCAGCTACTAATGGAATATTTATACGTTTTTTTATTTCTTTAATTGCTTTAGCATCTTCCATATCTAAAATAGATACTCGCATTAAATCAGCTCCATAATTAGCGCATTCATTTATTTGTTTTGCGACAGCAACATAGTTTGACGTCTTTATGTTGCACATGGATTGAATTAAAACGGTATTGTTTCCGCCTATTGTTTTATTACCAACCTTAACGACTTTTGTGTTCTCTCTTGTGTTCATATTATCATTATATATTATTAGAAAATTATTTATAGATATTTATTTCGATATATGTTAATATAATTAAGCAAAAAGTGAGGAATGTAATATGCGTGATAACATTATCTTAAAGTGTTCGGAATGTGGCGAAGAAAACTACATTGGTACTAGAAATAAAAAAAACCATCCAGACAGAAGGGAAATCAAGAAATTCTGTCCAAGATGCAACAAGATGACACTACACAAAGAGAAAAAATAAGGTTAAATCCTTATTTTTTTATTAAAGTATGAAAATTAATTTTTATAAAGCAAAGAAATTATTTGCTGCAAATACTTATGTAGTCAGTGATGAAAATGTTTGTGTGGTTATTGATCCAGGTGATGATACTGGAGATTTTGAGTTATTTTTAAAAGAAAATAATTTAAAACCTACAAATATTTTATTAACACATGGTCATTTTGATCATATAAGAGATTTAGAAAGATTAGTTAAAGCATTCAATTGTGATATTTACATTGAAGAAGAAGATGAAAAGATGCTTTATAGTTCTAAATTAAATGAATCTTTAATGTTTAACAAAGATGTTACTTTTAATAATATAAAAGACAAGGTGATTGTATTTCGTGATAAAGAGATGCTTAAATTTGGAGATATTGAGATAAATGTTATTCATACTCCGTTTCATACTAATGGATCTTCATGTTTTTATCTAAGTAAAAATAAAATTCTTTTCTCAGGTGATACATTATTTAAAGGTGATATAGGACGTACTGATTTAATAACTTCGTGTGGGAATAAAACACAGGAATCTCTCTCAAAGTTGATGAAACTAAGCGATGATATCGTAGTTTATCCAGGGCATGACGCTTTTACATCAATTGGATACGAAAGAAAGCACAATAGAAATATAGCTTAGAAAACTATTTTTTAGTGCATTTTTACAATTATATTGTTATAATATGTAAGCGATTTATTAGGAGGATTGTATATGGCAAACGTTACAGAATTAAGGCCAGGCAACTATTTTATTGATGAAGGTAATTTATATCAAGTTCTTGATATATTATTAAATAAAACTGCAATGAGAAAAATGGTTGCAAAAGTAAAAGTCAAAAATTTAAGAACAAACTCAGTTATCGAAATTGCAAGAAACAGTGGATATAACGTTGATGTTGTTAGATTAGACAAAAAGAAGATGATATTTTTATATGATGCAGGCGATGCATTAGTATTTATGGATCAAAACACTTATGAACAAATCGAAATTCAAAAAACAAGACTTGAATGGGAACAAAAATTTCTTAAGGGCGATTCAGAAATAGAAGTTATTTCTTATGAAAGTGAAATTATGGGTGTTAACTTACCAGCAAAGGTAGCATTAACAATTGTTGAAACGGAACCTGCAGTTAGAGGCGATACTGTTAATAAGGCAATGAAAGAAGCTACATTAGAAACTGGATTAAAAGTTCGTGTACCATTATTTATCGCATCAGGCGAATCCGTATTAGTTAGAACTGATACTGGTGAGTATGATGGAAGGGCTAACTAGGTAATCATATGTTTTTAATAGAATTTGATGGAAGCTGGTTAGGAATAGCCATTGCTTGTCTAGTTATCGGTCTTGCTGTTGGTTTCTTTGTAACAAGAAAACTTATTCAAAAAGAAATGCAAAAAAATCCACCAATTAGTGAAAAAATGATTCGTGCTATGTTTGTTTCAATGGGTAGAAAACCAAGTGAAGCTCAAATAAAACAAGTAATGAATTCAATGAAAAATTCAAAATAAAAGAAGAACGAAAGTTCTTCTTTTTTTATATTTGTCAATATTAAACTCCGTTTAACACGACAAAATACTAATAATTTAATATATAAGATAAAAATTACTAACTACTAATTTGCTACTAATAAACTACTATTTCTTTACTAAGAAGCCGACTTGAGATTCACTATGGTTTAAAAGACGTTTGATATTTGCTTTATGTCTTATAATAACAATGAGTGAAATAGTTGTACAGACGAGTGGGTAAATTATATGAACTTCAAGCATTCCGTTTGGTATCAATAATGAATTAGCTATTGCTGGATCACCAACTATAGATGCTATATAAATAGACCAACTAATAATAATCGATCCAATTGATAAACAAATAGAAGATAAACTAACATATTTTTTTGAAAGTAATGGAACAAAAAATGAAAATACTCCAAATCCTAATTGTAATAAGCTTGATGTTCCAAGAGAACCAACCATTGTAGAAACACCTTTCCCACCTTTAAATTTTAAGAAGCATGAATAGCAATGTCCTAATACTGATCCTAACGGTGTAATCCAAAGTGCTACCATTTGAGAATCGTGAACCAATATTAAGTCTAATTGAGTATTTTTTATCACTATATAAGTAATCCAAAATGCCAATGAAGCTTTAATCATATCTGCTATCATAACTAAAACCCCGATTTTCTTTCCCCATAATCTTCCGGAATTTGTTCCGCCTGGATTTTTAGATCCAAATTGTCGTGGGTCTTGATGAAAATATAATTTTCCAAGAATGACAGAAATGCTTATTGAGCCTAATAAATAAGCGAATATTAAGGCACAAATAGGAACAATAATGTTTATAAATAAATCCAAAGAAGACAAATTAGTCGATAAAATGTATTGATTTGCCATATTTACCCCTTTCTTTCAAAATGTATAATTTATTATAATATATTTGACTTAAATATTGTATAATATTAAACATATGGCAGATACAAATTTAAAAATACACAAATATGATGAAACTGATATTCAAGTTTTAGAAGGTTTAGAAGGCGTCAGAGTTAGACCTGCAATGTATATAGGTTCTACTAACTCTACAGGTCTTCATCACTTAGTTTGGGAAATCATAGATAACTCTGTTGATGAGGCATTAAACGGATTTGGAAACAAAATTTCTGTTAGTATTCATAAAGATGGATCAATCACTATTTCTGATGAAGGACGTGGTATTCCATGTGGAATTCATAAAAAAGAAAATATACCTACTATTCAATTAATTTTATCAACGCTTCATAGTGGCGGCAAATTTAATGATAATGCATATTCATCAAGTGCTGGTTTACACGGCGTCGGAAGTAGCGTTACTAACGCTCTTTCAGAATTTTTTGATGCAACAATTTATAGAGACAACAAAATTTATCATATAAGATTTGAAAAAGGCGGTTCAATTTTAAGTGTGCCGCTTGAAATATTGGGTAACACAAATAAACATGGATCGGTAATTACTTTTAAACCTGACCATAAAATATTTCAAGCAATTGACTTTAAATATGATGTTATAAGAAACCATTTACAAGAATCAGCTTTTCTTTTAGGCAACGTTCATTTCATATTGACTGATGAAAGAATTGATAGCACAGAAGAATTTTATTATAAAGATGGTTTAATTGAATATATAAACACGATCAATGAAAATAAAACTCCATTAAATAGTCCTATTTATTTTGAAGATAACAAAGATGAAATAAAAATTCAAATAGCTTTTCAGTATTGTGTAAACGATTATAACGAAACTTTATTATCATACGTTAATAATATTAGAACAAAAGATGGCGGAACTCACGAAACTGGCTTTAAAATTGCAATTACAAGAGCAGTTAATGATTTCGCAGAAGAAAACAAACTTTTTAAAAACAAATCAAAATTCGAAGCAAACGATATAAGAGAAGGATTAACAGCTATTATTGCTTTAAAAATTCCGGAATCAATTCTTGAATTTGAAGGGCAAACTAAAGGCAAATTAGGCACTCAAGAAGCTGTTAGCATTGTTTCAAACTTTTTTTACAATGAATTGATTCACTATTTAAATGAAAATAAAGAATTTTCATTAAATCTTATTTCTAAATGTTTAGAATCCCAAAGGGTTCGTGTTGCATCAAGAAAAGCAAAAGAAGATATTAGAGCAAATAAAAAAGTAAAAAACGATGTTACTTTATCAAAAAAATTAACTTCCGCTCAATCAAAAGATTATAAAAACAATGAATTGTTTATTGTTGAAGGCGATTCTGCCGGTGGTAGCGCTAAAAAAGGAAGAGACTATGTTCACCAAGCAATTTTGCCTTTAAGAGGAAAGCCTTTAAACGTTGAATCAATCGGAATGGATAAAATGCTTAAAAATGAAGAATTTGCAACTATAATTAGCACAATTGGTGCTGGTGTTGGACAAGAATTCGATGTTACTGATTCTCATTATGGAAAAATAATTATTATGACTGATGCTGATACCGATGGAGCACACATTCAAACTTTATTATTAACTTTTTTCTATTATTATATGAGACCTTTAATTACAAATGGAATGGTCTATGTGGCAGTACCACCTCTTTATAGAGTATCAAAAGATGCAAGTGCTAGCAAAAAGATGACGGAAATATATTGTTGGAATGATGATGATTTAGAAGCTGCTAAGAAAAAAATTGGCAATGGCTACAAAATATCTCGCTATAAAGGTTTAGGAGAGATGAATGCTGATCAATTAAAAGATACAACAATGAGAAAAGAAACACGTATGCTTCTAAAAGTCGACGTTGAAGATCCGTTATTAGTTGAAAGACGCATTAATGTTTTGATGGGTAGTGATGTTGTTCAAAGGAAAAAACGGGTTGAAGAAAATGTTAATTTTAATGAACAAGATAATTTTAAGGATAAAGTAAAAAATGGCTAAGAAGAAAGAAATCGAAAAAAACGTCATAGTTGAAAATATAATTTCATCTCCATTAGATGATTTAATGGGAAATTGTTATTCAATATATGCTAAAGACGTTATTCAAAATAGAGCAATACCTGACGTTAGAGACGGATTAAAACCTGTTCAAAGACGCATCATTTTTTCTATGTACAAAAACTCAATGTTTTTTGATAAACCAACTAAAAAATGCGCACGCATTGTTGGTGACGTTATTGGTAAATACCATCCTCACGGTGATTCATCAATTTATGAAGCACTTGCTAGGATGTCCCAAGACTGGAAAATAAATATGCCATTAATCCATTTCCAAGGAAATAATGGTTCAATTGATGGTGATGGACCTGCTGCTTATCGTTATACAGAAGCAAAATTGTCGCTTCTTGCAGAAGAATTAGTTAAAGATATCGAAAAAAACACAGTTGATATGAATCTTAACTTTGATGATACAGAATTAGAACCAGCAGTTCTACCAAGTTTTTTTCCAAATCTTTATGTAAATGGAGCGAATGGAATTGCTGTTGCTTTAGCAACTGAAATTCCACCACATAATCTTGTTGAAATAGATGATGCAATTATTTATACAATCACCCACAAAAACGTAACTATCGATGATTTATTACAATTTGTCAAGGGACCAGATTTTCCAACAGGAGGAGTAATCTATAATTCTAGTGGAATAAGAGATATCTACGCAACTGGTAGAGGAAGAATAGAAATTGCAGCAAAAGTCGAACTTACAGAAGACAAAATAGCTAAATACATTGTTATTACCGAAATACCATATCAATTAAATAAAAAAGATTTAGTTAGTGAAATTGAAAAAGTAAAAATGAACCATGAAGTTGATGGCATTCTTGAAGTACGTGATGAAACAGAAATGCACGGTGTAAGAATAGTTGTTGATATCAAACCTGAATGTGATTCTAAATTAATTCTTCAATATTTATTAAACAAAACACCATTAAAATCATTTTATAGTGCAAATATCGTAGCAATATGTGATGGAAGGCCACGTACTTTGGATTTACTTTCATATATTCATTATTACATCGATTTTCAAAAAGAAATTATTACTAGACGTTCTCAATTCATATTAGATAAAGATGAAGCAAGACTTCATATTGTTGAAGGTCTTTACAAAGCTACCCTAATTGTTGATAAAATTGTTCAAGTAATTAAACAATCGTTAAATAAAGCCGACGCCAAAATTCATTTACAAGAAAATTTTGGCTTCTCTGAAATACAATCAGAAGCAATTGTTAATTTACAATTATATAAATTAACAAATACTGATGTCGACTTGTTCTTACAAGAAATGAATGCTCTAAAGGCAGAAATTATTGAATTAAAACTCATTTTAACTAATGAAAAGAAACTAGATGAAGCTATTGTTAATGATTTAAAATATATTTCTAAGAAATACGGTATCG
This sequence comes from Bacilli bacterium, assembly GCA_036657515.1. Lineage (GTDB taxonomy): Bacteria > Bacillota_I > Bacilli_A > RFN20 > CAG-826 > Alectryobacillus. Next base: position 85,469 of record JAVXGI010000002.1, read on the forward strand.
CAAGAAGAACAGAAATAATAGAAAAAGAAGACGAAATTCAAATTAATGCAAGAGATCTAATTCTTAATGAGCCAGTGATGTTGGCGATTACAAGAGATGGTTATGCAAAATGTTCTTCTATTAAATCTTACAAATCTTCAAACAGTGTTCTTCCTGGAATTAAACCTAAAGACTGCCTTGTTTGTGCAGATTTGGTTGATACAATAGATTTTGTTCTAGCATTTACTAGTAAAGGAAACTATTTATTTATCCCAGTTCATGAAGTCCAAGATGGAAAGTGGAAAGATGAAGGAAAGCATATAAATTATCTTATTAATCTTCCTTTTGATGAAAAAATAATAAAATGCTTCATAATAAAAGACTTTAATATTCCAGCATTCGTTGTTTCCGTAACTAAAAAAGGTCAAATAAAGAGAACTCAATTAAAAGATTTCTATGCTTTACGTTATAGTAAACCTGTTTGTATGATGAAAATGGTTAAAAACGATGAATTAGCAGATGTTGTTGTTACTTCTGGAAATGATAATATTCTCGTAATAAATTCTATCGGAAATTCAACATTCTTTAATGAAAACCAGTTGTCGGTACTTGCTAACAAGACGGCTGGCGTTAAATCAATGAATAATTTGAAAGATTCCTACGTTGTTTCATTACTTAACTTCAAGCAAGATGAAAAAGGCAAAATCTTATTGCTTACCGATAAAGGTCATACAAGAATCTTTGATTGCAACAACCTTGTATTAACACAACGTTTAGGAAAATCAGTGGAAATATATAAATCATTTAAATCCGATTTACATCAAACTATATATTCGACTAAATTAAATAAAGCTGTTTCTAGTATTCATTTATTTACGCTCGACACAAATCTTGTGATGCATGAATTTGATATTAATGATTTCTATGTGAGTCCAACAAAAAATGCAAAAGATAATCTCGGAACAAACAACGAATACGTTTTATCTTTAATATTTAATACCGATGTGAAGCACATAGACAGCAATTTCGAAACTTTTGAAATAGAAAAAGAACAAGATAAAGAAGAAAAAGAAACCGAAGAAAACGATCCGTATCAGCAAATTTCAATTTTTGATGATTTAGGTGACTAGTTGTTTTTTATAAGTAAAAGTATATAATTGTAAAGTATTTGGAGGAAAAATATGTCAAATATACACAATAATCAAATATTTGTTATCGGTTGCAGCAATTTAGGCTCTGCAATTGCAACAAAATTATCTGATCGCGGATTTGAAGTATCTATCATCGATATAAAGGCAAAAGCATTTGATAAATTACCCGATTCATTTAGCGGCTATATGATTGAAGCTGATGCAACCGATATTCAAACATTAGAATTTAATAATATAGAGAATTCGAAACTTGTTGTTATTGCAACAAATAATGATAACATCAACATTTATCTTTCACATTTACTTGTTACCAAGTTTAATGTTCTTAAAATAATTGTTAGATTAAATGATCAAAATAAAAAAATCTTGCTTGATGATATAAAAAATTGTTATCCAATTTTTCCATTTTCACTATGTCTTGATTATTTTGACGATCTTTTTGCAGAAAAGATCGATACTAATGATGCGGAGGAAGAATAAATGAGAGCAGTTATCGCTGGCGGAACACATGAAGCCGATTATATCGTTTCATTGTTTAAAAAGAACGGATACGACATTATTGTAATTAATAATGATCCGATTTGGGCTAAATATATATCAAAAAAGAATTCTATTGATGTTTTTCAGGGAGACCAAACAAAGCTATTTGTTTTGGAAGAAGCTGAAATTCATGACGCTGACGTTTTTTTGGCATTAAGCAGTAATGATATTGACAATTATGTCGCATGTATTATGGCAAAACACGTTTTCAAAGTAACTAAAGTCGTCTGTACTGTTGTTAACCCAAAAAACGTTGAACTTTTTAGAGAATTAGGCATTGAAGGAGTTGTTTCATCAACTTATTTACTTGCTAATAAAGTTTTTATTGAATCATCGATTGATGAAATGCAAAAAGTTCTTTCAATTGAAAATGATAAGATAGTTATTAGTGAAATAGAAGTAGCTCCAAACACAAGACTAGATCAAGAATATCTAAAAAATATTAAATTTCCTGTTGATGCAACGATTTCGTGCATCTATAGAGATCCAGATGTAATTATTCCATTTGGTGGCACTTTAATAAAAAGCGGAGATAAAATTGTTGTTGTTACAATAAAAGAAAACTTGGATAAAGTTACTGATTTTATTAACACAGATAAATAAGATATGGATGAAATAAAAGACAAACCTGTTGTTGGTTTTAAACTTGTAATTGGATATTTAGGAATTTTGTTGATGATTTTAGGAGTAATCATCCTTTTGCCGATGCTTACTTTTTTAGCCTACCCTGAAGAAGCTGCTGAAAACTGGTATGCTTTCTTTGGACCTGGAATGGGATTTATTATAATTGGTTTCTTATTATTTCTTTTTATATGTAAAAAAGAAAAAGGACGCTTAGCTAAATACGAAGATACTATATTAGTTTTATTAACATGGTCATTTATTTATTTAGGTGGCGCTATTCCATTATTATTTTTAAAAGAATTTAATTTTGACTATACAAAAGCTCTATTTGAAGCAACTAGCGGATTTACAACTACTGGATTTAGCGCCATTGCTAATTATGAAGCTGTTCCAAAAGTTTTCTTTATTTATAGAAGTTTAACTCATTTTGTTGGTGGTGTTGGTCTAGTTTTAATTTTAACAAGCGCAATTAGTGACAGACATAACATGAGACTTTATACAGCCGACGGACATAATGATAAATTACTTCCAAATATTGTTAAATCTGCTCGTATTATATTTAGTATTTATATTTCGTATATTCTAGTTGGTTCATTGTGTCTTTTTGCCGTTGGATATAACGATGGACTTTCATACTTTGAAGCTTTTAACTACTCAATTTCTTGTGTTTCGACAGGTGGTTTAGGTTTAACTGCTGATTCGATTGGTACTTATAACAATGTAGGCATCGAAATTATTACTTCATTATTAATGCTTTTAGGTGCAACTTCGTTCCTTGTTAATTTGTATTTAATCAAAGGAAAATATAAAAAAGTTTTTCTACATAGCGAAACTAAAATGATGATCGCGTTTTTAGTAATACTTATTCCACTTTCAACATTGCTTGTTGCAAACTATAATTATTTTCAAAATCCGACAGTTTCTTATAGCGATATATTCAGAGTGACGGCTTATACGATGGTTTCAAGCATCACAACTACTGGCGTTTCCAATGCATCTATTATTGACGCAAGAGGCATATCAACTTTAGGAACGCCATTTTTAGCACTTGTTGGCGTTATTGTCGCGATTGGTACCGAAGCAGGATCAACTGGTGGTGGTATTAAAATGAATAGAACGATTTGCGTTATAAAAGGCATATGGTTTGCATTTGTTGATGGATTAGCTAATAAAAGAAGAGTTAAAACACATTATATTTATAAATATGATCAAAAAGAAGTTTTTGAACACACTTCATTTATTTCAGCTGTTACATTTTCTATGATCTATTTTGCATTAATCTTTATCTTTGCAATGACTTTTGCCATGATTTCTAAAGCGTCGTTCGGATATTGCACGTTTGATGCTATTCAATCTCTTTCAAATAGTGGACTCTCCATTGGACTTTTAGGACCTTCTTCAAGCGGAGGAATGATGATAACATCGACTATAGCAATGATGCTTGGTAGAGTTGAAATCTTACCTGTTCTAATAATTCCATTATATATTGTTAAAAAAATACAAAGAAAGGCGTTTTAAATTATGTTAAAGAGATTTATTCCAACATTTCACGCAAAAACAATTTATGAAATCGATATAAATTTCTTTTTAAAGTTAGGAATTAAATTAATTATTTCCGATTTAGACAATACTTTAGATGCTTTTGATACATACGTTCCTAGTGCTGAGGCATTGGAATTTGCTCATAAGTGTGAAGAAAATAATATCAAATTAGTAATTATTTCAAACAATCACTCTGAACGAGTTTATAATTATGCAAAAGGATTGAATGTTGATTTTATTTCTAATGCAATGAAACCATTTTCACATAAAGTTTTAAAATACATTAATGCATGCAAAATTAATTTAGAGCATGTTATAATGATAGGTGATCAAACAGTAACAGATATTGCTTGTGGCAATTCTGCCAAAGTTATGACCATTTTAACTGATAAGTACGTTGAAAGGGATCAACCAACAACAAAATTTAACAGAATACTCGACAAAAGAATCAGAAATCTTCTTGAAAAAAAGAAATTATTAAAGGATTGGAGGAAGTATTATGAGTGAAATTAAAAGGGTGCTTAGATGCTATAAATGTGGCGTTATTTTGCAAGACACTGATGCAAGCAAACCAGGTTATATTATTTCAGAAGTATATAACAACCACAAATCAGAAATTCTTTTGTGCAATAATTGCTTCGAAAAGGTAGTTTTCAACAAAGCTCCTAAAAGACTTGAACTTGATGAAGGATTTTACACGATTTTAAATGATGCTCGTGCAAGCGATGCCTTAATAGTTTTGGTATTAGATCTATTTTCATTTGAAGGATTAACAACCGAAAGATTTGCAGCCGCTATTGAAGGATGCAATGTTTTAGTTGTTGGTAATAAAAGAGATTTATTACCAAACGATATCGATGACGAATTATTAAAAACATATGTTGCACACAGATTAAGAGTGGCAAATATAAATGTTAAGGATATTATTCTTACAAGTTCTAAACAAGGTTATAATATGGACGAATTTATTCAAAAAGTCCATGAATTAAGACAAAGACATGATGTTTACATAACAGGATTTTCAAATTCTGGTAAAACCTCACTCTCTAATGCTTTTTTAAGATCTTATTCGAATAATACTACAAGATTTATAACAACTGTAAATTATCAGGGCACCGATTTAAAAGTTGTTGAAATTCCATTAGATAGAACTTCAACTCTTTATGATTTACCTGGATTTTTAGCTAATACTTCTGCATTATTTGCTTTAGTTGAAAAAAGTCTTCTTACAACTATCCTTCCATCTACAACTGTAGAAGGAAAAGAATTGATAATGGGAAAGCAAAGTTCAATTGCATTAGGTGGATTAGCACGCTTTGACTTAATTAAAGGAGAAAAAACATCTGTTAAAGTATTTATTTCTCAAAAAATTGAAATTAAGCCATTCAAATTAACCGAAGAAATTGATGGTGTCTTTTATAACTATATTAATAAAAAATATTTCAAGCCTGTTTCTAAAATGCTTGATGGTCCTGAAAAATTTGATATTTACGATGTTGTAATAACAGAAGCAGGACAAAGAGATATTGGTATTTTGGGTTTAGGTTGGATATCATTTATTGGTAATAACCAAACTTTTAGAGTCACCGTTCCAAAAGGAGTGTTCTTATACACAACGAGAGCAAAAATAAATTATGTTAAAAAGTAAAGAAGTAGCAGATTTAAAATATATTTCACATAGCGAACCAATAATTAAATATACAATTGGCAAAGACTATTTAAAAGATTCGACAGTTGATATGCTTGTAAAAGCCCTTGAAGCCCATGAGCTTATAAAAATACATGCATTAAAAAGTATCGAAGCAACAGCAAAAGAGATCGCAGAACAACTTAAAAACAACCTTAACTGCGAAATAGTACAAGTTATTGGTCGTGTAATAACAATTTTTAAAGTTAGTCAAAAAAAGAAAGGTATAAGTAAGCGCATATGAAAATATTATTATTTCCAGGAAGTTTTGATCCATTTCACTCAGGACATATTAATGTTATTCAAGCAGCAAATAAACAATTTAATTTTGATAAATTATTTTTAATACTTTCTAAAAATTCTGTAAATAAAAAAGCAATTGCTACTGTCGAACAAAGACTTGATATGTTAAACCTTGGTTTACCATATTGCAAATGTGATATAGAAATAAATGATTACGAGTTTACTAAATCAAAAAGCGGATATACTATAGAAACAATTAGATACTTTAAAGAAATTTTTCCGAATGATGATTTATATTTGCTAATAGGATTGGATCAAGTTAATGTGTTTAATGCATGGAAAGAAGCAAAAGAGATAGAAGACCTAGTAAATATAATTTATTATGATAGACCTGGATATTGTGAAACAAGTCCGAATATTGTCAAATACAATATGATGAAAGTTAATGGATTCTCACGCGACATCTCAAGTACTGACATCCGTAATCTCAACAAATTAGATGCTCCATTACCAATTTTGAATTATATTACACTTCATAAGCTTTATTTTGCACGTGATGTTTATAATTTATTAGATTTAAGAAGATATAGACACTCAATGAGCGTAGCAAATCTCTGCTATGAAATCGCAGAAGCAAATGGATATGATAAATTAAAAGCAAAAGCATTTATGGTGGGATTACTTCATGATATAGGAAAATATGCTGATATCACTGAATTAAATACAATTATGCACGAATATTTTAGTGAATTTATTGATTTGCCAGTATATGCGTATCATCAATTCGTTGGAAGCTACTATGCCGCAACTCAATTCAACATTTTAGATTCTGATATCATAAATGCAATTAAATATCATTGTACTGGTAGAAATGGAATGTCTGTTCTTGAAAAAATAGTTTATGTAGCAGATAAAATCGATCCATTAAGAGGGTATGATTCCAAATACATGATTGATTTATGTAAAGCAAATATTACAGGTGGTTTTATTTATGTTTTAAGTCAAAATATTGAATTCAACATGAACAAGCATAAAGAAAAAGACAATTATTCAGATAACAGATTAACGGCAGATTGTGTAGATGACTATTTAAACAATAAACATCACCAAGAAAGGGAAAAAAATAATGATGCAAGATTTGATTACTAAGCTTATTGAAAAGAAAGCAGAGGATGTAGTATTAATTGATACAACACCACTTACTCCATATTATGATGAATGTATAATCGCTACTGCATTAAACCAAAGACATATAAAGTCATTAATAGAATTCACTGAAGACTATTTAATTGAAAACGGTTTAAGAGTTAAAGATATACAAGGTACTCCTGATTCTGAATGGATGATTATCGATGCATATGACACAATCATTCATATCCTCACAGATAATGAAAGAACAAGACTATCATTAGATCAAATTATTAAAAGAAATAGATAAATATTTCTTTTTTTATTATATGCTAACTTCGCATAATATCTATTATGTAATTATATTATTAAAATTGTCGATGTAAACGTTATTTTAAAGTAATATTAATAGTCTTACTATTTATCAGTCTAAATATATAGTTAAGTTTCCCACATTATATGATTACTAATTTAATACTAGATAACTACTAATTAACTGCTAATCATCTTTGTTCATATTGAAAAATTCGCGTCCGATTTGTCTTTGTACTTTATATAACTGTATCTTTTCTAATATTATGTCCGGATTACATGAAGCTGAAATTAAAGATTCAAAAGAGTCTAATGCCATATTTTGTATTAGATCTATTCTTGTAAACCCTACTTCGGTTCTATTTATATCACTAATCATTCCAATTTCTATATCACCAGGTTTTACATTTAACCTATATATCGGTCGGAAAATAATGCCACAAACTAAAATTCTGTTTAATATAATATTCGATAAACACAACAAATAAACAGTGGTCCCTATACCATGCGAATCAGTTTTCACAGATGAATAGATATAACCTGCTTTATAGTTACGACTCAAACTCCTTTCCATACTGGGAAACTCTTTAATAGAGAGACCTTCTAGTATGATTTTCTCTTGTTTTGTTTGTTGTTTAGCACATTCGTATTTATAGGGACCAATTTCCATAAAAATAACCTCCTACTATTTAAGTAGGAGGCAATTTTATTTTTTAGTAAATTATTTTATTTATTTTTATAAGATTTCTTTAATTGGCGTTCCAATCATTGTTTTATCCGATTTTAATCCTAAATCTTCAAGAACTGTTGCGCCCATATCGGCAAATTGTTGTCTTTCGCCAACATATCTTCCATCTTTGATTTGTTTTGAATAAACAATAAGTGGAACTTGTTCTCTAGTATGATCACTTCCAACCCATGTTGGATCGTTTCCATGATCTGCTGTAATCATTAATAAATCAGTGTCACGCATAATATCCATTAATTCTTTTAATTGTGTGTCAAATGTCTCGATAGCTTGAGCGTATCCATTATAGTTTCTTCTATGGCCGTATTCACTATCAAACTCAACTAAATTAACAAAACATAAACCTTCATAATCGGTTGAAGCAATTTCTTTAATAGTTTTATTCATTCCATCGACATTTGAAATGGTTTTTTGTGTTTGTGAAACGCCTACATTGTTGAATATATCGGCAATTTTGCCAATACATGAAACTGTATAGCCATTGTTTTTTAAGATATCCATTGCGGTAATTCCAGTTGGATCTAATGCAATATCATGTCTATTTGGCGTACGTTTAAACGAATTTTTGTCTTTTCCAATAAATGGTCTTGCAATAATTCTGCCAACTCTATATTCAGGTTTCATACAAACTTCTCTTGCAATTTCACAGCATCTGTAAAGTTCTTTAACAGGTATCGTGTCTTCGTGAGCACATAATTGTAAAACTGAATCAGCAGATGTATAAACAATAAGTTTTCTTTCGTTCATACATTCTTCACCTAGTTTTTCAAGAATTTCAGTGCCGGAACTTGCATAATTACCTATTAATTCATATCCAGTTTTTTCTTCTAACTCTTTAATGAGAGCTTCAGGAAATCCCGTGTCTGTGAAAGAAATAAATGGTTTAGTTGTTAAAATACCCATCATTTCCCAGTGTCCAGTCATCGTATCCTTACCATTTGAATGTTCATTTAGCTTAAAAGTGTATGAATTAAGATGTTCTGCTTTATCTCCTGATAAATTTGGAACCAAATCCTTAATTCCTAACATTCTTAATGTTGGAATTTTGATATTAGGGACCTTTTCGACAATATGTCCAAAGGTATTAGCACCTTCGTCATTGAATTTTTTTGCATCAATGGCATTTCCGATTCCTAAGGAATCCATAACAATAATAATAGTTCTTTTATATTTTTTCATAATTTATACCCTGCTATATTTTAGATTATTTTCTTTTATTATACAAATCATAAACATTAAAAATGCGATTATTTGATAAATGTGTGTAAATTTGAGTAGTTTCTATATTCGTATGGCCCAACATTTCTTGAACTAAACGCAAATCAGCACCTGCCTCAAGCAAATGTGTCGCGAATGAATGTCTTAATGTGTGCGGCGATATTTCTTTATCTATGTTGGCTATTTTTGCATATTTTTGCATTTTTACGTAGATATGTTGTCGAGATATTGGCTTTCCTTCATTATTAATAAATAAATAAGGACTTTTCTTTTTGTTGTTGACATCTCGTACCTCTAATATGTACTTATTAACCCGTTTTAATGCATAGTTATTAATTGGAACTCTTCTTTGCTTATTGCCTTTACCATAAATGATTACGAAATTTTCAAGAGAATTTATTTGCGTTTTCTTTAAATTAGTAAGTTCACTTATACGTAATCCACATGAATACATCACTTCTAGCATTGCTTTATCGCAAAGCTCGTCTGGTTTTTCAATATTTGGAGCATTGAGTAATGCATCAACTTCCTCTATCGATAAAAACGAAGGCAAGTACTTTTCTTTTTTTGGTATTTCAATATTAAGATTAAGTTTATTTTTAACTATTCCTTCATCTGTCACGAATAAATAGAAATTCTTTATTGTTGAAATCTTTCTTCCTGCTGATGAAGAACTCATGCCTTCAATTAGCATATCTTTTACATAATCATTTAAATCAGATTCCAATAAATCATCCGTTGTTTCCTTGCTACTGTAAAATTCGAAAAATTTCTTTAAGTCATTGTTATAGCTTAAAAGCGTATTTAAAGATAAGCCCTTTTCGACTTGTAAATACTGTATATATCTTTCAATTGCTTCATTTATTTTCATTTGTTTTTCTTTAATAGCTCACTAGTTCTCTTTAATTTACAAGTCGCATCATTGATATCTTTGTTAAAGCTATCAATGATAGTTTTTGTTTGATCCTTTTCTTCATAATATTTATAATTAAATAACGTCATTTGTGTCATGCTGTCGGATTTTTCAGTAAATTTAGATAAAATTACTCCAATTTGCCTAATAGGTTTTTTATTATAAGATCTATCTACTAACTTATTCAATTCATCTTTTAATAGTAATTTATCATCTGTGGCAAATTTAAGTTTTTGGGCGCATGTTTGAGTAGCAAAATCGGTATATCGATAAGAGATAGTAATTTCTTCAGTAAACATTTGTAATTCCAAAAACTTAGAAAAAACATAGTCAAAACAATCAAACAAATAGTTTTTAATTTCGTCTATGTTGTCGATATCGTAAGGAAGAGTTGTTCTATTACTTATTGATTGTTGATTATCGTAATACCCTGTTATAACGGTGTTATCAGTTCTTCCTTCTAATGCATTTGTAATATCTTTTGTGTATTCTCCATAAAATTTCATTATAAATTCATCTTTTGATACGATAGCAGTATATAGATCTTTAATAGTTTTAATATTATGTTCAATTAACTTTGGAGCAGTAGCTTTACCTATTCCAAAATATGATCCAACTGGAAGCGGAAATAGTTTATCTTTAATATCAGCTCTTTTTAAAATACTTATACCCATTGGTTTTTTAAGATCTGAGCCCATTTTTGCTAAAAACTTAGTGGTTGAAATGCCAATTGAGCATTTCAACCCTGTTTTTTTAAACAAATCCATTTGAATTCCTTTAAAATACTCAAATGGATTTGCCACGTTTTTAATTGCATCTGTAAAATCAGCAAAACATTCGTCGATGGATGTTTGCTCAACAAGAGGAGTGTATGATTTTATCAATTGAATAAACTCAATTGATAAAACTTCGTAGTAGTTAAAATCAACAGGTATTATTATTACGCTAGGACATAGTTCTTTAGCCTTAAAAGTAGGCATACCACTGTGTATGCCAAATTTGCGAGCAGCATAAGAACATGTTGAGACAATTCCAGAACGCCCATCTCCGCCAACAATAACTGGTTTGTTTTCAAGGTACGGATTACGAAGTTCTTCTGCTCTTACAAAAAATGCGTTTAAATCAATGTGCGCAATAATTTTAGCCATAATAAAATTATAACTTATTAAAGAGATTAATTAAATATTTAAGAACAAATCATCTAAAGATATTTTGAGTTCGTTTAAACCTTCTTCAACGGATTGATGTTCAATCAATTTATTGTCGATTGCAATGGAAATTATTTGTCCTTTATAATTATGTTTAATTAAATAATCAATAAATTCGTTATTAAAGCCATTTTTAACCCCATAGACGTTATAAATTATGATTTTCGAGTATTTGACTATCGTTTGATCAATAAGGCCGTAATCAAGCGGTTTTTGATATATTGCATTTATTAAATCTACGTTGATATTTGATGAGTTAATTCGTTCTGCAATTTCGTTAATAATAGGACCAAAGGAAACTATAACGGTATTAGCTTGTTTTGTCGATTCCATATTCCATTTTCCATAACCTAAATATTCATTTTTGCCACATTCTGTTATCTCACATTTTGGATATCTAATAACAAAAAGACTTCTTTCTTTCATTGATTCTTCTATTAATGAAGAAATAAGAAATTTGTTACTTGGCATCGAAACACTAGTATTAGGTAAAGAAATAAAGAAAGATTCATCAAAAATACCATGATGAGTTGGGCCATCATTTCCTGCAAGACCAGCTCTATCTATTAAAAGAGTTAAATTAAAATTCTTTCGAGCTATATCGTTTGCTATTTCATCAAAAGCTCTTTGTGAAAACGTTGAATATATAGATAAAATTGGATGAATATTAGATAAACACAGTCCAGCTGCCAAAGAAAACATATGTTCTTCTGCTATGCCGACATCTTTTACCCTTTCTTGGCCAAATCTTTGTATAAATTTTTCGAAGTGGGAACCAACTAATGTTCCTGGACAAAGCAACATTGTATTATTGTACTTTTCCATTATTTTTTCGATTTGATATGATACTATTTCATTTGAACTATTAGTATTAATATGTTCTGAACATCCTTTTAAAGGATCGAATTGAGCAACTCCATGATAATAACCATTTTCATCATGCTCAGCTAAAGGATATCCGAAACCTTTTTTCGTTCTTACATGAACGACAACAGATTTATTGCAAATCCTTGCTCTTTGAATTGCTGATTCAACTTTTTGTTCGTTGTTTCCATCGATAATTCCGATATAATCCATGCCTAAAGAACTAAATATATTATTCCTTATAAATAAACCTTTTAGATAATTTTTAATTAAATATGAGCATTTATAGATAAAATTGCCGAACTTTCCTAATTTTAAAATAACTTTATATCTAGCTTTAAATGAATTATAAAATTTTGAGGTCGATATTTTTGCAAATAATTGTGTAACTGTTCCCACGGATTTTGAAATAGACATACCATTATCATTTAAAATAACAATAATTTTATGATTTGCAAAATCTGAATCGTTAAGAGCCTCAAAAGCTAATCCATTAACTATAGATGCATCTCCAATTACGGTGACTATGTCATATTTATCGCCATTTAAATCTCTTACTAGTGCCATTCCTAAAGCAGCACTTAACGAGTTTGATGAGTGTCCACTTTCAAAAAAATCATATTTAGACTCGTTAATTGAAGGAAAACCGGATATTCCGCCTTTTTGTCTTAAATTTTTTAATGATCTATTAGTTATTAATTTATGTGCATAGCATTGATGACCAACATCAAATAAAATTTTATCCTTATCGAAATTAAATATTCTATGTAATGCAACTGTTAATTCTACTACACCAAGGTTGCTTGACAAGTGACCGCCATTAGTAGAAACGGCATCTATTATTTGTGCTCGTAAAAAAGAACAATAATTTTTAATTTCTTTTTTTTGTAAAGTATTTATTGTTTTGCTATCAATTTGTTCAAAATTTATAATATCTACTAATTTTCTACTCATAAACTACTACTTAACTACTTTTACTGTAATATCTTTGGCTTTTTCAAGTTCATCGCTTACTTCAGCAATAATAATTTTTCCTTCTTTATATAGTTTCATCATTTCTTCTAAGCCTATTTCTTCGCTTTGAACTGTTTCCAATATTTCTTCTAAACGGCTAAGTTTTTGTTCGAAAGTTAGTTCTTTATTTATTTCCATTCTTTTTCTCCTTAGATATTATATTTGTCTTTATTAAAAAATTAGATGTTTCGATATATAATATATCATTTTCTTTTAATTTTTCATATTTAAATAAAATCTGCTTATTTTCATCCTTTATTAATGCGAAACCTTTTTTTAATAGTTCATCAGGATTAAATTTGTCGATAATCGCGTTGTACACATTAATACGATTTGAATAGTTTGCTAATTTATTGTTAATTATTTGATTAAGTTTATCATCTAATGATGTTAATTTATGTATTTCAGCATCAACAAAGTTAGAAAAATTATAGAAAAATTGTTCTTTAGATAATAATTTGATTTTATTAGACAAATTTTCAATTTGTCTTTTTATAGAACTATTGATATTATTTTCTATTACTTTAACATATTCAAGCAGGTCCGTATCACAAGGAACAGCTGCAACAGCAGCTCCGGTTGGAGTGCTAGTTCTCATATCAGCAACAAAGTCCGAAACTGTTGTATCTATTTCATGTCCAATTGCAGAAATCTTAGGCACAGTTAAGCTGGCAAGAGTTCTAACAACCATTTCGTCGTCAAATGCTGATAAATCTTCTTTCGATCCTCCGCCACGACCGATAATTAGTACATCAATTTTATAATTTTTCGTCTTATTTAAAGCTTCAACAATGGAATGCGGCGCATCTTTTCCTTGCACGAGGCAATCAAATATCAAAATATTAACACGTTTTGTTCTTTTACTGATGTTTTCAACAATATCTGTAACTGCTGCACCAGTTGAACTGGTAACAATGGCAACAGTTTGCGGAAATTTAGGTAATGGTTTTTTTCTAGAATCATCAAATAAGCCTTCTTTTTTAAGTTGCTCCATTAATAATTGCTTTTTAATCAATTCTTCCCCTAGTCCTGCAGGTGTCATAGCGCTTATTATTAGATTATAAGTGCCTCTTTTATTAAATACGTTAACACTACATATTACATCAACTTGATCTCCATCTTTAAATGAATCAAGATTTTTAATTGATGAATACGAAAAAATAACAGCTGAAATAGAAGATTCTTTATCTTTTAAATTAAAAAAATAGTGACCTGTTGCACCATTTTTTTTAAAGGATGATAATTCACCCGTCACTTTTATGTTTTTTAGAAAATAAGCACCATCAAAAATTTCTTTTATTATGTTATTAACTTGAGAAACACTCAGCTTTTCTTTTGTTATATCAATATTAGAATCAATCATAATGCAGCGTCTAATAAAGCGTTAATAAATTTGTATTCTTTCTCTCCATCGTATTTTTTAGAAAGATCAACGGAAATATTTATTACTGCTACTTTATCGATATCTCCTACATATTTATAAGATGCATATGCAAAATATATAATACACTTAGTGACTTCTGATAGACGTGAAAATTTCCAATTTTTTAAAAAAGGAGTTACCATTTCTTCTATCTCGTTTTGATTTTTTATTGCTTGTAATGAAACAAGTTTGATATGTAAATCACTATTTTCAAATGTTTCTTCTGTATGCAACTCAACAATTTCTTTAAAATCAACTGCTTGTTTTGCATCTTTTAAAGAAACACATGAATAAATGATGCTAAATATAATCTCGTTAGCTTTATTTCTAGATATTTCCATATATTATTTAATAATGTGTTCGACTCTTACTTTTATCTTAAAAGGAACTTGTTCCAAAAGAGAAATAAGATCTTCTGCTATTGATTTTTGAATAGCTGAACATGTTTCTTCAACATTATAGCCTTTCTTTATGTCTAAATTGACTTTAATCTCAGCTTTTCCTTCATGAATTGAACAAGAAATACTCTTGTTCAGTTGAAAAATATTGGTATATTTATGCTGAGCTTTAGTTACAGCTGCCATTTTTTCAACAGAACCAGAGGCAATTTGTTCAATAACCTTAGTAGAAACGAATAATTTGCCATTTCTAGAATAATTATTAATACTTAAATATGATGCCATAACTAATTCTCCTTTTATTATTTTCTTTTTAAAATATTTTCAACTTTATTAGCTAATTCTTCAGAAGTAAATTTGAAGAATTTTTGAACATCGCTAAATGGTGCTGATCTACCAAATTCATCGATTGACATAACGTGTTTTGCATATTTGTAAAGGCCAAACGAAGAAGCCATTTCAACGAATATGCGCTTATTATAGTCCTTTCCAAGTATTTCTTCCATATATTCTTCATTTTGTTTTTCAAAGTTGAACATAGAAGGCATTGAAACTACACGCGTATCAATATCTTTAGATGCAAGTATTTTTTGTGCTTCAATAGCTAAAGAAACCTCACTACCTGTACCTATTATAACAAATTCACATTTATTTTTCTCTTTTGAAATGATATATGCACCTTTTTCTAGTCCTTCATACGAAGAAGTGGCAATAAATGGTAAATTATGTCTTGTCGTAATTATTGCTGTTGGCGTGGTTAAACTTAATAATGCATTTTTATATGCAGCATATGTTTCTCTTGCATCGCAAGGTCTAATTACATTAACATTTGGAATACTTCTTAACATTGCTAATTGTTCGATTGGTTGATGTGTTGGACCATCTTCTCCTACACTTATTGAATCGTGTGAGAACAAGTAAATGGCTGGAAGTTTTGATAAAGCAGCCATTCTGATAGCTGATTTCATATAATCAGCAAATACTAAGAAGCAACCAACGTAAGGACGGAGTCCACTATGTAATAGCATTCCATTAGCAATACTAGCCATTTCAAATTCTCTGATTCCGAAATTCATGCTTCTTCCAATTCTATTTGTTGGTGAATATACTGTTTGAGCAGGAACGGTTGTTAAAACTGAACCAGCAACATCAGCACTTCCGCCAATTAAATTTGGTAATAATGAATCATAATAATTTAAGGCTTTTTCACTAGATTTTCTTGTAGCTTCACTAGAACCTTCAACAAAATTTGTAAAATCTTTATTGTTTATATATTTACTAACGTTATGTTTGAATAAAAATTCAATTCCTTCATTTCCTTTTTCATCTCTAAAACGTTTAGTATCTAAAAGCCATTCAGTATGGGCACTGACGCCTCTTTTAACAAATGTTTGTTTAAATAAATCATAAACATCTTTTGGAATTGTAAATTCAGGGTAATCATATCCATAAAATTTCTTTGTAGCAGCAATATCATCGCCTTTTATTGGTGATCCATGAACTTTATGTGTACCTTGAGCTGGTGCTCCATAACCAATAACAGTATTTACAATAATAATTGTAGGACTGTTGGTTGATTCTTTCGCTTTAACAATTGCTTCATCAATTGCGCGAAGGTCATTTCCATCTAATATTTCTAAAACATTCCAATGTGCTGCTTCGAAACGTTTTCTAACATCGCCATTTTCACTATTTGCCAATGGACCATCAAGAGTGACTTTGTTTGCATCATAGAATAAAATTAACTTATTAAGGTTATTTAATCCTGCAAATGAAATTGCTTCATGAGACAATCCTTCTTCAAGGCATCCATCTCCACATAAACAATATGTATAGTGATTGATAAATTTTGAATTATACGATGCTTTTAAATTTGTTTCAGCTAAAGCAATGCCAACAGCTTGAGCAATTCCTTGTCCTAATGGGCCAGAGGTTGCATCAACTCCAGGGGTGTGTAAATATTCTGGATGTCCAGGAGTGAGTGAATTTAATTGTCTAAATTGTTTTAAATCTTCCAAAGTTAATGGATATTCTGCTAAATGGAGCATTACATATAACAAAGAACTTGCATGTCCTGCAGATAAAACAAATCTATCTCTATTAATCCATGTTGAATCAAACGGATCTGCAATCATATGATTTTTATATAAAACATATAAAATTGGAGCACTGCCAAGTGCCATACCTGGATGTCCACTATTTGCCTTATTAATCATATCAATTGCCATTGATCTAATGGCGGCGACAGCTAATTTATCTAGTTCATTAAATTTATTCATTTGTGCTCTCCTCTGCAATTTTAATTCCTAATTCTTCTAATTGTTTGTCAGTGACGTTGCTTGGAGCATTCGTCATTGGGCATCTTGCTTTAAGATTTTTTGGAAACGCAATAACATCTTTAATATTATCGGTTTTTGCAAGACACATTGTTAGTCTTTCAAGACCAAACGCAATTCCTGCATGTGGTGGTGTTCCATAATTGAATGCATCAATGAAGAAACCGAATTTGCGTTTAATGTCTTCATCAGTAAATCCAAGTAAATTAAACACTTTATTTTGGACTTCTTTTTTGTATATTCTTAACGAACCGCCGCCTGCTTCATATCCATTTATAATTATGTCATAGCAATAAGCGTACACATCGCGTGGATTTGTATCAAGCTTATTTAAATCTTCGTCGCATGGACGAGTAAATGGATGATGTTCAGGAGCGAGTGTTCCAGTATGTTCGTCATAAGCAAATAAAGGCCAATGAACAACCCATAAAACATCAAATACATCAATATCAATGAGTCTAAATTCATGTCCTAGCTGACTTCTTAAAGCTCCTAGACCGAAGTTAACGTCGTATTTTATGTCACTTGCAGCGATACAAAGTACGTCATTTTCTAATAAATGGAATTCATTAATGAGATCCATTTTATTTTCTTCTGTTAAGGATTTTACAAGTGAACCTTCTAATTCATTATTAACATATTTAATAATAAAATAATTACGCATACTGTATTTTTTGGAAAGTAAGCTTAAATTATCAACATATTTTCTCGTAAATACGTCTGCTTTATTTTTTACAACAAATCCTTTAATATATTTAACTGTATTAAAATATTCAAATTTAGACGTTGATAAGATAGAAGTGAGATCGTGTAGTTTTAAATCAAATCTTGTATCTGGTTTATCACTTCCATAAATGTTAACTGCATCATTATATTCCATTTGTCTCAAAGGTAATTTAATATCGTAATTTATAGTTTCTTTAAATATTTTTTCAAGCAAACCTTCCATCATTTTTAACAATTGTTCTTGATTTAAAAATGATGTTTCTATATCGATTTGAGTAAAATCCGGTTGTCTATCAGCTCTTAAATCTTCATCTCTAAAGCATTTAGCTATTTGATAATATCTTTCGAAACCAGCAATCATCAATAATTGCTTAAATAATTGCGGTGATTGTGGAAGAGCGTAAAATTGGCCATGATTTACTCTTGAAGGTACTAAATATTCTCTAGCTCCCTCTGGAGTAGAAGCGCCTAATATTGGAGTTTCTATTTCCAAAAAATTGTTATTGTCTAAATATTCGTGAGCGCATTTAACAATTTTAGCACGTAACATTAAATTCTTTTGTAAACATGGTCTTCTGAGATCTAAATATCTATATTTTAGACGAACCTCTTCTGATGCATCGGTTTTATCATCAATAATAAGAGGAGTTGTATCAGATTCATTGATTATTTCTAATATATGTACTTCTACCTCTACTTCGCCTGTTTTTAATAATTTATTAGGAACTTCTTTTTTAACTACTTGACCATATACATGAATTAAATATTCATTTCTAACATTTGGAAAATTTCTAAATTCATGATTAATAAGTAATTGAACAATTCCAGTTTTATCTCTTAAGTCTACGAAAGTAATGCTTCCTAAATCACGTTTTTTCGAGACCCGACCAATTAATATAACGTGTCTTCCGACCATAGAAAGTGATATTTCGTTGTTGTAATGTGTTCTTTCAAGTTTTTCCATATTTACTCCTGTTGTTCATGATGATGATGGTGATCATGATCTTCAAATTCTTCTAAAATTTCATCTATTTTTTCGGTCAAATCATCTAATTTAACCTCAAACTGTTCTTTAGTATGCAAATTTTTAAGTTGTACAACAGAATTTTCTATTTCATTTTGTCCAATTATTATTGCAAGCTTTGCATTTCTTCTCTCTGCTTTTTTGAACATACTGGAAAAGGATCCGTTTTCTACGTTCATATCAGCGGAAAAGCCACAATTTCTAAGCGAAGTAACTAATCCGAATGCAGCTTCATTAAAATCAGGTTTCATCGTCATAATATAAACATCTAACGAGCTTGCATCTGGCAAATTATTATTATCAGCTAATATGCTATATAATCTTTCAATACCACAAGCAAATCCAACACCTGAAAGCTTTGGTCCGCCTAATTGTTCGACTAATTCTGAATAATGTCCTCCAGCACCAATAGCTCCATAATTTTTTCCTAGATCAGAAACATAGTGAAATTCAAATACTGTTTCACTGTAATAATCAAGCCCACGGACTAAAGTATCATCAACTTCGTAATCTATTTCATTGTCTTTTAATAACTTTAAAACATTTTCAAATCTTTCGGTTGATTTGGAGTTTAAATAATCCTTTAATTTTGGTGCACCCTTGATAATTTCTATATCAGATTCGACTTTACAATCTAATATTCTAAGTGGATTAAGATTAATGCGTTCTTTGCAGTCCAAACACATATTGTCTATATATTTTGAAAAATAAGAAACTAAAGCCTCTTTGTATTTCTTTCTTGATTCTAAATCTCCAAGAGTATTTATCTTAAATTTAAGATTTTTAAAACCAAGCATTTTTAATGCTGTGAATCCAAGAACTATTACCTCGACATCGTTTATATATGAATCAGAGCCAACTGATTCGACGCCAAATTGATTAAATTGACGAAATCTTCCTTGTTGTGGTCTTTCATATCTAAAATTAGGACCAACATAATATGCTTTTATTGGAAAATCTTGTATTGCAAAAAGTTTTGCATTTATCATTGCGCGAATTGTACCTGCAGTAACTTCAGGTCTTAATGAGATATTACGATCTCCTTTGTCTTTAAAATCATACATTTCTTTTCTTACAATATCGCTACTTTCACCTGATGTACGAACAAATAATTCAGTTTTCTCAATTATAGGAGTTCTGAATTCTCTAAATCCGTAATTAGTTGCACAAGTTGTTAGTAAAGATTCGATGGCTGAATAAGCATCAGCTTCATCTTTTATTACGTCATGCGTCCCTTTTAATACTGAATATTCCATATTATTTTGCCCTCAAATATCATTAAATTATACTAATTTTTGGTATTAAAGTAAAGCAATACAAAACAGTTATCTAATGAATAACGCGTTTTACATTAAAAACTGTTTTAATGTTTAAAATTACATTAATTATATCAGTTAATGATCTAGCATCGCTTACATAAATTGTTGCATTTATGTTTGTTGTCATAGCAATTGAATTAAATTTTGCATTTAATTGTGCGACACTTATTTTATTTGTCGATAAAGCTGTCATTACATCAATTAATAAACCTGGTCTATCTCCACATTCAATAATAATATCAACTGGATATGTAGCTAAACCAAGATCTTCTTTCCATAAAACATCGATAACACGTTGTTTTTCATGAATTATGTTAGGGCAGTTTGCTCTATGTACTGTTACGCCTTTTCCCTTTGTAATGTATCCAACAATGTCGTCGCCAGGAATTGGATTGCAACATTTTGCTAATGTTATCGCGATACCACTAGCGTTTTTAACATATACCGGCATTGAATTATCAATTTTTCTTTCTCTAGAAACGAATTTAAATTTTGGCTTTTTATCGCTAATCCCAATAAAATCGCAAACTGAAGATGGAAGTGGATTGTGATTTGCAACTGCGACAAAAAGATCATCTGTAGTAGAACAATGGTAGTAATTTAGTACTTTATTAGTACTTATTGATGCTAAAATTGAAGATTCATCAGTAATTCCTCTTTCCTTAGCACATTCAAAAATTCCATCTCTTCCTTTGTCTATTTTATCATCTTTAAGAAATTCACTATTCTTTTTTAATAAAAACTTTTTAATGTTAGAAACTGCATTATTTGTTTTGACAAATTTTAGCCATCCCTCATTTGGACCTGGTGATGTCGTAGAGGTTCTTATTTCTACAACGTCAGAAGTTTTTAAAACATAGTTTAATGGAACTAAAGTGCCATTAACTAAGGCACCAATAGCTTGATCTCCAACTCTTGTATGAATTCTATACGCGAAATCAATAGGAGTTGAGCCTATTGGCAAATCAATAACTTTTCCTTTTGGAGTGAATACATATACGTTTGCGCTGAATATATCCTTTGATAAATTTTCGATATATTCGTTTGCATTATCAGAACTTTCTGATGACATATTAACAAAATCTCTAAACCAATGCAGTTGTTCTTCTATTTGTTTTTGTTCTTCTTTAGCGTTGTAATTAAATCCTTCTTTGTAACGCCAATGAGCAGCAACACCTGTTTCTGCAATTTCATCCATTTCTCTTGTTCTGATTTGAACCTCGAAAACATTTCCGTCGCCAGAAACGATAGTCGTATGAAGAGATTGATACATATTTGGTTTTGGTACAGCAATGTAATCTTTAAATCTACCTGGAATTGGTTTGTAGATTGAATGAATCAATCCAAGTATTTCATAACAGTTAATTTCTGTAGCAGTAATTATACGTAATGCAAGAATATCGTATATATCATCGAAATTGTGCATTTTTATATATATTTTTTTGTAAATAGAATAGATGGATTTTACTCTTGATTCAATTTCGAATTCAAATTTGTTTTGGAATAACAAATCTGCTAATCTTTTTTTCAAGCTGTCTAAAGATTTTTGTCTATTTCTTGTTTTTTGATCTAATAACGTCGAAATATTATTAAAAATATCTGGCTCAACATATTTTAATGAAAGGTCTTCAAGTTCGCTCTTTACTTTATTCATACCTAAACGGTGTGCGATAGGAGCAAATACTTCTAATGTTTCTTTTGCAATTGCGTATTGTCTTTCAGGTTTTAGCGAACTTAATGTACGCAGATTGTGTAGTCTATCAGCAAGTTTAATAATAATAACTCTGATATCTCTTGCCATTCCTAAAAATATTTTGCGATGATCCTCGGCTTCAAATTCTTCTTGAGTTCTTTTTGAAAGCTTTAAACGTTGAATTTTCGTTAATGAATCAACAAGATTTGCAGCATCTGTTCCAAAAAGAGATTCTATTTCACTAATTGGAGTGTCTGTATCTTCTACAACGTCGTGCAAAAGCCCAGCAACTATCGTAGTTGGGCCAGATTGTAGTTGAGCCAATATATAGGCAACCTCAATTAAATGATGAATGTAAGTCTCTCCAGACTTTCTATATTGTCCTTCGTGTTTTTTCTCAGCATACAAATATGCTTTTTTAATTAATTCACGATCTTGTTCATTTTTTATATAGGTAAAAAACAATTCTTGAAGTTCTTGAAAAGTGTGTAAGTATATTTTGTTAGTGTTAACTACTGGTGCCAATGCATCGTTTTCTGTATTTGTCATATTACAATATTAATTACATTAAACTATTTTTTCAATATAAAAATTTAATGTTCTTCTGCCTTTAAATTCGTTTTGACCAATTGTTCCATATAAGGTACCAATTTTTTTGTTTGGAATATCTCCATCTTTGAGGAAAAATTTTACAATTTTAAACTTTGGACCTAAATAAGTAACAATATGTTTTCCATCTGGGCTTTTTGTTAAATCTGAAAGAGTAAAATTTATCATTCTAAATTTCGGTCTCTTATTTCCTTGACCAAATGGAGCAAAATTACGTAAAATATAGTAATTTTCAACTTTAGTAAAATCTGCTTTGTAAATATCGATATATTTCGTTTCTTCTTCTACAAATGTTTTATCTTTGCAAAAATCATAGCATCTTTCTTCAAATTCTTTAAGATTTGATTCTTCAATTGAACAACCACCTGCGCCTTCGTGTCCGCCGTATCCTAATAATAAATCTTTATTTTTTTCCAACATCTCAAAAACATTGATTCCTGGTTTTGATCTAATACTTGATTTATATATGTGTTCTTTGTCATTTTTTCCATTAGTTAATACAACAGCTAGTTTATTGAAATCATTGCATAATTTTGATGCTATTAAACCGATAATGCCTTCTTTTTCTGAAGTAACATTAAAAATACATGGTTTATCAACTTTGAATACGTCGTTATCAGAACTATAATTTTTAGTAATTTCTTTTCTTTCGTTGTTATTTGCTTCTATAAATCTTAATATTCTTAATCTTTCTTCTTCATCGTTTGTTGTAAAGTAAGTGACAACTTTATTGGCTCCCAATCCTTCTTGTAAACGTCCCACTGAATTAATTTTTGGTGCAATCAAACCGCCGATTGTACTTTCATCAGTAAATATTGAATAATTGTTGAGTAATAATATCGGTTCAAAAGAATTATTATCAATTAATCTTAATGAATATCTAACAATTTCTCTATTCGTCTTAGTTAGTTGCATTAAGTCTGAAATTGTTGAAATTCCAGCAAGAGTTAGTAGATAATCATCATGTTTTCTTAAAAATGCCGTTGCAAAAATATACGCACAAAAACCTCCGCTACAAACTTCTGGTTTAATTTTTGAAAATTCTGGATGAATTATATGTTTAGTATGTGGCAATTCAGCTGGTAAGGTATGATGATCGCAGATAATGACATCCATTCCATTATCAACGCAATAATTAACAGCTTCATTTTGAGAAACTCCGTTATCAACACAAATAACAAGTTTATATCCTTTTTCTTTAAATTGTTTGGCTTTTTCAAGTGTCAATCCATATCCATCGGTATATCTTGATGGAATATAAAAACCTTTATTTTCGTAATTAAGATAGTCTAAAGCCTTTATTATGATTGATGTGGCAAGTATGCCATCACAATCATAATCACCATAGACTACTATTTTATCGTTTCTTTTTATATGTTCTTCTAAACAAACGACCGCAAATTCGACATTTCTAAAATGCTTGGTAATTGGAACTAATCCCAAGGTTGGTGGTTCAGCAAGACGATTGTAATCTTCAACTGTTAAACCATAATATTCAAGCATTTTATATAAGAATTTTACGCTCATATTTGTTAAAAAAAGCTATATAAAATAGCTTTTAGTCGTTTATTCCTATAAATGTTGCTTCTTCAACTTCCTTACTGCCTTGGCGAGCTTTATGTTCTTTTTTAAGTTTGCCTTTTTTGCTTGTTGGAAGCTTTATATTATTAGATAAGTAGTTCATAGATTTATCAATAACAACTGAGAAAGGAATGAACACAAATAATGAAATACCATAGCACATAATTACATAGACAATTGTGCTTAAATACATATTAGTAAGAAGAGCGTTTACACCAAATAGTAAGCTTATAATAGTTAAGAAGAATATAGCAGATGCTCCAAAAATGGTGTTTCTACTATCTTCTAAAGAACTTTCGGCTAACTTGCGATTATTGCTATTGATAGATTCTTTAAGTTCTCTAGCATTATTTGCAAATGTAAACATATAAATTAGACTAAATATGAGTATAGCAATAACAGATACAACTGCAGATAGAGTAATAAATTGATTCACTGGTACTCTTATGATTGCATAAAGTCCAATTGCAATAGTTCCTGTTGCAAAGGCAAGTAAGCCTGCAACAATACCATGCGAAGTTTTATATCTTAAAGCAAGATAAACACTTACAACAACGATCCCTATTGAAAGAGCGAATGCAATTTCACTGATATGGAATTGATCTGCTAATCCAAATGATGAAGATGTTTTTAATGAAACATTGGCTTCAGTATCTAAAGCTAAAATGTTGTTAGAAACAAGTTCTTCAAGCGTAACGCTTGTAAGAACGTTTTTATAGAAGACATTAGTGCTTGTTGTATCAATGCCTTTCTTTAAATAAACAACATATAATAAATAATCGTGTTTGATTGAGTCTCCAGCGTTAGATGGATTTGTCGTATCACTAAATGATTTTGAATCAATTTTCGTATAAACTAATTTAGCTTTTAAGGCTTCTTTCATTTTAGCATCATTATTCTTTTGTTCTTCGGTTAATTCAACCTTTTCAAATGTAATGTAATCGACAATATTTTCAATTTGACCAGCATCTTTAAAGAAAGTCTTTTTATCTTCGACTCTAACATAAATTTTGTCAGTTACGTTATAGACTGTTTGTTGAGAATAAGGTGTGCCGACAAATGAGGTTGTAAGAATAGTAATTAATGTGGCTAATACACCAACTCCTAAAAGTACTCCACCCTTTAAACCGCTTGAAAGTTTGAACTTCTTAGCAATTCTTGATTCTTCGACAACGGTTGTTTTATTTTCTTTATTAAGAACGCCTTGATCGGCTGATTCTGCAATAAGTTCTTCATTCTTTTTGTCTGCTTCTGGATTATAACCAAGGTATTTAGCTCCATCTTTTTCTAAACATACAAATGAATTTGTAAGGAAATAGCTTGAAGCCTTTAAATAAAATATATTAATAATGATATTAATGAACGATCCAAAGAAGAATACAATACCTAAACTAGCTAGATAAGATCCGCCTAATAAATAAATAGATGATCCAATAATTAAGGTAATAACTGAAATATCAATTGTAAACAATGCAGATTTTTTGAAAGCATCTTGATTTGCTTTTTTAGTTGTTTTGCCCTTTTTAATTTCCGTTTTTAAGAGTTGACAGAAAACCATACTCGAAACAAACATAATTATAGAAAGTACTCCAAAACCAATCATTGACGCAACACTCAATATGCCGCCCAAGCCATTAAATACTGCTAATACAATAATTACGCCAAGAATATTAGCAAGACTTAAAGAAATTCCGCCTAACTTATAAATAGCAATAGAGAACATAATTAATAATCCGTAAGCAACCATAAACCCAATAAGAGTTGCACTAAAAGCAGGAGTAATAACACTAGTTAAATTAATAATGTTTTCAATGATAGGAGCAGCTGCTCCGTTATAAACAAGGTTAACTTTGTAGTCTAATTTTGAAGTATTTAATAATGCAGTAAAATATTTTGCATTTTCGTTAGCATCTTGAATATTTTTAAATTGTAGATCATTAACAGAATTTGGTTTTTGTTCACCTTCTCCTGTAACGTTATATAAAACACAAATTGATTTGTGGTCGTCTTCTTTTTCTTCCCACCAAATATTAGTAGGATCAAAACGCATAACTAATTTATTTTTAATATTTTCATTTTCGTTGGCTTTAACAAAATCATCGCCTTCTTGCCAGTTTGTCCATAAATAGAAATAAGCTTCTTCGCTTGTTTCAGCATTTTCATCATCAGCTGATGCTTTATTAAGTGAAAGAGCGTGTTCAACTGCTTTTTTAAAAGTGGTTGGATCCTCAAGTGGAATAACTGTAGCTGGATAAATATCACGATAGCCAATATATGGGGCAGTTACGCCAAACATATTTGTATCGGTTTTGTCAGCTTGGTTTCTATCGGTATAGTTTTGATAAACATATTCAAAATCTGATGTGGCAAGTGTTAATCTGCCATCAAATGATAAATAGCTCATTACATGACTATATAATGTCTCGGTTTTTGAATAAACTGAAACACGAATAGTATCAGTGCCTTCAATTTCGATGTTATATTGTTCAACACCATAATTTTTAAGTCTGTTTTCCATTTCTTTTGCAACACCAGTTGCAGCATTTTTGTCAGTAACTGCTTCTGTGTTATCAGAAATGTTTTCTCCTAAATTTGTGAGTTGATAAACATACTCTCTTCCAGAAGAATAATCCAAACCTGGATTCACACTATTTAGCGTTGGTTTAATTAAAAAACCTATTCCTAATATAGTACATATCATTAAAGATAGATAAGCGATAAAACGACGCATATAAAACCCTCCAATCAAAATAAATTGCTAATATATAATACAATATTTTACAACCTTTTATCAATGTTTATATATATTTTATATATAATAGAACTATTTTAATAGAGATA
>JAVXGI010000003.1:0-76765 GCA_036657515.1 Bacilli bacterium
ATTAATACTAAAGATAATACATTATTTAATTACATAAATCAAATAAACGAGTTAAGTGGTAACTCAATTATATAAGAGATACTTTTTTTATACATTGATTTTGTCTTACTAAACTTAAAAAAAGCTAAAGATAAATAAAATAAAAATGCCCTTTTTTCTAAGAGAAGAAAAAAAGGCATTTAAATTAAGTTAGAATAAGATTTATAACTGTGTTTTTTTGGTAATAGCAACGTTATATTCTGCTTTTATTGAAACAATTTGTGATGTAGTAGGAGTAACGATACTTACTTCTTCATGAGTAATTAATCCACGATCATTTAATTCGAGTAAATGTTTTGATTCAGTATCTTTAGCTGAAAGATTAGCATCAATTGTTAAGGCATTTCCTTTTTTAGTATAGGTAATACTACCATTTGCAAATGAAGTAGAAAATTCAACAAAAGAGGTAGAATTAAATGATGCTAAGCTAGCAAGGGAAGTCTTTCCTGTTGCAATTTGATTTTGAGCTTCTGGAGCAGAAATAGAAACACAACTACCAGCAAGAGAAGAACACATGTTATATTGTCCATCAGCTTTAAATATTAAAGCTTCAAGAGACATGTTAGGCATTACGATAGATGAATAATAGTAGAGATCTTTAAGATCAATATGTACAATTTGATTTAAAGTAGATTCTCCATTAGTTATTGTACTAGCAGTATAGACGATAGAATTTAAGGCATCAAATTCTTGTGAAGCATTATAACTATTTAAAAGAGTTTTAGCCTCTTCTGATGAAATGCTTGATTCACATGATGTTAAGCCTACTGATAAAAGACAAGCAGCGCTTATTAAAAATATTTTATTTTTCATATAAATACCCCCTATGAATATTAAAGATAATACACCTTTCAATTATGCAAATCAAATGAATAAGTTAAGTATTCTTATTAATAATTAGCAAAAAAACAAAAAAAGATATAAAAAGATGAGCACTTTAGGTGCTCATCTTTATTAATAATTTTATTCAAGAGTAGTTTTTTTGTTTTTTATTGGAGAATTATAAGTAATGTTACCTTTTGCGGAGACTTCACTATTTTGATACATTCCTGTTCCAGCAAGACTAGTTAATAGACCATAATCATTAAAGGTAAATCTTCCTGTTTCAAGAAGATAGGTTTCATATGATATTTCTGAGGCTACTTCAAATATAATAGAAGAGGCGCCAGTAACATAAAAGTTTAAGTTACTGACGTAAGCATTATTTAATAAGAAGGTTCTTATAAATAATGCTTTGAAAGCATTTTGCTTTGAATTAGCGATAAGTGTTTTAGTTTCTTCTTCGGTCTTATTTCCAGTATTTGTAGCATTAGGATTACTGCTAAGATATTGATATTGATTATCTATTTTATTAACTAGATCAATGAGTTTTTTATCTAATATAAAAGCATATGTTTCCTTAATATATGAATACATATAATATTCTCCTGGAGTATCATCTATTTGTTGAATAAATTTATAAGCATATACTCCTTGAATAGCACTAGCTGTACTTTCTTCTTGAATAGTATTTATATAGTTAAATGATTCTGTTTCATTAATTCGTGTAAAAGCAATAGCTAATGCTTCTTCATATGTTATTGGTTCTATTTTATTTGGATCATGATCACCAATTGAGACAAAGGAACTAGGTATTGAAATAGGAGTAGTAATACTAGTTGTTGAAGAAGGCTTACTAGAAGTACTAGTAGTAGTAGTTGAAGTAGAAGAAGACGAAATATTACTAGAAGAACTAGTAGTAGAACTAGTATATCCAGTACACGAGGTTATCATTGCTAAAGGAGCAATTAACGTAAATAATAATTTTCTTTTCATAATATAATTCCTTATATCTAAATTATATAGTTTTATTTACTAAAATGGTATTTTTTTGATTGAATTGTAAATAAAATTATTGTATATTAAATAAGCGCAAAGCGTATGTGGGCCTTTAGCTCAGTTGGTTAGAGCGCGTCCCTGATAAGGACGAGGTCGATAGTTCGAGCCTATTAAGGCCCACCATTAAATTTGCAACATACTATTTCTTAGAGATTGAATGAGTTAAGTGGACATTTAGCTCAGCGGGAGAGCGCTTCCTTCACACGGAAGAGGCCATAGGTTCAATCCCTATAATGTCCACCAATATACGCCGTCTTAGCTCAATTGGCAGAGCAATTGATTTGTAATCAATAGGTTGTTGGTTCGATTCCGATAGACGGCACCAGAAAAAAACAATAAATCGATCCTTACGAAGGATCGATTTTTTATATTTTACGTTTATTTTCTAACGTCATAAATCGATTTTGATACGTAAACGTAAAAGATATTTATACTCGAACCCACGAACTAAATTTAAAAAGAAAAAAGATTTAAAACAAATAACGTATAAGTAAAAGTAAATTGAATTGAAAATATTTAACTTAAAAGTTTAATATTTTCAAAATAATAAAACTAGATTATAATGGTATTATTCAAAGTGAAAACATGAGTTATTAAAGTTTGTTAAATAAATAATTTTAGGTAAAGAAAGATGAATAAAGAATGGTCGGAAAAAAATAAAGAAGTAAAATTATTGTTAAATAATAGAGTTTCTTTTAATAAAGGAATTAAAGAATTAATAAAGTTAAGAACTCTATTATTTTATTATTGGTTTGATTCTATGAAAGAATTATCAAATGATGATTATTCAAAACAACCTTTTATTGCTAAAGAAGGATATGAATCTAAAACAATTTCTTATTCTATTTATCATGTATTTAGAATTGAAGATATTGTATTAAATACATTAATAAAAAACAAACAACAAATTTTTACGAGAGATAATTACCAAAATAAAATGAATTCATCAATTATTACAACAGGAAACGAATTAAAAAAGGAATGTATTTTTAATTTTTCTAAAAAATTAAAAATAGAAGAATTGTGGAATTATGCAAAAGAAGTATTTGAAGAATCAAATGAACGGTTATCTTTACTTACGTTTGAAGATTTAGGAATAATATATTCTGAAGAAGATAAGAATAGAATTAGAATAACTAATACAATAGCTCCAAGTGAAATGTGGTTGATTGACTATTGGTGTGATAAAAATATTAAAGGGTTATTAGGAATGCCGTTTTCACGTCATTATATAATGCATTTAGAAGCATCGCTTAGAATCAAGAATAAGATTGTTAGATAAATAAAGTCATTAATATAAAACAAACACTTTAAGGATAAATCAAGGGATTATAAATTGAGTGGTTATGTTTAAACTATTTGTTATTTGTAATTACATGTATATAAGAAACGTCTATGAGGACTGGTGCTGATTGCATTGTTGATATTAACAGGGAAAAGAAGTTTTATTAATTTAATTTATTTTTTTAATGAAAGACAGTGTTTCTATTTTAATAACGTTAAACTTAGTATCTAACCTCAATTAAATAACGTAAACATACATCAATTAAATAACGAAATTATACGTATTGACATATCTTGAATAGGTTCTATAATATTTTAAAAGAAGACATTTTATTATTTGAAAATATTGGCTTGTAATTAAATAATGGCTCTATTTTCAAATAATATATTTTTCAATTAAAAGGAGAAGAATATGGATGTTAAAGAACATAAATTTAAAATAGGAGATGCAGTAGTCCTAAAGGAAAGAGACCCTAAGTGGGATGAAGAAGTTATTATAGAACTAATCGTTGGTTATGTCGAGGATCCTAAACTTACGTATATTAGCGATATAGAACGAGCTGAGTTATTAGAATCAAATTATGAGTATGTAATTGAATTTGTTGGCTGTGATTGTGGATGGGGCACACTAAGCAACAGACAATATGTCAAAGAGTCACAAATTTATAAATGTAAATATAATTCTATCGAAGACTATGAAGATTGGGAATTTGTAGAGGATGCACGAGAAATACTTAGAAAACGTGAAAATTCAAATAACAAATGATTCAAAATATCAAAAGTTGTCCAATAAAATAGTTGCTTATTAAAGATGATTCTAAACCAGCATATTTATTTTTGCTTTTTCATACATTATTATTTTGTCATTTGTGTAAGAATGGCGAAGAATACAATAATGAATACATAGAGTGGGTTAAAAAAGTGTTTACTGATATGTTTCCTGAGAATATTAATGTAGTATACTTTGCTATTTATACACTTAAAAATAATGAAGTAGTAGAAGTTTATAGACCTGTTTTGCATAAAAAAGATTTTGAAATTCTAACCACTTGAATGAGCAAACTTTAATGTAAAGCGTCAGTTTTGCTATTTTTTATTTTTCTCATAACAAATTTAATAGCGAACCTGTTTTTTTAGGTCTTATCTATAGCAAAAAACACTTTAAACTAAAAACATAAAAGGTATTTATGTTCAAATAAAATATAATAATGCATGTTTTTCAAAAAAAGCATGAAAACAACTTTTTTACTTTATAATTTTGTAATTTACATCTGTTTCACATTTTATGGTTTGATTCTTATTTAATTTGTAATGAAATTGTTGTCTAACCTCACCTCAATTAAATAACGAAATTATACGTATTGACATATTTAAAACACATTCTATAATATTTTAAAGAAGACATTTTATTATTTGAAAATATTGGCTTGTAATTAAATAACGGCTCTATTTTCAAATAATATATTTTTCAATTAAAAGGAGAAAAATATGGGATTTAAGAAAAAATTATTGTTTCTAACTTGTTTAGCATTTACATTTATTACAGTATGTAGACCGATTGCTTCTTCAAATGAATATGAGAAAGTTGAGAAAAATTTACTTACAGAAGTAAAAAGAGCAATTAACGTTTCTAATGAAGAAGATATTAATAATCCTGATTTTATTTTCGATAATTCAATTAATGAATACAAAAAACAATTTGCAGAATATATTAATATAACTGGTTTGAATGTTAGCGAAAAGGACGAAATAGAACTTCCAAACTTTAATTTATCTTATATTGCACCAAATTACAGTGATGTGATGTTAGGATATCAAACAAAACTTGAAAATAGTTTATCTACAGAAGATCTAGTTAAGTATGAAGAACTTAGACATCAAGATTTTAATTTTGATAGATATGTTGCTTTAAATTGCGTTAAATACGAAAATTTAACGCCAACCTTAAAATATAGCCATAATATTTGTCCTATTCAACCGATTAATCCTGTTACTCCTTTAAATCCTGCAATCAATGTAGGCGATGTTTCGACTAGAGCGGTTGTTGCTGGAACTTCAGCGATAGTTTCGATTTTAACTATGGCCGGTTTAGGACAGACTGCAATTACAGCTTTTACCGCCTGTATTTCAACAATTACTGCAGGTCTTTCTACAAGCTGGATTCCATTTATTGGTTGGATACTTGCTATTGCAATAGTCACTGGAGCTTTAATTGCTTTAGTGGTAATTATTGTTCAAAATTGGGAAGCTATTTGCGACGCGATGGAACAAATTAAATCATGGTTTTTGGAACAATTTGCAAGCTTTGCTGCTTTAATAACTTCATTTTTTGCTGATGCAATCGCAAAAGGAATTGAATCAACAATTGCTGGAAGAGATCACATAGGAAATAAAGAATTGGTATGGAAATCAAAAACTGTTGAAAAAGAGAGCGCTATTGCATTGACAGAATCGTTAAGAAGAGATAAAAAAAGAATATTTTTAATGAAAAATGTTAGAAAGAAAGTCAATCCAATTGATAATGGGATGTATGTTAATTATTGGACCACTGATGGATACTATGATGAGGATTTTGTAACATCATTTAATCTTTATGATTACGGTATAAGTACATATACTTGGTACAATGATAATGCAAGGCGTCTTATGCTTAATGGAAGTACGAAAATACAATATAATCCCACTGAATATACAATTATGTATCATAATTTTTTAATAAATGATACAGCACTAAATGGATGGAATCACTATCATATTTATGGAGTAAAATTAAATAGTGAGACTAATCAAAAGGAATATAACGATTTACACGGAGATTTACTTCATAAAGCTCATTCATTCTTTGGCCTTATGTATCTTAAATCTATTGATGGACAAATTGAGACACAAACTTTTCCAAAAAATCCATAATTAAATATAGTTTAAACATATGTGGTAGTGTACATCAAGAAAAATGAGAAATACAACGAATTCAATTATGGTGTATAAATTGTTATCGACTATGTTAAAAAAAACATGAATATATGATTATACTGCGAATGAATATTTTGAACTTACAAAAGATATACAGGTTAAATTTCAAAAAAGAAAATATAGATCTACATAAGTTTCAATATCATTAATACGATTAATTATTAAAAGATTTAAGCATAATACTTATTATTACGAAAATTTAAAAGGAGAAGAATATGGATGTTAAAGAACATAAATTTAAAATAGGAGACGCAGTAATCCTAAAGGAAAGAGACCCTAGTTGGAATGAAGAAGATGTTATAGAAATGATTGTTGGTTATGTTGAGGATCCTAAACTTACGTATATTAGTGATAGAAAAAGAGCTGAGTTATTAGAATTAAATTATGAGTATGTAATTGAATTTGTTGGCTGTGATTGCGGATGTGGCACACTAAGCAACAGACAATATGTCAAAGAGTCACAAATTTATAAATGTAAATATAATTCTATCGAAGACTATGAAGATTGGGAATTTGTAGAGGATGCACGAGAAATACTTAGAAAACGTGAAAATTCAAATAACAAATGATTCAAAATATCAAAAGTTGTCCAATAAAATAGTTGCTTATTAAAGATGATTCTAAACCAGCATATTTATTTTTGCTTTTTCATACATTATTATTTTGTCATTTGTGTAAGAATGGCGAAGAATACAATAATGAATACATAGAGTGGGTTAAAAAAGTGTTTACTGATATGTTTCCTGAGAATATTAATGTAGTATACTTTGCTATTTATACACTTAAAAATAATGAAGTAGTAGAAGTTTATAGACCTGTTTTGCATAGAAAAGATTTTGAAATTTCGACAACTTGAGCAAGTTCATCCATTGAGTCCTCAAAATTAACTATTGGAGGTAGTTTTATGAAATTTAAATATGGCGACTTAGTATATAGCACAGAATTAAGAAAAATAGAACATCTTTTTCCAATGCTTGTTATTAAGTTTTACAGTAAAAAAGATAAGTATTTATGCTTAACTGCATCAAGGTATTCTCCAGGTGATGAAGGCACTATTTTTTATCTTGTGGCCGAAAGTGAATTAACTATGTTTGAACATTTTGACGGCGAGGATGGCGAAGAATTCAATGATGATCATATAGAGTGGGTTAAAAAAGTGTTTACTGATATGTTTCCTGAGAATATTAATGTAGTATACTTTGCTATTTATACACTTAAAAATAATGAAGTAGTAGAAGTTTATAGACCTGTTTTGCATAGAAAAGATTTTGAAATTCCAACAACTTGAATGAGCAAGCCTTAATTTTTTTAGTTCTTTTTAATAAAAAACTCTTTTAACTAAAAACATAAAAGATACATGTGCTGTGAAAGTATCAGATTAGACACATAAAAATAATACTGTAAACTATCTTTCTAAATTTTATGAGTTAAGTATGACTAATGGTTATTTCATTTTTAATAGTAAAAAGACATATTAACTTATTTATTATTCTATTTCGCATTCTTAATAAATTTATCTATTTCATCATTACATTTAATTGATTCTTTTTTGTTAGGAGCAGTTACATTAAAAACATGTATTGCATCAGGTGATGATTCATAATAAAACGAAAAAGATATATCATCTTTAATGAATAATTCTTTTAATTTAAATGCTTGCTCACCTACTACGCTATCACCCTTACTTGTTACTATTAATATATTAGTTACTTTATTCATTAAAGATGATATATCTTCAAAAGAATAAGCATTCTTTATTGATTTATTCTTATTAATCATTAAGTTATTAAACTTATTAACAGCTATTTTATTTAAGATATTATGATGTAACATAATTTTCATATCACGAACAAATGGAGCTGGATGATTTAATATAAGATTTTTAATCTTAATATCAATATGTTTTACTTTATATAAAGCTTGAAGTTCATTATTTTCATTAATAATATCAAATAATAGTGCAAGATGTCCACCAGCACTATTTCCTGCTAATGTAATATTATTTTTATCATATGAATATTTGTTATTTAATTTAACAATGTTTGAAATAGAAGCAAAGACATCTTGCACCATTTCACTAATTCCTACTTCTGGAATTAATCTATAATTAATAGAAACTACAAGATAGCCTCTTCGTGCAAAATCCATTGCGTATAATCCATTAAGATTTTCATCTCCATAAATCCATGCTCCACCATGAAGCACGATAAGAAGAGGCTTTAAATCTTCTTTGTTTCTATTAATATAGAAGTTTTGTTTAAGAAGAGTTGAAGTGGTAGAAAACGTTTCAGGAAAGACATCAATATCTTTAACGTTAGATTGAGACTTTATAAATGGTTCATCATGGATTCTCATTTTTTCTTTAAGATCTAGAATTTGCTTTGTTAAGTATTTATTAAACATATTGTTACCTCTTTATTATTATAAATAATTAGAATGTTAATACAAATGAATGTAAATATATTATTAATTGTGGTATATTATTTAAGTCGCTGGTATGGCGGAATGGTAGACGCGCTAGACTTAGAATCTAGTGGGTAATCCCGTGCAAGTTCAAGTCTTGTTACCAGCACCAATAAATAATAAAACGAACTCATTAGATGGGTTCGTTTTTTCTTTAAAGTTATTTTTATTAACGGGATTACCTTTTTGTTTGTTTATATATTTTAATAATAACAATTATAATTCCGATTAAACTAGATATAGATAAAATTGTTAAGATGATTACTGTTATTATTGCATCAGGTAGTCTCATAAAAGAATTCATAGGTGAAAAAGTAACAACGTAATGAATCATCGGAACAAGACAAAAGGTTGATAGTGCAAAAAGAATTATCAAGAGTACTAAGAGGGTTATTTTTAAACCAAGTTTCTTTTTCATTTTGTACTTTCCTTATATATTTTTGAGTAGGAAATTAATTCGGGCATCTTATTAAAAGCTGAGAATAAATCTCCATTATTTAACAAACCTTTTTCATAAGATTCAAGTGGAGTATAAAAAATATCGTCATCAAATTTATATAACAAAAATTTAATTTTATATTTAAAAGAATAAGTAAAAGTAGCGAATTCTAAATTCCAATTCTTAGTAGTTTTATCAATTTCCCACGCTACAAAAAAACAGGTATCTTTATCTTCGGATTGAATTCTTGAAATAAATTTTGAATACTCTGTATCTTCAACTTCGGCTTTTGGGTTGGTTGGAAGAATATACTTATTATAATAAGATCTTAACATTGTAAAATTCTCAAAAACAGATGGCGTTACATCATCGATTGGTTTAAATATTATAGGTCCACATGATGAAAGTGACAAAGTAATTGCAAATAAAATATAAAATTTTATTTTAAAAGGATTTTTCATAAGTAGATACCTCTAATAAAATTATAGGCTTAACTTATTTATTTGACAACTGAATAGGCATTAAACCAATAATATTATTCTTCAAAAGAGAGACTATCACTATTTAATAATTTATCTTATTATTTGTTATTCTAATTATGTATTTTTTATTTAGTGGTTGATATATAATAAATAAGATATGAAAGGCCTATTACTTACTAATGCATTTGCTATAAATGAACATATAGAATTTCAAAGTAACTCATTTATTAAAGAGTTTAATCTTTTAGGTGTGGATCTTATTCATAAGACTAATAGTGAGTTATTAGTATATATAAATAATGATGGAGATATTGCTAAAAGATTTAACGAATACGATTTTATCTTGTATTTTGACAAAGATAAATACATTGGTAAAATGCTTGAAAAAGTCGGTTGTTCACTAATTAATTCTAGTTCTAGTGTTGAAGCGTGTGATGATAAGATGCTTACTCATATATTACTTGCTAATAACGGTATAAAGATGCCTAGAACTATCTCTTATCCATTATGTTACGAGTACCACAATAATATAGAGCCCGTTATAGCAAGTGTCTTAAAAGCCTTTAATTTTCCTTTTATCATTAAAGAAAACTTTGGTTCACTTGGTAAACAAGTATATCTTGTTAAAAATAAAGAAGAATTAATGTTATTAGAAAATAAGTTACGTTATGTTCCACATTTATATCAAGAATTTATCAGTGAATCAATTGGAGTTGATTATCGATTAATATTAATTGGAAACAAAGTAGTATCTGCAATGAAAAGAAGCAATGATAGTAATTTTGTTGCAAATATTGGATCTGGAGGTAAAGGAGAAACCTATATTCCTGATACAAGAATGAAAGAGATTGCTATTAAAGCTTCTAAAATATTAGGATTAGATTACTGTGGAATTGATTTTGTTATCAATAGTCTTGGGGAACCAGTCTTATTAGAAGTAAATTCAAATGCTTTCTTTAAAGAAATAGATAAAATAAATAATATTAATATACCAGAGATTTTTGCTAAATACGTAATTGAAAAAGTCAAAAATATAGATTAATTGGTATTTTTTACCGATTAATCTATATTTTTTATTGATAAAGTCGTTGTAACGAAAAATTGTTTCAAATTTTTACTTTTTTTGTTGAAAATCTTTTTTAGTTATTATATAATTTAATCGGTATTAAGATACCGAATAACTTGAAAGGACAAAGATAATGGAAAAGAAAGATTTACTATCTCATAACTGTATAACAAGACTTCCTTTATACCTTAATTATCTTAAATCACTTGATTATGATGATCTTACATTAGTATCAACCCAAAGTATTGCTACTGGATTGAATATTAATGCCGAAGTGGTTAAAAAAGATATTGCGGCTATTTCTTCTGAGAAAGGAATGCCAAGAAAAGGTAGAAGTGTAGTTTTATTAGTTAAAGATCTAGAAAAATTTCTAGGAGCAGGCTGTCAAATTAATGCTGTATTAATAGGAACAGGACATCTTGGAAAAGCACTTCTAAATTATGATGGATTTAGTGAATATGGATTAAACATTATTGCAGCTTTCGATTCTGATCCGCGATGTCGAGAAATAGATGTCTGTGGTATTAATGTCTACTCAATGAGTTTATTAGACAATATTATCAAAGACAAACATGCGGAAATCGGAATTATTACAGTTCCAAGCCACGCTGCACAAAGCGTAGCGGAAAAACTGGTACAAGCTGGAATAAAAGCAATATGGAATTTTGCTCCAATTAATCTTAATCTTGATCCTAGTATTATTGTCGCTAATGTTAATATGGCAAGTTCACTTGCAGTATTATCACATCAACTTTATCTTAATAATCTGAAATAAAAAGGAGAACATTAAATATGTCCGAAAAAAAGAATGAATCAGTTCAAACACCAAACGAAGAGACAGTAAAAACTATTAACACACTTGTTGAAAATGGATTAAACGCTCTTGAAGAATATAGCGAACTTAATCAAGAACAAATTGACTTCATCGTTGCAAAATGTAGCGTTGCTGCATTAGATAAACATGGAGTTCTTGCTAAAGCTGCAGTAGATGAAACAGGACGTGGCGTATTTGAAGATAAAGCAACTAAAAACTTATTTGCTTGTGAATACGTTGTTAATTACATGAGACATATCAAAACAGTTGGGATTATCGATGATAATCCTGTAACTGGAATAGTCGAGATCGCAGATCCAGTCGGTGTTGTATGTGGAATTACTCCAGTTACAAATCCTACTTCAACTGTTATTTTTAAAGCATTAATTTGTATTAAAACTAGAAATCCTATTATTTTTGCTTTCCATCCTAATGCTCAACAATGTTCTAAAATGGCTGCTCAAGTAATGCTTGATGCTGCTATTGCAGCAGGAGCACCAAAGAATTGTATTCAATGGGTTGAAAAACCATCAATGGAAGCAACATCTTTATTAATGAATCATCCAGGAGTTGCAACAATTCTTGCTACCGGCGGCAACGCCATGGTTAAAGCAGCTTATAGTTGTGGAAAACCTGCACTTGGCGTTGGAGCCGGAAATGTTCCTACTTATATTGAAAAATCAGCTGATGTTAAACAAGCATGTAACGATATTGTTATGTCAAAAGCCTTTGACAACGGAATGGTTTGTGCCTCAGAACAAGCAGCAGTTATAGATAAGGAAATATATAAAGAGTGTATTTCTCAATTTAAACTTTATGGAGTTTATTTTGTTAACGCTGAAGAAAAAGCTAAATTAGAGAAATTTATGTTTGGTTATGTTGCATTTGAAGCAGGAGTTCACGCTGGAACAGTTAATGCTAATGTTGTTGGTAAAAAAGCATCATGGATTGCTGAACAAGCCGGATTTGAAGTCCCAGAAAATACAATTATTTTAGCTGCTGAAGTTAAAGAAATTGGACTTAACGAACCATTAACAAGAGAAAAATTATCACCAGTTTTAGCAATTATTAAATCCAATTCAACTGAAGAAGGAATGAAATATTCTGAACAAATGGTTGAACTTAATGGACTTGGACATAGTGGAGCAATCCATACTGCCTCAAAAGAACTTGCTGAAGAATATGGTTTAAGAGTAAAAGCTTGTAGAATTATTTGGAATTCACCAACAACATTTGGTGGTATTGGAAATATTTATAACTCATTTGCTCCTTCTATGACACTTGGATGTGGATCATATGGTCATAACTCAGTATCAGGAAATGTAAGCGTATATAATTTAATGAACATTAAAAGAATTGGTAAAAGGAGAAATACAATGCAATGGTTTAAGGTTCCATCAAAAATTTACTTTGAAAGAAATTCAATTGAATATTTAAGAACATGTAGAGATGTTGAAAAAGTATTTATCGTAACAGATAGAATGATGGTTGATCTTGGATTCGTTAATAAGATTACAGATCAATTAAACTTAAGAAGAAATGCTGTAAAAATACAGTTGTTCTGTGACGTTGAACCAGATCCTGATATATCAACAGTTAGACGTGGCGTTCAATTAATGGAATCATTTAGACCAGATACTATTATTGCTTTAGGTGGAGGATCCGCCATGGATGCTGCTAAAGGAATGTGGTTATTCTACGAACATCCAGAAGTTAACTTTGATGACTTAAAACAAAAATTCATGGATATTCGTAAAAGAGCATTTAAATATCCAGAATTAGGAAGAAAATCTAAATTAATTTGTATTCCAACTACCTCTGGTACTGGAAGTGAGGTTACGCCATTTGCTGTTATCTCCGATAAAGCAAATTGCAAAAAATATCCTTTAACTGATTATAGTCTTACTCCAACTGTTGCTATTGTTGATCCAGAATTTACAACTAATCTTCCTGCAAAAGTAACAGCTGATACCGGAATGGATGTTCTTACTCACGCAATTGAAGCTTATACTTCAGTTCTTGCAAGTGACTTTACTGATGGACTTGCACTTGAATCAATTAAATTAGTCTTTAAATTCCTTGGTCGTTCTTATAAAAACGGAGCTAATGATCCAGAAGCAAGAGAAAAAATGCACAATGCTGCAACTATTGCAGGAATGGCATTTGCTAACGCTTTCTTAGGAATGTGCCATGCTATGGCACATAAGTTAGGTGCTCAATTACACTTACCTCATGGCTTATTAAACGCTATTTTATTACCTTACGTAATTAGATATAATGGACAAATCATACCAGGAAAGGTAAGTGTCTGGCCAAAATATAATCATTATGAAGCATCTGAAAAATTTGCTGAAATCTGCCGTGTTGTTGGTATTCCTTATAAGTCTCTTGCTGATGCTCCAATTGCTTTAGCAGATGCTGTTACTAAACTTGGAGAAGAAGTCGGATTAACAATGCACTTTGATGCATATTATCCAGATGAAGCAGATTATATGAAAAATATTGAACAAGTCGCTTATCTTGCTTATGAAGATCAATGCACACCTGCTAACCCACGTGTTCCAATGGTTGAAGACATGATTAAGATTATGAAAGACGCATATCACGGTAACAAATAAACAAAAGGAGAAATTATGGAAATATACATTTGTGTTGGTTCATCTTGCCACTTAAAGGGAAGCCATGAAATTATCGATTTATTAAAAGAACATTTAGAAAAAGACAATTTAACTGAAAAAGTAACTTTAAGAGGTACATTTTGCTTAGGCAAATGTACCTCCGAAGGAGTTAATGTTAAAGTTAACGACGAGGTTATTACTGGAATCAAAAAAGAGAACTTTGAACAGTTCTATAATGAAAAAATTTTGTCACAAATAAATCAATAACGCTGCAAAACTTCATTATTTTTGCATAATAGGAAGGTATTTATGGAAAACATTTTAGGACTAAAAAAGTCGAATTGTAAGAATTGTTATAAGTGTATTAGACACTGTCCTGTTAAATCTATTAGATTTGAGGAAAATCAAGCTCATATTATTAAGGATGAATGCATTCTTTGTGGTATGTGTTTTGCAATTTGTCCACAAGATGCCAAAGCTATTAGAAATGATGTCGGATTAGTTCGCAAAGCTATTGCTGAGGGAAAAAAAGTTATCGCAACTTTAGCTCCATCATTTGTAGCAAACTACGAAAATAGTAATCTTACCTCAATTACTTCTACATTAAAAAGCTTAGGTTTTGCTGATGTTGTTGAAACATCAGTTGGAGCTAAAGTTGTTAAAGATAAATATGATGAATTAGTTAATTCTAATGAGCATGATATTTTGATTTCAACGTGCTGCCATAGTGTTATCCTTCTTATTGAAAAATATTATCCAGAATTAGTGAAATATTTAGCAGAAGTAAAATCTCCAATGCAAGTATCAGGAGATTTAATTGCAAAAGAAAATCCTGATGCTTTTATTGTTTTTATTGGACCATGTATTTCTAAAAAAGATGAGATTGAAAAAGTTAAAACTAACATAGATGTAGTTCTAACTTTTGAAGAACTTGATTCATGGTTTAAAGAAGATAATATTAAGTTAGCAGAGATTTCTGAAGATAAATTAGAAAGATCAAAAACAAGATTATTTCCAACGACGGGTGGAATTCTTAAAACAATGGCTTGTAATAATAGCGAATTTACATATATGGCAATCGATGGAATGGAAAACTGCATGAAGGCACTAGATGACATTACACATAATCTACTTCATAATGTTTTCATTGAAATGTCATCTTGTGCCGGAAGCTGTATTAATGGACCATCAATTATTAAGGAACACCAAGCTCCAATTAAAGATTTTATTAGAATATCAAAATATGCAGGTTCTGCAGACTATTTGATAGATAAAGATGCAGTTGAGACGAAAAAAGAATTTAAATATCTAGGAACACATAAATCTATTCCTAGTGAAAAAGATATTGAAGATATTTTACAAAGAATGGGTAAAATTACAAAAGAGAAAGAATTAAATTGTGGATCTTGTGGATATCCAACATGTAGAGATAAGGCTGTAGCTATATTTCAAGGCAAAGCTATGATTGAAATGTGTTTACCATTTTTACAAGAAAAAGCTCAATCTTTCTCTGATAACATTATTAAGATTACTCCAAACGGAATTTTAGTATTAAATGAAAAACTTCATATTGAGTTAGCAAATAAAGCCATGTGTGATATTTTTTGTGTAAGTTCACAACAACGTTTAGTTGGTAAAGATATAAGTGAATTTATAAATCCTGGTTTATTTGCAACTGTTTTAAATGAAAAAAGACAAATAAAAGCAAGAAAGATGCATTTAGATAGACAAAATAAATATGTTGAAATGAGTGTAAGTTATGATGAAGATCATCATATTATTATCTTATTAGTAAGAGATATTACTGAAGAAACTAATGAAAAAACTGAAAAAGATTTAATGATTCAAAGAACAATTGAGATTACTAATAATGTTGTACAAAAACAAATGACAGCAGTTCAAGAAATTGCTTCTTTATTAGGAGAATCTACTGCTGAGACGAAAGTTGCTTTAATTAATTTAAAGGACTCACTTGAAAATGGCAAATAATATTACATATGATGTTGGTTATAAATCAATAAATC
Source organism: Bacilli bacterium (assembly GCA_036657515.1). Classification (GTDB taxonomy): domain Bacteria; phylum Bacillota_I; class Bacilli_A; order RFN20; family CAG-826; genus Alectryobacillus. The sequence continues at coordinate 16,081 of JAVXGI010000003.1, forward strand.
ATTATGGTGAAGAACTTTGTGGAGATCATGTTGAAAGAGTATCAGATTTTAAACATGGTACTTTTGCTGTTGTTTTAGCAGATGGATTAGGATCCGGAGTTAAAGCTAATATTCTTTCAATTTTAACTTCTAAAATCATTTCAACTATGATGGCAAATGGAGCATATATTGAAGATTGTGTTGCAACAATTGCTTCTACTCTTCCAGTATGTAAACTTAGAGGAGTAGCTTATTCAACCTTCTCAATTGCTAAAGTTATTAAAAATAATGTTATTGAAATATATGAATATGATAATCCTCACTTTGTAATGTTACGTAATGGAGTTTTATTTGAACCAGTTTGTGAAACATTAACAATTGAAGGAAAATTAATTACAAAATCTACTATTAATGTTGAAGAAAATGATACTCTTATTTTCTTTAGCGATGGTGCGGTGCATGCTGGAATTGGTGCAGAACTAAATTTTGGTCGGGAACGTAATGAAATCGCAGAGTTTATGCAAAATATGTACGATCACTCTTATTCTGCAAAAACTTTATGTACAATATTAAGTGATAAATGTAACCAATTATACGAAGAAAAACCAGGAGATGATACAACGGTTTTAGTTATTAAAGCTCGTAAGAAAAATGATGTAAATCTTGTATTTGGTCCACCTCGAAACGCAGAAGATGATGCTAAAATGTGTGAAGCATTCTTTACTTCACCAGGAAAACACATTGTTTCCGGCGGCACAACCTGCAATATTATCTCAAGATATCTCCAAAAACCTATTTCGGCAGAACTAGATATGTATGTTAAAAATGATATTCCACCGATGGCTAAAATTGAAGGTTGTGATTTAGTTACGGAAGGAGTTATTACTTTATCAAAAGTAGTCGAATATGCTTCTTCATTCTTATATAATAATGAGAAGTTTTATGATTGGCTTTATGATAATGATGGAGCAAGTCTTATTACAAGATGTTTACTTGAAGAAGCAACAGATATTTCTTTCTTTGTAGGAACAGCAATAAATCCTGCTCATCAAAATCCTAATCTTCCTATTTCATTTAATATAAAGATGCGTATTATAGAAGAGTTAGCATCTAAACTTAGAGAAATTGGTAAACGAGTTACTATTAATTATTTTTAAAAAGGAAGGTAAATTATGTATAAATTTGATACCAAAGTACAAGAACTTAAATATAGAGTCTTAAAAGAAGTAGCAAAACTTGCTTATGAAGATAAGTTAGTAGAAAAAATGAATGAAATACCAAAAATTATTGTTCCAGGTCCAAAACCAACAATGAGATGTTGTATTTATAAAGAAAGAGCAATTGCTGCGGATCGAGTTGCTTTAGCAGTAAAAAAACCAAAAGAAAGTGAAAATGTAATTCATGTTATTTCGATTGCTTGCGAAGACTGTCCTTTAGGAGGATATTTTGTCGGTGACGCATGTCGTGGATGCATCGCACATAGATGTGAAACAGTTTGTTTTAAAAAAGCAATCTATTTTGATGAAGTAACGCGTCACGCTCATATTGATAAAACTAAATGTGTAAATTGTGGATTATGTGCAAAGAATTGCCCATATAACGCTATTACTAATAGAGTTAGACCGTGTGAGGCAGCTTGTCCCGTAAAGGCTATATCTCCAGATATAAATGGAGCAGCAGTTATTAATGATGATAAATGTGTTCAATGTGGTAAATGTGTATATATGTGTCCATTTGGTGCAATTAATGATGAATCATATATTACTGAAGTAATAAAATACTTTAAAGAGAGTGAAAACAATACTAAATATAAAGTTTATGCAATCGTTGCTCCTTCTATTTCATCACAGTTTTATTATGCTAAATTAGGGCAAGTAATTTCAGGATTGAAATTACTTGGATTTCATACAGTAGTAGAAGCTGCACTTGGAGCAGATATGGTTGCGTATAAAGAAGCTAAAGAATTAGAAGAAAAAGGAATATTAACTTCTTCTTGCTGTCCTGCTTTTGTTTCCTATATTAAAAAGATGTATCCTAGTTTAGTAGGTAATATATCTAGTAATCTTTCTCCAATGGCTGAGATATCTCGCTATGTAAAATCAGTTGATCCAACTAGTAAAGTAGTATTTATTGGACCATGTACGGCAAAGAAACAAGAAATAAAAGATGAGAAAGTAGGAGAATATGTTGATGCTACCCTTACTTTTGAAGAAGTCCAAGCTCTTTTTGATGCTAAAGACTTAGATATTAGTTCTTTAAAGTTAGATTTACTTGATAACGCTTCTTATTTTGGGCGAATATTTGCAAGAACTGGTGGATTAAGTGATTCAGTTGTTGAAGCACTTAAAGAACAAGGATCAGACTTTGAAGTTAAACCTGTAGTTTGCAGTGGAATTGATGAATGTAAGTTAGCTCTTAATAAGTTTAAAGCTGGAAAACTAGATGGTAACTTTATTGAAGGAATGGCTTGTAATGGTGGCTGTATTGGGGGACCATGCTGCTTAACTCATGAAGTAAGAGATAAATCCGAAGTAGATAAATACGGTCATGAAGCACTAGAAAAAACCATTGAAAGTGCCATTAGTGCTGTTGAAGATATAGATAAAAAATAATAGTTAAATTAAATAAAAGCGATTAGAAATATATAAATTGTTTCTTCTGCAAAAAAAATAAAAATTAGTTTTTCTTAGCAAAAACTAATTTTTTTCCTTTTTTGCTCTAAAATGAGGAAAATCAAGGAAAATTCAGGACTTAATTCAAAGTTTTTGAATGAGATTGAGTTTTTTTTATTAAAATTTATAGTTATTTTGATATAAATATTGATAAATGACAAGAAATTCAAAAGACATTGAGTTTTTTTTATAATGTTTTATAATATAGAAAAGGAGCTAAAATTATGAAAAAGTGTTTTAGTCTAGCATTTATTCCAATGTTATTGCTCACTTCATGCAATAACGTAAGCGATTTATCAAAAGAGAGATTTGATTTTATCTATAATCATATTATGGAAAATAAAATGAATGTTTTTACTGTTAAAACAGATGATTCAACATGGTCTTTTGATAATCAAAAAGCTAAAAAAGAATTAGATGACGGTAGTTCTATTTACTATTATGTAAGCGATAATAAAGTATTAATGAAAATATTTGATGCTGATGGGAAGCCTCTACAAGATATTACAACACCGGATGATTATCGTTTCTTTGCTTCATTTAAATTAAATATGTTTGCATCAATATTTCCTATTAATATACCTAGTGTAATTGAAAAAGAAATGACAACATATGATGCTTCTAATGAGTACTTTATGAATGTAATTAAGAACTTTAATATTAATTCTGCATATGAGGTTTCTAGTGCAGGATCTGAAAGAACATTATCGTTTTGTGCAAAATTCAGTAAACCAGAAAATGAAGCACATGAAATAGTTACTACAGAAAGTTTTATATCTTATTATTACGAATATCAAGATTATGGTAAAGACGAAGTTAATATTAAGATTAAAAGAACAGATATTGAAAAAACATATGTAAAAGAAAAATTAAAAGTTATGAATACTCGTGATTATGATTTTAAATTTTCTAACTACTGTTATGATGAAATTATTGTTCCTAATTAATAAGATTTGTTAAAGTAATAAGCGGTTATCTAATATTAATCGATAACAATTTTAAAAGGTATTAAAAGTTGTTTTTTAGTTTATTTGTTGTAAAATTAAAAGATATATAAGTAGCAATTAAATAGTCTGTTGCTTACTTATTTATCTTTTTTTATTTGTTAAGAGTAAAATTTTATCTAGTAAAGGCATAAAGGAATTAATCATGAAAATAAAATATTTATCCACTGTTTGTTTATTAAGTACTTTGCTATTTTCTTGTGGAAACGGAAGTGATCTTATTGATTCAAATTTAACTGCTACATTAAACAGTGAATTTAAATATAAAAGAAATTTTGAAACAAACTGGTGGAATGAAAAAGATGGTAAGAATTATTATTTTGAAAAATCTAAAGATCAAGTTATCTTAGAATTTAAAACATACGACAAAGAATTACTTGGAGTGTATTTTAAAACATCTTATGTAGAAAAAATGCTTTCAAAATTAAACGAGAGCAGTTCAGGTGACAGACTAGTTTTTTACGAAAAATTAACTGAAAGTGCCTCAAATTCTTTAGATATATTAGAAAAGAAAAATACTATCAAGTATGTAAATGCAAAAACAATAGAGTCGCTCCCGTTTCAAACAGGAGAATACACTTTAGGTAAAATATGCACGACAAGAGATGTAATAGTAACTAAAAATGATAAAACAATAACTAAAAAAATAATAGGCAACTCAACTTATGCTGCAACTACAAATGGTATTGTTCATAAAGATTTAAATACATATGAAAAAAATGCTATTGGTAAATTTTCATATGTTGATGCTCCTGGCGAAGACTCACACTTAAAATTAGAGAATTCCTTTTTAACTTGTGGAGAAAATGGGTTCTATTATGATTTTAATTCTCACGCATTACCTATAATTAATTACAAAGGAAAAGACTGCATTAAAATAGTTGATATACTTTATAGCAACTATTCTAATTATGAAGAAATTAAAACAATAATTAACAAAAGTAAAATCGGAACAGAGGTTGAATCTGATATAACTTTTTCCTATTTGGATGTCACAAAATTCTAGTTTTATATTGGTTGAAATTATATTGGAGCGGTTTTTCGTCTATTGACATGCATTTATATAGTAATATTTGAATATAATATATAAATATGTTAGAATAACGCACGGGGAAAGTTATGACCTTTGAAGAATTATACGATATTGCTAAAAGCATATTAAACACTAGAGAATTATCTAAAAATACAATAGTAGGACAAGTTGGCTGTGCATTGGAAACAATAGACGGCCATATTTTTACTGGAGTAAACATTGACACAGCATGTTCAATGGGATTTTGCGCTGAAGCTAACGCTATTGGATCTATGATTACTGCAGGAGAAACAAGAATTGTTCGTCTTGTTGCAGTAAGTGAAAAACATGATATTGTTCCACCATGTGGAAGATGCAGAGAATTTATGGTTCAAATAGACCATGATAATATAAATGCTTTAATAAAATTAAGTGATAGAGTATATACTCTTGACGAATTATTACCACATAGATGGGGAGAATAAAATGCTACATACATTTGGAAGAATGATTATTTTTATCGCTGGAATCATTCTCGGAATTATACTTACAGTTGAATCAATGTTTCTAGGATCTTTTTATATTAGGGAGACATTTAATTTGTTTCCGTGCGTAGTTAATTGTCTTGCTATTATATTTATGTTTTTTGCTGGAGCAATCGCCTTATATACAGTTTTTAAAAATAACTCAGGTAGATATCTAATAATATATGGTTGTATAATAATCGCTTTTAGTGGTTTTAATTTTTACTTTTATGGTGCTAATATGCCAGGAGATTCTACTTGGTTATTATTTGCTATTCTTGATCTTACAACTGGAATATTTTACTTATTTGGTTCAATTTTAGCTAGAAAGAGGGTTAAATAAATATGAACGAAACAAATTTTAGAGGTTTATTAACTACAGATTTATCAGCAGCAGACGTTACTATTACTGGCATTCCATTTGATAAAAATGCATCAATTGGAAAAGGCGCTTCTCTTGCACCTGATCATATAAGAGAATTAAGTGTAATGATTCCACCACTTTCAATGGAAGGCTACATTATCAATAAGATAAAACTTTTTGATAACGGAAATATTTTAGATGAAGATTTTTCAAAAATTAAAGAAAAGGCAAATAATCTATACAACAATAAAAAGTTTAATATCGTTCTAGGCGGAGATCATTCAATTTCTATTCCTCTTGAACAAGCTTTTTATGATTATGCTTTATCAATTGGAAAAGAACCTGTAATTATTCATATTGATGCTCATCCTGATATTTGTGATGTTTATGAAGACAATAAATTTTCTCATGCCTGTCCAAATAAAAGATCACTTGATTATGGATATAAAGATGAAAACGTTACTCTTATTGGCATAAGAGGAGTTGAAGAACAAGAAGCTTTATTATTTCAAAATCATCCTGAAATTGATGTTTTTAAAACAACAGATGTTAAAACGCTTGGTCCTGATAGACTTGTTCAATATTTAAAAGGCAAATACAGCAATCCAAAATATATTGTCTATTTATCGTATGATATCGATGCAAATGATCCTTCATTTGCACCTGGAACAGGGACTCCTGAACCATTTGGTTTAACTAATTTTGAAGTCTTAGATATCATTCTTGGTCTATTTAAAAACTTAAATATAGGAACATTTGATATTGTTGAAGTCTCTCCTAAATTAGATACAAATGATATCACTTCATATCTTGCAATTAAGACTCTTTATGAAGTTCTATATCTCTTACAATTAAAAAAATGAACAATTACACTGCAGAACCTAACTATTTTTTGTGGAAAGGTCTTTTAAGTGAAATTAATAATAAATCATATTTTAAAGAACTTTTAAGTTTTCTTGAAAAGGAATATGCGGAAAAAACCATTTTTCCACCTTCTAAAGATCTCTTTAAAAGCTTTTTATTGTGCAAAGAAGAAAACTTAAAAGTTGTTATCATTGGTCAAGATCCGTATCACGAAATAAATCAAGCAAATGGGTTAGCTTTTTCCGTAAATAAAGGAATAAAATTACCTCCTAGCTTAAAAAATATCTATAAAGAAATTGAAAACGAATATAACGTAAAGACTAAAAATGATGGAGACTTAACTTATCTTGCTAAACAAGGAGTTTTACTTTTAAATAAATATTTAAGTGTAGAAGAAGGAAAACCACTTAGTCATAAAAACAAATTATATGATGAATTTTTTAAAGATGTTATCAGCTATATTGAAAGTATTAATAAGCCAATTGTTTTTATGTTGTGGGGCGGAGAAGCTAAAAAAGTAAAACCATATATTGCTAATAAATTACATATTATTTTAGAAGCAAACCATCCTTCTCCATTAAGTGCAAATAGGGGTGGATGGTTTGACTCTAAAATATTTTTAAGATGTAACGAATATCTTAAAAAGTTTAATGTAGAAGAGATTGATTGGACGAAGTAATAAGTGTAAGATATATCCGGGTGCTGAAGTATATTCGGCTGAGATGATTGTAGTCAATCAAACCGTACTTGATCTAGGTAATACTAGCGGAAGGAGAAATATGGAACAAAAAGTTATCAAGGAAAAAACTTTTACAGAGAAAATGGTTGCTGTAATAAGTGAAAACAGGACCATTATTCTAGACGTAGTCGCATTAGTAGCAGGAGTTATAGGAATAATTCTATCTCTATTTGCTTTTGCTAAGATTAAAGATTTTGAAGGGACAAAGATTATAGTTACAGGAATAGAGGTATTCTTTGGAACTAGCAGTTTATTAGGATTTAATGTGATTGCATTTTTTATCTTCTTACTTCCTTTATTAGGATTAGTAAGTATTCCAATGTCACATTTCTTTAAACCAATTAAAGGCATGTCGGCTTTATTCTTACTTGCATCAGCTATTTTAATTATTATTTTACCATCAGTTTTAATTCAAGGAATTGACGGACCACGATTTGAGTATGTTAAGCTACAAGATTTTGCAGCAATTGCAAGCGCTCTTTATTTCTTATCAGGTATTGCATTGTTTATCTCTGATTATCAAAATGATAAATTCTCAATTTCTGACATTGCAGAAACTGCAATGTTAATTGCAATTGCCGTCGTATTAAATTATATAAAAGTTCCACTTGGAGCAACGGGCGGATCAATTAACTTACAAATAGTACCACTTGTTATAATTGCATTACGTTATTCACCATCTAAAACATTTTTTGCATCAGGATTATGTTATGGATTAATATCATGTATTCTTGATGGATATGGATTACATACCTTTCCATTTGAATATTTAATTGCATTTGGTTCAGTTGTTATTATTTCGTTTGTTAGAAAATACGTTATATCTAAAGGAAAACCAACTATTATTGGAGGAGCATTAATCCTATTCTTAGTAATGGTTGCTACTGGTATTAGATTCTTTGGCGCTTCATTTGATAGTGTAATATTCTATAACTATACTTGGACTGCTGCTTTTGCATATAACGCAATTTATATTTGGCCAACTGGAGCATTAACTGCAGTTGTTGCTGTTTTATTTTATATAAAACCTTTATTCTTTTTAAATAGATTATTCCCAACTACCGATATGAAGCGTGATTTAACTGAAAAAGTTGTTGTTGAAGAAATCGCAGAAACAAAATAATATTTAGTAATTTATACGATAAGCACATTGGAAAAGATGAATCTTTAGCCAATGTGCTTTTTATTTTACATATAAACAGTATCGATTTAGTAAGGTGATACAAATAACAATAAATATTATTTTTAAAATGCTTATTAAAATGTGGTAAAATAAACATGCATTAAGTGGAGGAAAAATTATGTTAAAAAGAAAAGAAGACATTGTCGAAAATAATGATTTAGAAAATGCAAAAACGGAATTTGAAAAAAATATTTTAGATGATGAAGTTAAAGTTGAAGAGCCAGTTATTACTGCTGAAAATAGTGATGCTAATGATATAAAAAATATGCAAAGAGTAGATGAAGAAGGATTTGCAGTTAATAGTGAAGAAACTACTGTTGATGAGAATGCTGCAGAATACGTTAAAGTAGTTGATGATGCACGTTTACATTATCTTGGTCTTGCTAAGAAAATGAAATATATTAACTATGGTATTCTTGCACTCATTTTGGTTTCGATTGTTTTAGTATTTATATTTCTTATTGGAAAAGGTACAAAAGAAAACAATCTCAACATTATAGGAACAGTAGTGGTTGTTTTATTACTTGCTGCTGTATTAGGTTATAACTTCTTTAGTAAAAGATTTTTAAATAAGAAAGCTATTGATTATGTACAAGTTTATTATAAACATATTATTAATACTATCTTCTCGGATGAATCATTTAGTGATCTTGAAAACGATCCTAAAGGAAAGATTGATCCTGAATTATTTAAATCTTCAAGAGTATTTAATGGTATTAAAGCTGTTGGAAGTAGAAATGTAACTCATGTTAAACATAATGGTGTTCCTTTTATGTTGTTTGATGCTTCAGCTGAAGTTCAAGGACCTAAAAGATTAGAGCCAGTATTTTTAGGAAAAGTATTACATTTTGAAAATGCTTTAGATTTTCCTGGAAGAATATTAATAAGTGTTAAAGGAACAAGTAAATATTATATTAGACCAAATGATATTGAAGGTCTTACTGTTCTTGCTGAAACTGATGGATATGTAATTTACTCAAACTATGAGAAAGCAAATAAACTTATTACAAAAAGTGTATTAAATGAAATTTCAAAATATAAAGTTAATGAGAATCTCATTGATATCTTTATTAGTGTTAGTAAAGGAAATACATTTGTTGGTATTGATTTAAGTGATAAAGAAATGAATATTCCTGTTGATACTGCATTTAATGCTGCAGCTTTTGAAAATACAAAACAATATATTCTTCAAGGAATAAGTATTATAGAAAAGATTGAAAAAAACGGAACTAAAAAAGAAGAGAATAAAGAATAATGATTATTAATCCCATTGCTGTCACGATAAAATGTTTTAAGAACGATGGAAGTATTCATCGTACTTGGCGTAGTTCATTTCTTATTGATAGCAATGAGGATTATTTTATTGTTGCTTCTCAACGTGCAATTGTTACAGAAAATAACAATAGAAAATGGGTAAGTAAAGAACCAGCAATAACATTCTTTAGTAAAAAAAGATGGTTTAACGTTATTGCGATGTTAAAAAGTCCAAATATTGGGTATTATGTAAATCTTGCTTCTCCTAGTATTCTTGATGGAGATGCAATTAAATATGTTGATTATGATGTTGATTTAAAACTTAATTTCGATAACGAAATTAAGGTATTAGATCTTAATGAATACGCAAATCATAAAAAGAAAATGCACTATGATCCAAAGCTTGATCTTATTATTAAAGAAACATCTGCATATATTAAAGAATTGATGGTTAAAAGAAAATTTCCATTTGATGATAGAGCGATTATTAATTACTATTATGATTTTTTAGAGAAGAGTTCTAATTAGTTTAACTAGTTCATCTACTTCAACGAATCCAGGTTGGATTCGTTTTATTTTGTCTTGATAATTAGCATTGTCTCCAACAGCAAAAATGCAATCTATTGAGGTTCTGCAGTGATTTTCAACATCAAAAGTTGTTTTATTGTCGCAAAACATGAATTTATTTATGAAAGCAATGTTACCATAACTTACTAATAAATAGTCACATTCTAATATATGTATATCATCATTATTAATCGTATTTACTATTTTAATACCTTTACAAATATCATCTTCAACTATAAGTTCTTTAACAATAAAAGATAAGTAAGTACAAAGATTTTTGCAATCTTTAATAGTGTTTTTATTTCCTCTAAATTCATTTCTACGATGAACAAGAGACAAACTAGAAGCAATATTATTTAAGTGTTTTGCCCAGTCAAGAGCAGTATCGCCACCACCTAAAATAACAACTTTTTTATCCTTAAAAAGATTAAAATCTTTAACAGTGTACACGATATTAGAGCACTTTTCTTCATTAGCAACGCCAATTTTACAAGGTTTAGAAAAGCCGATTCCTTCTGCTAAAACGACGAAATCAAAAATAAAATCATCGTTTAAATTGAGTTTAAATTTACCATTAATTTGGTCAATGCTAGTTATTTCGGTGTTTAAAAATACATCGTTTTGATTTATATTTTTGATTAACGAGTTAATGACTTCACGAGCCGTGCAAGAAGGAACGTCAATTAGGTCATTAACTTGTTTTAAAGGATAAAGTGAAGTTAGTTGGCCACCAAGTATTTTATTTGCTTCAAAAAGGTTAACTTTTAGATTAAGTTTTGATAATTCGATATAAGTTTTAAGGCCGATTGGACCGCCTCCGATGATAGCTACTTTTTTCATATTTTTTTGATATTGTTCCTAACAATTATGTTATACTATTAACGGCAAATTATGTACAAAATTTTATTAAAAACTAATGCTAAAAATGAAACTATTCAATTAGGCATTACTATTTCCGCCTTCCTTAGAAAAGGAAGTGTAATACTATTATCTGGTGATCTTGGTGCAGGAAAGACAACATTAACACAAGGAATTGCGCAAGGATTACAAATTAAGGATAATGTAATAAGTCCAACATTTAATATTCTTAAATGTTATTTTGGTAAGAAACTTAATCTATATCATATTGATGCATATAGATTAGAAAATGCGATGAGTGATATTGGACTTGAAGAGTTTATTGATGGAGATGGAGCATGTGTTGTTGAATGGCCTCAATATATTAATAAATTACTTCCAAGTAATACGCTTAATATTGAGATATTAAATAAAGGTGATAACACTCGTTTATTTACTATTAGTAGCTCTAACAGCATTTATGAACAGTTATTTATATTATTGGAGAACTTATATGTATAGTTTATATTTAGATAGTTCTAATGTAGAACTTATTGTAGGATTAGTAAAAGACGATGTAAAGATCGATGAGATAAGTTACGAAGCTTGGCAACGTCAATCAGAATATATGATTCTTGAAATAGATAAGATATTAAAACGTAATAATGTATCTCCAAAAGAAATAGAAGAAGTTGTTACTACAATGGGTCCAGGTAGTTATACTGGTGTTCGTATATCTTTAACTATTGCTAAAATATATGCTTATTCTAGGAATATTCCATTATATTTACTTTCTTCTCTTGAAGTAGAAAAGAAAGATAATGAATTATCATTATGTTTAATGAATGCTAGAAGTGGAAGATCTTACGTAGGAATATATCATCAAGATAAAACAATCTTAGCTGATTGTATTTTAACAAATGATGAAGTTAAAAAATATATTGATGAAGGAAAATACGCTATTTGTGGAGATACAGGTTATCTAGATATTAAGTCAACAACAGGAGACATTATTAACAACATGATTTCAATCAAACTAAGATCTGCTCCATGTGAAAATGTTCTTGCTGCAAAGCCTGTTTATTTAAAAGACTAATATGATTAATTTTAGAACTGCCACACATGACGATGTAAGTAAAATTAGTAAGCTTGAAAGGGAATCTTTTTCACATCCGTTTAGAAAACAAGATGTTTTATATGAACTAGAAGAAAATGATTTTTCAATTATTATGGTGGCAACGGATGATGAAAAAGTTGTCGCTTATATTGATTTCTGGATCACGTTTGATAGTGCGACAATTTGTCGAATTGCGGTAAATCCGCTGTATCGCAAACGTGGGATTGGGTTTGGACTTTTAAATTTAATGGAAAAAAGAGCTAAAGCTGAAAAATGTTCTAATATTACGCTTGAAGTTCGTGAAGGAAATATTGAAGCAATTGGCTTATATCAAAAGTTTGGATTTATAGTTATTACTAAAAAGATACAGTTTTATGATGATGGTGAGAATGCCATCTATATGGTTAAAGGAGTTTAATATGTCAATAATTTTAGCATTAGAATCTAGCTGTGATGAAACAGCTATTGCTATTATAAAAGATGGTAATTTATTATGTAATGTTGTTTCAACTCAAATAGAAGTTCATCAAAAATATGGTGGAGTAATGCCAGAAATAGCTTCAAGATTACATGTTGAAAATATAGGTGCAGTATTAGATCAAGCACTTAGTAAAGCAAATGTAAGTTTAGAAGATATCGATGCTTTTGCAGTGACAAGAGGGCCAGGATTAATTGGCGCACTGCATGTTGGGTTACAAGCTATTAAAACTTTAGCAATGATTTATAATAAGCCAATTATTCCTTGCCATCATTTAGCAGGACATATTTATGCTAATGAATATATAACAACATTTGCTTTTCCAATGCTTGCTGTTGTTGTAAGTGGTGGAAATACGGAATTAGCTATTATGAAAGATCATTTAGAGTTTGAAATAATTGGTGAAACTGAAGATGATGCTATTGGAGAATGTTTTGATAAAGTAGCACGTGTTTTAGGACTTCCTTATCCAGGAGGTGTAGCAATTGATAAAATGGCTAAACAGGGTAAACATATTTATTCTTTTAAAACACCACACGTTGAAAAGAAATATAATTTTTCTTATAGCGGACTTAAAACCGGCGTAATAAATTTTGTTAATTCTTGTAAGATGTCTGATACTTCATTTCAAATTGAAGATGTTGCTAAATCTTTCCAAGATGTTGCTGTTGATGTAATTGTTGAAAAATCATTTATGGCTGCAAATGAATATAAAGTTAAAATGGTTTGTCTTGCGGGTGGAGTTAGTGCAAACTCATATTTACGCGAAAGAATGGTTGAAAAGTTTAAAGATAGTGGAATTGAAGTAATTCTTCCTCCAATTTGGTGTACAACTGATAACGCAGCAATGATTGCTAAGTTAGCTGAACATCTTTTTGCTAGAAATATTACAGCACCCCTCTCACTTGGGGTCGATCCAAATTGGAGAATTGAAGATTACTTAAAGTATTGATTGAAAGATTAAATATATAATATAATATATAAATATATCAGGAGAAAAGTTATGCAAGAAAGAGAAATTGTAATTAGTGACATTTATCAAAGTGTTTTAGCAAAGGATGGTACCTTTAAAAATGGACAAGAAGTTCATCTTGAAGGATGGGTTAGAACAAATAGAGATAATGGTTCTATTGGATTTATTGAATTTAATGATGGATCTTTCTTTAAAAATGCTCAAATAGTCTATACCGAAGCTTCAAAAGATATGGAATTTATTTCCCATATTTCAACTGGATCTGCAATTGCAATCGATGGTAAAATTGTATTTACTCCGGAAAATAAGCAACCATTTGAAATAAGTGCTGATGAAATTAAAGTCTTGGGTGGTGTTGAAGAAGGATATTCTCTTCAAAAGAAACGTCATTCTTTTGAGTTTTTAAGAGATATTGCTCATTTACGTCCAAGAACAAATACATTTAATGCTGTTTATCGTGTTCGTTCATCCCTTTCGTTTGCTATTCATAAATATTTTAATGAACATGGATTTATATATATTCACACTCCTATTATTACGGCAAACGATGCTGAAGGAGCAGGTGAAGCATTTAGTGTTATTACAGATTTAAAACATCCAGATGCATTTTTTAACAAAAATGCATCACTTACAGTTTCTGGTCAACTTCATGTTGAACCATTTGCTTTAGCTTATCGTAATGTTTATACGTTTGGTCCAACATTTAGAGCAGAAAAGTCAAATACAACAAAACATGCTGCTGAATTTTGGATGATTGAACCTGAAATTGCATTTGCTGATTTAGAAGATAACATGGCATTAATTGAAGACTGTTTAAAATTTGTAATTAACTACGTTTTAGTTAATAACAAAGATGAGATGGAATTCTTTAATCAATTTGTAGATCATACATTACTAGAAAGATTACATAACGTAGTTAATTCAAATTTTAAAAAGATTGAATATAGCGAATGTGTAACTATTCTTCAAGACGCTGTTAAAGCTGGAGTTAATTTTGATAATAATAATATTTATTGGGGACTAGATTTCCAAAGTGAACATGAAAAATATATTACTGAACAAGTTGTTAAAGGACCAGTATTTGTAACTAATTTCCCAGAAGAAATGAAAGCATTTTATATGAGACTAAATGATGATAAAACTACTGTTGCAGCATGTGATTTACTTGTTCCTGGAGTAGGAGAATTAGTAGGTGGATCTCAAAGAGAAGAAAGATTAGAACTTCTTGAAGCAAAAATGAAAAAGATTGGAAACAAAGAAGAACTTGAATGGTATCTTGATACAAGAAGATATGGTGGATGTAAACATGCAGGATTTGGTATCGGATTTGATAGATTAATAATGTATGTAACAGGCGTTAACAATATTAGAGATGTTCAACCTTACCAAAGAACGTTTGGATCGTTAAAATATTAATATGGCAGAAGAAACAAAAAAATATTCCTACGAAGATCCATCTATTAGCAAATATACTCAAAAGCAAGCAAAGAAAAGTAATATCTATTTGTCTCCAGAAGAAAAACGCGCAATAGTGCGTGGCAGAATATTTATCGTTTTACTTGGCGTTGCTATTATTCTAGTTGGTGCAATCGCTTATGCGATACTTGGTTTATTTAAAATAATATAAAAAATAACCTGTGAAATCAGAAATTTCACAGGTTATTTTTGTTGTTGATTACCACTTTGTGGTGGGGTGGCAACATTTTGAGTTGGTGAGGTATTGTCGTAACTTATACAGTTATCTTGGAATTTAAGATTAGTTAAGGAATCGAATCTAACGTTATCAAGTTTTTTGATGTAAATTGATTTAGCTAATTTATATATTCTAAATGTTCTTGCAAGACTAGCTTGGCAGTTAAGTAAGAACCAGATAGCACCGGTAAAAAATAAAGGCATAATGAAATAACTTGCAAGTGCGGTTACTTCAAAGTGAGGAGAAGATAAGATTGGAGCCCAATCACTCCAAATAGTAAGACCGAAAAATACTCCGGTTGGAATATTATTAAAGTCCCATAAAAACATAATAGTAGAGAATCCTCTTCCACCAACATAGGATTTAGTTGCTTCGTTATATGTACCAAAGTCTGTAAATAACTCAATAATATTCCAGTTTCTAATGACTGCGGAATAAATTACTGTTATTAAGATTGCAAGAATCATTAATAGTATTGGTATTTGACTTGCTTTAAAGAATTGAATATTACTTTTTTTCATTCCTACTCTGATAAATTGTTTATCATCAGTTATAGTTGAAGTTAAAACAACATCATGCATTAATTGATCAACTTTAAGAGCTTGATATCTAGAGACTTTTGCAACAAGTAAACAAATAAAAGCAAAGATAGCAATAACAAGAATAAATATTAATAAAAAAGCAATAATAAATTTCTTATCATTTTCAGTAAATTGAAGAAGAGATAGTAAAGCGTTATTCATGTTTAGTATCTCCTACATCATTAAAACTATAACTATTTGGGTTATGTTCAATTGATTTTTGTTCTTCTATAAGTGGTTTTGGAGTATTACATTCAATAGCATCAGGATCATTAGTGTTTATTTCAACAGGTCTTGGTTGATTTCCAATTGGTGTAGCACCAAATGGAAGCGGTCCATTTCCTTGATATATATAATAGGTATTAGTAGTATTAGTATTAGTGTTATTAACTGATGCATTAGATTCTTGTTTTAAACGTTCTGCTTCTGCTTTTGCTCCAGCTATTTTATCAACTGCTAATTTATCTTCTGCGGTAAAGTTTGTTAATCTTTCTCCTTTAAAGAATTTAATAATAGAATAAATTAATATACAAAAATAAAGAACTAAACTATATGCACACCATAAAACAAATCCAACTATAATTAATGGTGAACTTATAAAATATAAACATCCACGACCCAATGTTCTAAAAAATCCCATATATAAAATATTATACATTAAATTTTATTTAGTTTAGACATAATTAATGTATATATATTAGTAATTAGTAACGATACTAAAAATATGTTAATCTCAAGTGGATGATTTATATATTTATAAGTAAAAATAAATATAATAAATGATACTATTATTGAACTTAATAATACAGGTAATATCTTTTTAATAAATTGTTTAATATCAATTAAACTAAACAAAGTAAAATATAAAGCAAACGCTCCAAAAATAAATGATAAAGATTGAAGAGAAACGTGTGACACCGCAAAAATTATAGATAAGATAATCGAAAATAGCGAGATAGAAGCAAATTGTGATTTCTTACTTAAATCGCAATTTGCTTCTAAATTTAATTTATCAAATTGGATAGCAGAAAATCCAAAAGAAATGGAAGTTTCAATAAGAGAAAGTATAAATAAAAATATAGGAATAAATAGATAAGTATAGGGATAATTTGCTAATCCAAATAAGTTAATTCCTGATGCAATTAAGTCTGTTTCAAAAACAAAATTAATTAAAATTAGTGAAAAACACTGCAGAACTAAGTTAATTATTGTTGAAAACAAAATAGAGTAAATAATATTAATTTTGTTTTTGATAAATAAACCAATAAAATAACCACATATCATTCCTGGAATTATATAGAAAATTGTGTCCCACATCATGTCAAATGTGATAGCAAAACTAATTAAAATTGTTGCTAAAAAATATAATAAATAATATTTACTTTTTAAAGAAAGCGAGACAAATGTTGCAAGACATGGAATTAACAGGGCAAAAAAAACAAAACCAAATGGCACAAATCTGAATATAGTTACTAAAACAATTACAACCGCGCTATTGATTGCAGCAAAGGCAATACTTTCGTTTGGTTTTGTTTTATTTGAAACAAATTTCATATACTTATTATAATATATTAGAATGAAAAATTATTCACTAAATCAATTAAAAAAGTATGTTCCGATATGGTATAATTAATCATATGATTGAATACTTAAAAACGCTTAATGAGAATCAATATAAAGCTGTTACCACTGAAAGCCAATATGTTAGAATTGTTGCTGGAGCAGGTTCAGGCAAAACCCGTGTTTTAACATTTAGAATTGCATATTTAGTCGAGCAATTTGGTGTTCGTCCATGGAATATTTTAGCAATTACTTTTACTAATAAGGTTGCAAAAGAGATGAAAGAAAGAACACTCAAATTGCTTGATGTTCCTAGTAATCAAATTAATATATCTACATTTCACAGTTTTTGTGCAAGATTTTTAAGAAGACAAATAAATTTAATTGGATATCCATCTAATTATTCTATTCTTGATTCAGATGATCAAGAAAAGATTATTAAAGATATTGGGGTTGAGTTAGGTTATAAAAGAAGTGATAAGATTATTAGCAATGCGCTCAATTATATTGCTGATAAAAAATGTGCAGGTATATATCCTGGAGATATTGTAATTAAAGGATTTAATTTTCCTCTTGAAAAGAAATGTTTAGAAATATATAAATTATATGAAGCTCGTAAAGCTAAGTTATATGCTTTAGATTTTGATGATTTACTTCTTAAAACTATTCAAATTCTTGAAGAGTTTCCAGATGTAAGACGTTCAACTGCGGAAGAAAATAAACATATCTTAATTGATGAATTTCAAGATACAAACGATATTCAGTTTCGTTTATTAAAGTTAATTATGACCGGAGAAACTAATCTTTATGTGGTTGGTGATCCTGATCAAACTATCTATACATGGCGTGGTGCTAATCAAGACATTATTATGAAACTTAATGTTAATTTTCCTAATGTTGAAACAATTGTTCTTGATGTAAACTATCGTTCAACAAAGAAAATACTTGGTGTTGCTAATAAACTTATTGCCCATAACTCTAATCGAATTAAAAAGAATTTAGTTACGAATAATGGCGAAGGATGCGACGTAATTACTAATAAATCATTTACCACTAAAGATGAAGCAAGATGGGTTGCAGATCAAATTGCAAAACTTAAAAGCACTGTAACTGATTTTAAATATAGTGATGTTGCCGTACTTTATCGCTCAAACTTTATTTCAGGTGAACTTGAAACAACCTTAACTCAACGTCGTATTCCTAATATTATTTATGGGGGTCAACGTTTCTATTTAAGAGCAGAAGTAAAAGATGTTTTAGCTTATTTTAAATTAATTAATAATCCTGATGATGACTTATCATTTTTACGAATTATAAATATTCCTCGTCGTGCAATTGGTCAAGTTACAATTGATCATATTAATGAAGCTACTGCAATAGAAAAAGTATCGATCTATGAATACTTTAAAAATATCGGTTTATATAATGATAACTATTTAACATTTAAAACAGTAACTGCTGTGACTACTCTTATCACGTTAATTGATGAAGCCAGGGGCAAAATTGCTGAAGGCGAAGAAGCAACGGTCGCAATTTTGCAAGATTTTATTACGGCAATTGATTATAATAGTTATCTTTCAACGCTTGAAGATGGCGAAGATCGTAAAGATAACGTTAAAGCTCTTTACAATGATTTAAACAACTATTTAAAAGAAGATGAGTCATATTCACTTGATTCTTATTTACAAAATGTATCTTTATTTAGTGCGCAAGATGAAATGAAAGATGAACCTAAAGTTAAACTTCTTACTGTTCATACAGCTAAGGGATTAGAGTTTAGATATGTTTTTGTTGTTTACTTAAATGAATCTGTTTTTCCTAGTAGAAGAACAGTTGAAGATAAAGGAATTTCTGGGCTTGAAGAAGAAAGAAGACTTTGTTATGTCGCATTTACTCGTGCAAAAGAAAAATTATTTATTTCATGCAATAGTGGATATTCATTTGTTAGTGAATCAAATGGTATTCCTTCACGCTTTTTTAAAGAAGCTGAATTAAAGTTTAGTGGCTACGATAAAGAATATATGAATCCAAACTTTGGAGTAAATAATATTGCTACTGTTGAAAAAAGTAAACCAACTGATTTCTTTAAGATTCTTAAAGATAACAATAATATAACGTGGGCTGTAGGAGATGAGGTTAATCATAAAACCTTTGGTAAAGGCATTGTTAAGGAAATAAAAAGTGACATCTTAATAATTGATTTTACTTCCCAAGGTGTTAAAAAAATTATTGGTACTCACCCAAGTCTTTCAAAAATTTAATTGGAGGAAGGTATGTTTGATGCAAAAAAACGAATTGATGAATTATCTCAATTATTAGAAAAATATAATAATGAATATTACGTAAATAATCAGTCTTCAATTAGTGATGCTGAATTTGATTCACTGATGGAAGAACTACAGATTTTGGAGCGTAAATATCCGGAACTTAAAAATAAAAATTCTCCAACTTCTCGAGTTGGTGGCACAATAGTTGATTCATTTAAACAAATAAACCATAAACGTATGATGCTTTCTCTTGGAGATATTTTTAATCTTGACGAAGTAATAGATTTCGATCGTAAAATTAGAGACGTCTTAGGTAGTAAAGAAGTTTCCTATATGGCTGAACTTAAAATTGATGGTCTTGCAATGAGCATAGATTATCTTAATGGTGAGTTAAATTACTGTGCTACACGTGGAAATGGAACAATTGGCGAAGACGTTACTAGTAACGTCGTTACAATTAAAACAATTCCAACGCGTATTGCTACCTCTCTTCCACTTGAAGTACGTGGAGAAGTTTATATGCCTAAAAAGTCCCTTATTGATATAAATAAGGAATGTGAAAGATTAAAAAAACCGGTTTTTGCTAACTGCCGCAATGCAGCAGCTGGATCGATAAGAAACCTTGATAGCAGCATTGCGGCTAGCCGTAAACTTGATGCTTTCTTATATTATTTTGTTAATGCTAATGAGTTTGGAATCACTAAACATAGTGAAGCTTTAAATTATATAGAAAAACTAGGTTTTAGAACTAATAAAGAAAGAAGATTATGTAAAAATATAGATGAAGTTATTGCTTATATTAAAGAATATACCTTAAAACGTCCAGATCTTGCATATGATATTGATGGAATTGTGATAAAAGTAGATGATTTAACGATGTATGATAAAATCGGATACACCGCTAAAACACCAAAATGGGCAATTGCTTATAAGTTTCCTCCAGAAGAGGTAACGACAACGCTTTTAGATATTGTTTTAACTGTTGGAAGAACTGGTAAAATTACTCCAAACGCTATTCTTGCTCCAGTTAGAGTTCAAGGAAGTTTAATTCAAAGAGCAACCTTACATAATGAAGATTTTATAAAAGAAAAAGATTTACGTATTGGAGATATTGTTACAATTAGAAAAGCAGGAGATGTAATTCCTGAAGTAGTTGGTGCTAATAAAGAAAGAAGAAGTAAGGAATTACCTGTTTTTACCTTAAGTGAAGTTTGTCCAGTTTGTGGAACTAAATTAGTTAAAATAGATGCCATGCATTTTTGTTTAAATGAGTCATGTTTAGCTCGCAATATCGAACAATTAATTCATTTTTCTTCAAAAGAAGGAATGGATATTGATGGAATGGGAGATAAGGTAGTTGAACAATTCTTTAATCAAAAATTTATTACTGATATTGCTTCGATTTATGATCTTAAAAAATATTACAACGATATTATAGAAATTGATGGATGGGACGTTAAATCTATTAATAATTTACTTAACGCAATCGAAGCATCAAAAGAGAAATCTCTTGATAAGCTTTTATTTGCCTTAGGAATTAACGAAATTGGATCAAAAACTGCTAAAACTCTTGCCAAAATATTTAAATCTATTGATCAAATTATGGCTGCTACTTACGACACACTTATTTCGATTCCTGATGTTGGACCAGTTGTTGCTAATTCTCTTGTTGATTACTTCTTAAAAAGTGAAAACATAAGTTTAATCGAAAGACTAAAATTAAATGGCGTGAACATGAATTATTTAGGAAAAGATAGTATCAATACTGACAATTTGTTCTATAATAAAAAGGTGGTTTTAACTGGTTCACTTAAAGAGTTTGCTCGAAACGAAGCCACGGCTCTTCTTGAAAATCTTGGAGCAAAAGTTTCTTCAAGTGTTTCAAAGGTTACGGATTACGTAATATATGGTGAAGAAGCTGGATCAAAACTAACAAAAGCAAATGAATTAAATGTTAAAACACTATCAGAAACTGAATTTATGAACATATTAAATGAGTTAAAGGAAGTAAAATAAATGAAAGAAATAAATATAGATGTACTAAAAGACGCTGCAAATAGGCTATATTTTACAATGTCTGATGAAGAATATGCTACATTGCTAGAAGAATTTAAAATAATGATTAAACAAATGCGACTTATTGGCGGAATTCAAGACATTGATGATGTTGCACCAATGACTTTTCCTTTTTCTGTTTCAACAAGTGAAATGCGTGAAGATATATCCTCCAATATCCTTGCGACATCAGTTGCACTTCGTAATGCAACTGATGTCAAAGACAATCAAATCAAGCTTCCAAAGGTGGTAAAGTAATATGAATATTTTAGATTTAACTATTCGTGAAATTCACCAAGCTTTAAAAGAAAAAAGAACTACTCCGCTTCTTCTTACGCAAGAAGCAATTTCAAGAGCAAAAGAAGATAAAAATAATGCTTTTGAATATATTGCTGAACAAGAAGCTCTTGAATTTGCTTCTACTTTAACGGAATTTGAAGAAGATAATTTACTTTATGGAATTCCATATGTATTAAAAGATAATTTTTCAACAAAAGATATTCCAACAACTGCTTCTTCTAATATTTTAGCAAACTATATTCCTGTTTTTGATGCAGAAGTTGTTAGATTATTACGAAATAAGAAATGTGTTTTGATTGGTAAAACAACATTAGATGAATTAGCTATGGGTGGAACTGGTACAACGGGTCATTTAGGAATTACTTATAATCCTTATAGTAAAGATAGATTATGTGGTGGAAGTTCATGTGGATCTGCTGCTGCAGTTGCTGCAGCAATTGTTCCTTTTGCTCTTGGTAGCGATACTGGAGATAGTGTTAGAAAACCAGCATCTTTTGTTGGATTAGTAGGTTGTAAACCAACTTGGGGAAGAATCTCAAGATTTGGATTATTCCCATTTGCGCCATCTCTTGACCATGTCGCATATTTCACTCGTTCTGTTGAAGATAGCGCAATTTTACTTGAAGCTTTAGCTGGAAAAGATCTTAAAGACGCTACTTCAAGTGAAGTAAGGACTGAAGTTTATAGTAAAGAACTCGCTACTTCGTCATTAGCTGGGAAAAGAATCGGATATATTAAAGAAGTTATTGATTCACTTACTGATAAAAGAACAATTTCTTTATTTAATGATGTCTTAAATAAAATGAAATTAGCAGGAGCAGAAATTGTTCCTTTATCAATGGATAAAAAATTACTTGAAGCTGTTGTTCCAACGTATTTTGTTATATCTTGTGCCGAGGCTGGAAGCAATAATGCTAATTTAGACGGCGTTAAATTTGGCGTAAGAAAAACTGGTTCTACATATGAAGAAACGATAAAGAACACGAGAACTGCAGGGTTTTCAGAACTTATTAAGAGAAGATTCATTATTGGAAGTTTTGCCTTAATGAATGAAAATAGACATGAATTATTTATAAGAGCAGAAAAAGCTAGAAGAGTTATTGTTGAAAAACTTAACTTAATTATGAATGATGTTGATGAAATTATTCTTCCAGCAGCTCCAAGTATTGCTCCTAAATTTACTGATTCAACTGATAAATTATCAAACGAATATCTTATTGCTGATAATCATTTAGCCTTAGGAAATTTTGCTGGTCTTCCTTCTATTACTCTTCCAATGGGATTCATTGAAGATATGCCAGTAGGACTTAATTTGATGGGTAAAAAGTTTGAAGAATCTCTTCTTTTTGCCGTGGCAAAAAGAATTGAAGATATAACACAGTTAAGTAATGTTTCACTAAACAACAAAGGAGCAAAATAATATGAATTTTGAAGCTGTTATTGGTCTTGAAATACACGTTGAAACAAAATCTAAAACGAAGATGTTTTCAAGTGCTCCTAATGAATTTAGTAAAACTCCAAATACTAATGTTACATATTTAGATTTTGCTTTTCCTGGAACTTTACCAGTAGTAAATAAACAAGCTGTCATTAATGCTATTAGAGTGTGTTCAGCACTTCATATGAGTATTGATAGAGAGATTTGGTTTGATAGAAAGAACTATTTTTATAGTGATCTACCAAAAGGATATCAAATTACTCAGCAATTTAGACCAATTGGAAAAGATGGATATGTTGATATTAGAGTTAATAATAAGATTAAACGAATTGGAATAGAACGTGCTCATATGGAAGAAGATACTTGTAAACAGTTTCATATGAGAGATTATTCTTTGCTTGATTATAATCGAGCTGGAGTTCCACTTTTAGAAATAGTTTCTCTTCCTGAAATTAAAAATGGTACCGAAGCCATGGAATACGTTAATGCAATTAGAAATATTGTTATTTATAGCGATGTATCTGATGGAAAAATGGAAGAAGGATCGCTTAGATGCGATGTTAACATTTCTCTTATGCCGTGTGGTGCTAAAAAATTTGGTACTAAAGTTGAAATTAAGAATTTGAATAGTACTGCTAATATTGAAAAAGCAGTAGACTTTGAAATATTAAGACAGTCTAAATTACTTCTTAAAGGTTTATCCGTTGTTCAAGAAACAAGAAGATGGGATGAAACTAAAAAAGAAACAGTACTAATGAGACTTAAAACTGATGCTGTTGATTATAAATATTTTGTTGAACCTAATATTGTTCCAATTAAACTTGATGAAAAGTTTATAAGTGAAGTAATTTCTACTTGTCCAGAACTTTTAGAAGCTAAAAGAAAAAGATATATCGAACAATTTGGTTTAAGCGAATATGATGCCGATGTTATTTTATTTTCAAAAGATAACGCACTTTATTTTGAAGAAATTTGCAAGTTTACAAAAGAATATAAACTTGCAGCTAACTGGTTAATCGGAGATATTCAATCCTATTTAAATAAGTCAGCAATTAGCATTAAAGAATTTGAAATTGCTCCAAGTTCAATTGCTTTACTTATAAATAATATTGCGACGAATAAAATTTCATCAAAACAAGCTAAAGAAATATTTCTTAAAACACTTGAAAAAGAGGTTGTTCTTGAAGAAGCAATTGCACTTTGTGGTTCATCATTTATTTCAAATGATGATGAAATATTAAAATTAGTAAATACTACTCTTGATGAATTTCCACAATCAATTATTGATTATTTTGCTGGTAAGGATCGTTCGATCGGATTCCTTGTTGGACAAATTATGAAGAAAAGTCATGGAAAAGTAAATCCTAAGTTAACAAACGAAATTTTATTACGTGAAATAAATAAGAGAAAATAGTGATTATTAGTTGCTGCTTACTGATACATAAAATTACCGGAAGCAAAAGGAGAAGATATGGGAAATGAGCCGTTTATTAAATTAGTAGATGTATCTAAAATATATACATCGAAGGGCACTTCTTCTATTGGATTGCAAAATGTCAGTGCCGAATTCTCACTTGGAGAATTCGTAGCAATAACAGGAGAATCTGGAAGTGGAAAATCCACTCTTTTAAATGTTATTGCTTGCCAAGATGTTTATGAAGAAGGTGAATTATTTATTAATGGAGAAGAAACTAGTGAAGTAAATATTAGTAAACTAGATTCGTTTCGTAATAATAATATTTCATTTATATTTCAAGATTATAATATTGTTGAATCTTATAGCGTTCTTGAAAACGTCATGCTGCCATTGCTTGCACGTGGAATGAAAAAACGTGAAGCAAAAAAGCTAGCACTAGAAGTAATTGAAAAAGTAGGATTAAGTAGTGTTAAAGATTCTAGTAGTAGCAAGTTATCGGGTGGAGAAAAACAAAGAACAGTTATAGCAAGAGCTTTAATGAACAACACTCCAGTTTTAGCTTGTGATGAACCGACTGGAAATCTTGATTCTAAAACTGGAGCAGAGATTGTTGCTTTATTAAAAGAAGTAAGTAAATATCGTTTAGTTTTATTTGTTACTCACGATTACGCCTCTCTTAAAGATAGTGCTACAAGACACATTGAACTTAAAGACGGACATATAGTTTTAGATGAACGTCTCAAAGAATTTGTTCCACTTGAGTATGTAAAACCGGCTGAAACTAAGACAATTAGTACCTTTTCTGCTGTTTTAATTGGGTTAAAGAACTTTATTAAAACACCAAAGAAAAGTTTACTAATTAGTGCTATATCATTGGTTTCTGGTCTTATTATTTGTGGAGCAGGAATTACTGCTGTTAATATTGATGATGCTTATAAAAGCAGTCATAATATTTTTTTTAATGAACAAACTCAAAATAATATTGCAAATAGAGTTACGGTTAAACGTAAAAATATAGATGCAAAATCTCCTGAGGAAATACTTGGAAATAAATACGATTACTTTTTAGATAAAGGTTCTTTAACGGAAAATTTGTCTTTTAATCTTTCTTTTATAAATAGCAATGGAGTTTATGAAGTAAATCCAAATAATGTTACTTTAAATATTCTTTGTTCAGATGATAAATTAATGATTGGAGAAAAAATTAAAGATGATCATGAAATTGCTATTTTTGCGAATGATATTAATCGTATAAACAAAGATTTTTTTAGCGATGATATAGGCAAAGAAATGAAAATATCTTTAATTGATCATAATACTGGTAAGAGTCAAGTTGAAGAAATTGTAAAACTTGTAGGTGTATACGCCTCGGAATATAAGCTACCTCCTGGATTCTCAATTGTTGGAAATCGAAAATTTGTAGAAAGATATTTAGAGAGAATTAAATATGAAAAATTAGAAGCTAAATATATTGGTCAAATTTTAGAAAATGGTGTTATGAAAGTTGATGGTACTCCTATTTTATTAGCAAATAATCCAATTGATTTTGAAACAAAATTTGAAAAAATTGTTTTATCTTCCATTTATAAGGGAAAACCAATTGAATATTCAATAATGAATACAAATATAAAACTTAATGAAAACGATGTGATATATAGAGACGATCTTAAATTTGGATATTATCATACAAGAAGTTCATTTACTAAATTAGCAGAAAAGTATGATTTAAATACGACGATTATTTTAAATAATGTAAAAGATAAAGCCGGAGTTATGGGATCGTTTAATAATAATGACTATATTATACTTAACAATGGAGAATATGTTGAAAAATTTGAACTTGCATCATTTATCGGTGTTGCATTATTAATGATTTTTGTCTTCCTTCCAATTGTTATATTTTCTTTCTATATTGCAATGTATCTTGAAACAGTGATTTATAAACGTAATTTAAAGGATTATTCAATTTTTAAAACCTGTGGATTCTCTGCTAATAAAGTTAGTTTGTTTCCTCTTTTTGAACAATTATTAACAATTATATGTTCGCTTTTAATTCTAACTATTTTAATTTCAATTGCACTTGCTTATCCGACAATATTACCAAAGGAATATATCCTTATATTTAAGAACCCATTATTTTATAGTGTTACCTTTATATTTGGAATTTTATATTCGATTTGGTTCTCAATGAAATTAAGAAAAAAGATTGAGATAACTACCGTAAGCAAAGGGCTTAGAGAGGATGAATTGTTATGATTAAAATTAATAATTTGGATAAATATTTCTTTGAAGGAAAAAGAAATGAGATTCATGTAATAAACGATATCTCTCTTTCAATTGAAGGGAAAGGACTTTTGATGATTCTTGGACGTTCTGGAAGTGGAAAATCAACATTACTTAATGTTATTGGTGGATTAGATTCTGCAAAAGGTAGTATAAGTTATGATGAGACAACATTTGATTCATATCAAATGGGTAAAATTGATAAATTTAGATCGAAAAATATTGGCTATATTTTTCAAAACTATATGTTGCTTGACAATTTTACCGTTAAAGAAAACATCAATAATACACTTGTTCTTCTTGGAATGTGTGATGAAAAAGAAAGAAATAAACGTATTGATGAATCACTTAATGCAACTGGAATGTATCGTTATCGTAATAAGTTATGTAATGCACTTAGTGGTGGACAACGTCAAAGAGTTGGAATTGCTCGTGCATTAGCAAAAGATGCCGATATTTTAATTGCAGATGAACCAACTGGTAATCTTGATAGCAAGAATTCAACAGAGATTTTAAAGATTATTAAAGAAATATCAAAAAATAAGTTAGTAATTATGGTCACACATAATGAAACATTAGCCAAACAATATGGAGATAGAATCATAAATTTCCAAAATGGGCAAATTTTTTCTGATGTTGCAAATGTTGCTACTGGATCAAAAAGAATTATTAATGAAAACGATGTTTTTGTAAAAGATTTTAAAGCTGAAGAACATATAATTGATGACAAAGTTAAGATAAATGTTTTAAGTGATGACGTAAATAACGATGAATGTTTAAATATAAAGATCATTAAAAGAAATGGTAAATATCTTCTTTTTGCTGATGAAAATGTTTCAATAAATCCTAATGTTAATTTATTAGACGAAAGCAAAGAAGAAGTAATGGAAACATTAGAAAAAGAGGATGCTGAATTATCATTCTTTGACTTATCTGATTTTGATAAAGATACACCAAAGAAAAATATATCTTTATTTAAATATATTTGGATAGAAATTAAGCAAATATTTACAAGAAAAAAGAAGTTTAGAAAAAGTTTTTTTAACTTAACTAATTTCGGTCTTGGAATTGCACTTGCATTTTTAACATCATATCTTTTTAATTTTAGTGCAATTAATTTTTCAAGAGCCAAAATTACTAATTGCTTTCCTGCAACTTATGTAATGAATCCTGTTGGTAAACATGATGATCGCATTAACAATGAAAGAGCTCTTAAATATTTTAATTTTATGAACGATAAAGAATCTGGTATTGATTCATACGTGGCTCGAAATACTGAAATGATTTGTAAACAACGGTTTTCTTTATTTAATTCTTCGAGTAATACTTCTATAAGTGCTGCTTATATATCAAAAGATTCTTATAAAGGACCTGACAAGTTGATTGCTGGAGAATTTCCAAAATCTCATTTTGAAGTTTGCATTGATAAATTAACTATAGATTATTTTTATGAAAATAACAAAACGTATAATATTACAATTAATGATTATATTGGCACTCGTATAAATACTCGCAAAATTTTAAATGGTGAGAAATTAGTTTATACAATTGTTGGTGTTACTGATAACGGCTTTAATTCGTTAATGTTTGCACCAGAAGACTATGATATTGCTGTTCAATCATTAACTAATTATTATGATGTTAAGTTAAATTATGCATATACTGTTGGATTTGATCCTTTGATTGAAAAAATTGATTTACTTGAAAATTCAGATCTAACCGAAGAAGATAAAAAAGATGCTATTACTAAGTACGATAGGTGCAATATTTATGTGAGTGAACAACTTTTAGCATTATTCCCAAATTATTTTGATAGTAACTATTTTAATATTTGCAAAAAGTACAACGACCATTCAAATAAAGTATCAATGTATTTTTCTGATATCAAACAAGCAGAACGTCTATTAAAATATAATGTTCAACATATTAATACAATTCCAATGCGTTTACAAAATGATAGTCTTGTAATTACCGAAGGAAGAAAAGCTCTAAGTGCGAACGAAATAGTAGTATCCGATACTTTAACTGGAATTAGTTTATCTATGTTTAATGATTTATATAAAGTTGTTGGCAAATATAAAGCTAATTCATTACGTGATAGTTTTTATACCTATACTACATTATCTGGATTTCAATACTTTATATATAATTCGGGATTCAGCAGTTGCTTTAATAATTCTTGGCCTTTAAGTGAAGCAACATTATTTACAAACAACCCTCAACAAGTAGAAAAATATTTACAAGAGAAACTTGGAAGTGATTTTAAATGTGGCAATGTTGGGACCTTTCTTACAAATTTTGAAACTCAACGTAAAGTAGAATCACAAATAATAATACTTTCATTATTTATTAGTTTCTTAATAATACTAGTTGTTCTTGTAGTATTACATGGAAGAACTAAATTAATTAGTAAACAATATTCGGTTGCGGTATACCGTTGTCTTGGTGTTAGCAAGACCTCAATTTCTAAACTGTTCCTAGCGGAAGGAATAGCAATATTTACTATTTATACAACGCCTGGATTTATAGTTGGCTTATTAATAGCTAATATATTCAGAATCTTTGAAAATGCAACGCCACTTATATATTTAGGAATTTTTGGATCATATGTACTTCTATTTTTAGTCTCAATAGGCGCACTTATTATTCCACTTATTTTACTCCTTAGAAAAACTCCTCATAAGATTGCTATTAAATATGACATTTAATTATTTGTTATAAAATAATGAAGTTTCGCAGTCTAAATTCTCAAACAAGATGAAATAATCCAACTGTTTTCTTTTAAAAAACAGTTGGATTTTCTTTTACATAAAAAAATGGTTCCATTGGAACCATTGAGGTTTTGCAGTCTAATTTAAAAAATTATTTAATTGATCTATCTTTTGCTAAGAAGAAAATAGATAACATACCAGGTCCAACGTGGCTTCCAATAATTGGTCCAATTTCATGAATTTCAATTGGTGGAAGTTCGATTGATTTAAATGTTTTTCTTAATAATGTTTCTACTTTAAGTGCATCTTCTAGATCATCAGCATGGCCAATCCAGATAACTTCACTTTCAATTTTTTTATTAATCATTGATATACTTTTCTTTGTTTCATTTATTAAGTCTTTAATAGCTTTTGTTCTACCATGAGAGACATTAAATGAAACTAATCTTCCTTGTTCATCAACTCTAAGACAAGGTTTAAGAGATAAAGTTTTAGCAACAAATGCTTTTGTTGCAGTTAAACGGCCACCTCTTTCTAATACACCAATATCATCAACTGTAAAAATATGAACTACTCTAAGTTTTATATATTCTGCATATTCTACTACTTGTTCAAAATTAGGATTTTTTTCAGCGAAACGTGCGACTAAAATACTATAATATGCTTGTCCTAAAGCAGCGCATAATGAATCAATTACCACAATTTTTGCATCTGGATAAGTTTCTAGAAGCATATTTTTTGCAAGACAAGCACTATTATGCGTTCCACTTAAAGCACTAGAAAATGTTAAATAAATAAGGGAATATCCCTCTTTTATATATTGCTCACCACAACTCATAAATTCAGAAGTGGTTACTTGTGCGGTTTTAGAAATATTTTTTTCTCTTAATAAATCATAGAATTGTTTATTGCTTAATACTGGCGAGCAAGGATCATCTATATAAGATATATCGTTAATAGTATAGCTCATTTTACAAAAACCAAAATTATACTTAATAATTTCATTTTTTGTAAAGTCACCAGCGGAATCAACTATAATTTTTATTTTGTCCATATGTTCTATTATACATTGAAAATAGTATTTCTAAAAAGAGTTTTTTATTAGTTTTTGAATATATTTTATTATATAATCATTATATGAAAGAAACTTATGAAAATCTAAATTGGTGGCTTGCAAATCTAGATAAACAAAAATTGCCTGAATATTCTAAACTTCCAGAAGTAAATCTTTATATGGAACAAGTGGTTTCTTTTGTTGCTGAATCGGTTAAACCATTTAGCAATGATAATAATTGTGATTTAACCTCATTTATGGTCAATAACTATGTAAAAGCTAAAATTATTGAACCTCCAAATGATAGAAAATATAATCGTGATCATATAACTCATTTAATAGCATTATCGATGCTTAAATCTGTAACAAATTTAGAAGATTTAAGTCTAATTTTAGATAGTAAAACATCAATGATGACACCAGAAGACTCATATAACTTTTTTAAGAAAACAACAGAGGATTCTGTTACTAATGTTCTTCACAAAACGAAAGTTCGTGTTGATACAATTAATAAAAAGGCTGATACAGATCGCAACAAGGCTAAGAAAAATCAAGAGAAGATTAAAAAGATTGATGGAATCCAAAAAAATCAATTAATTTACTCTGCTTTTAGATTGCTTGTTGAATCTGAAATTAATAAAATGGTAGCAGATAAGATTTTATCAGAAGTTCGTGTTGATCATTCTAGTTTAAAAAAAGCAGGCGTTAAAACGCCTACCAAAAAGGACAAATAAAAGGGAGGAACATTATGAGAGTTTTAGTTACGGGTGGTACTGGATTTATTGGAAGTCATACTGTGGTTGAATTAATCAAAGAGGGTCACGAACCTATAATCGTTGATAATTTAATCAATTCATCAAAAGAAGTTTTAAATCGTATTAAGAAATTAACGGGTGTTAAACCTGTTTTTTACGAAGTTGATGTATGTAATAAAAGCAATTTAGAGGAAGTATTTAAAGCAGAACATGTTGATGCTGTTATTCATTTTGCTGGATTAAAAGCAGTAGGTGAATCAGTTAGTAAACCTCTAGAATATTATAGAAATAACATCGATTCTACTTTAACCCTTGTTGAAGTAATGAAAGAATTTGATGTTAAGAATCTTATTTTTTCAAGTAGTGCAACAGTTTATGGTACACCAACTCGTGTTCCACTTTATGAAAAAGATCCAGTTGGAATTGCAACAAATCCATATGGTGAAACCAAGATTATGATCGAGCGTATCTTAACTGATTACGCATATGTTGATAAAACAATGAATATTATATTGTTAAGATACGCTAATCCAATTGGAGCACATCCAAGTGGATTGATGGGTGAAGATCCACAAGGCATTCCTAATAATTTAATGCCATATATTACACAAGTCGCTGTTGGTAAATTAAAGAATTTATTTGTCTATGGCGATGATTATGCAACCGAAGACGGAACCGGCGTCCGAGATTATATACACGTTGTAGATCTTGCTACTGGTCACGTTGCCGCTTTAAAGATTATTGATACATGTGGATTACGTGTTTATAATCTCGGGACAGGAAAAGGAACTAGTGTTCTTGAACTTGTAAATGCTTTTAAGAAAGTTAATAAAATTGAGATTCCATATAAAATCGTTGATAGAAGAGCAGGAGATATTGCTTCATCTTATTTAAATTGTGATTTAGCTAAGGCTGAATTAAATTGGACTTCTAAATTAACAATTGAAGATTGTTGTAAAGATGCTTGGAATTGGCAGTCTCATAATCCAACAGGTTATAAGAAATAAAAAGATGAAGAAAATGATTTTATTAAGCGCCGTTCCTGGTGCTGGAAAGTCAACTTGGGCAGAAAAATATAAAAAAAATCACCTAAATACATTCATTGTATCAAGTGATGAGATAAGGAAAGAACTTGGTGGATCTTATAAATATTTTGCAGAAGAAGAAAAAGTATGGAAGCTTTTTATTGAACGTGCAAATTCATATTTAAATTTTCCACTAGATAATTTAACTGTTATTTTAGATTCTACACTCATGAATGATTATTATCGTGAATATTACTTAAAAAAGACATCAGGTTTTGATTTTCATTCACTTGTTTTTATTGATGTTCCTTTTGATGTTGCTAAAGAAAGAAACGTAGAACGTATAGAAGATAAGGTTGTTCCAGAAGAAGTTTTAATAAAAATGTATCACGATTTTGAGCGACCAAGCGACAAAGTTATTTCTTTATTTGATTCTTATCAAATAATTAAAATATAACTATTGCCCTGTGGGCAAGCGGTAAGCCAGGTGGCTCTGAACCACCTATTCCCAGGTTCGAATCCTGGCAGGGCAGCCATTATATGACACATGAACAATACTAGTAATTAGTATTGTTTTTTTGTATTTTAAGGCATTTTTAATAGATTAACGGATATTTTTATGTATTGGTTAATCAGTTAACGTTAAGGGCGTATCAATTTGAACCCTAAAACGAAATTATTAGATGAATGTACAAAATTATCGTTAAATTATTGGAAAACGTTAAAAGATTGAAAATAAGACATCTTCTCTATTTGGTAAGTATAGATTTTATGATAAAATATGTTTAGAGAAATGAAGTGAAAAGATGATAAATACAAATGAAAAGAAAGAATTAAGTACGTTAAGTAGAAGTGAGATTATTCATAATAACTTCTTTAATGAATTAAAAAAGCAAGGAATTACAAATGCTCAATATGCTAAAGACAATAATTTGGATAAAACTGTTTTATCGAAGTGGAAGAATATGACTACTATTATGTCTACAGAACAAGTTTATCAAGCGGCTGAATATTTGCATATTACTGTTAATAATTTATTCTATTCAACAGCAGAGAAAAAGGAAATAATGGTTCTAAATAATGATTCTGATTATATTCCCATCAAAGCACAACAAACGCTTGAAATAAAAATGTATGAAGAATCATTTAAGCATCCCTTCGACTTACTTGGATTAATTTTATTTGTCTTTGTTTTATTTACATCTATTTCCTTTTTCGCAAGTAAATCATCAGGATTTTGGATGTTTCTATTAATAGGTATTCCTATGGGTGGTTATACTTACTATAAAGAACAATTTGGGCATAAAAAGACTTATATTGTAGATTATTTAGATGATATCTATTACAAAATTGATAAGCCTAAAAATCAATATTTCATAATTAATTTAATCTTACATATTGTTTCATTATTAAGTGTTATTACTTCATTTGTATTTTTACTTCAAAGAGTTTATCCAACTGAAGATAATCTAGTAACAATGATAATATTCCTATTATTAGGTATGGCTGTGTATGCTATTGTAAATTTCTTTACTCTATTTACTCACCAATTATATTTAAAAGAAGAAATATATGATAATGAAATAATGCCTCATACAAGCTCAATGGTTAATCTTTATATATCATTATTATTGCTAGCGATTGGTATTTGCTTTTTGTATCAGTACTTTGTTTACTATTGGTATGTTGTAGCATTTTTATTTTTATCTTCGGGTTTTTCTTTGATTGAATATTTACTATTGTCAAAAAAATATAGTGAATATAAACTAGTATATAAGGAGCATGATAAAGAGATTCAAGAATTGTTCCCTAATTAATAGTTGCAAATATTGCAACTTCGCCTCTATTTAGTTGCAGTATCTGCAACCTACCTAGATTAGAAACCTACTTTATTATAAATTAGACTTAGCAAGTAAATCTTGTTATTGCAGATGAAGAAGTGCAGTGCACGCATCATTAATTTATGCAAGGAAAGTAGGTGGAAAGATATGGGATTATTTAGTTTTATTAATGACAAAATTCATACTAATTGCAAGAAGAGCAAAGATACTTCTTACCCTAATAAGTCTTATAAAGATGGAAAATATAGAGTTGGTGACCATGCTGTTACGCGAATGAATCAAAGACAAATAACAAAAGGTGAGTTACATGTAAATTTGCATACTAAACCTATAAAAATTACTTCAATAAAACATACTGAAGATGGGCCTTCTTATGAAAGATATAGTAAGAATAAGATTAACTCAAGAATCAACCCGGAAACAGATAATGTTAATACTGTTAGCAGATTTCATACAAGCAAGTATAATAAAATTATGAAAGGAAAGAAAAAATAATGAAAAGATATAGTGAAAAAGTCGATTTATTTCTAACATCAATTGTCTTACCAAAAATGAAGTTGACGGAATATAATTATGACAATATAGGTGATATTGTTGATTATATGTTTTCAGAAATAGAAGGACCACTTTGTGATGCTGAAGAGAATGGAAGAATATTATCAAACGAAGATAAAGAGCTTTTAAATATAGTTACTACATCTATCACAGAGATAACAACAAGAGACGATTGGGAATAGAATTATGGATTAAATTTCTAATCTTATACTAGTAACATTCTTAATATGAAATATCGCATATCCATCTTTAGTGATGACTATCTTACTAATTAAGTGATGGAAGAGTATTTCATCAAATTCAATAGGAGGAGTATCTAACTTCTTGATTTCATCAATAAACTTGGTGATTTCAATATTTTGGATTCTCCTTTTTTCGTTTGTTTCAATGATTGAATTGCATTTACTTTCAATGTTTTTATATCTTGATACAAGCTTATCATATTCAGCTAAGTAGGAATCACTACTTTCTTTAGCACCGTATTCCACATGACGGTTGATTAGTTCTGATACTGTCTCTAATTCTCTTTTTAAATCGTTTAACGCTTCTTAATTGGTAGGTGTAAATAATTTATCCTTAACAAGCTCAAAGTCGTTTATAAGTGAAGTTTTGGCCTTAAACACTTGATTAAAGACATCAATGAACATTTCTTTTATTCTCTTATCATCAATATGAGGAGTGGAGCAAAAGTGTTCTTTATTCTTGTATTTGTTATTACATTGGCAGACTAATTTACGACCTTTATCATTACTGTGCCATACTTTGAGTCCATAAGCACTTCCACATTCTTCACAAAATATTCTAGAGCAAAGTATTGATGATTTATGTGATTTGGATTTTGTTTCGTTTCTTATGTTTCTTTCTATTTGTACTTGTTCCCATTCATATGGATCAATAATTGCGGGGTGACTTTCTTCAACATAATATTGAGGGATTTCTCCTTCATTCTTTTTAAATGTTTTAGTTAGAAAATCCACTGAATAATTGTTTTGAAGAAGTGCGGATCCTTTATATTTTTCATTAGACAAGATTGAATCAATCGTGGAGTAGAACCATTTTGTTTTACCTCCAGGTGCTTTTACTCCATCACTTGTAAGAATATCTGCAATATGAGATTGGGATTTTCCTTCAAGAAATAGGGAATAGATTCTTTTAACGATAATAGCTTCTTCAGGAATAATAACTACATTGCTATTTTCATCTTTCTTATAACCTAAAAATTTAACTTAATTAAATTATTAACTTCAATAAATAGAAAGCTTTGAGAAATATAAGTATCTCTGTACAATATCAAATGATGTGAGACAAAATCGATGTATTAAAAAATAGCTTATAGATAATTGAGTTAGCACTTAATTATCTTTTTATTTAATTTTAGGCTTTTTTAGGCTAAAATATAAAAAAGGAGTTATTATATGATTGAAAAATTTTCTTTTAAGAATTCTTATGGAGAAGAACTAAAAGGTTCTAAATGGTTGCTAGAAAAAGCTGTTGCTAATGTTATTTTAATTACTGGATTATGTGAATACAGTCAAAGATATGAACGTTTTGCTACATTTTTAAATAGTAAAATGATGAATGTTTATTGTCTTGATCATCATGGGCAAGGAGAAAATGTTAAGGACGAAAAAGAGCTAGGTACTGCTCCAAAAGATTATTTCTATAAAATGACTGATACTATTTTTGAATTAGAACTAGAACTTGAAAAAAATAGTAAACTTCCTGTTTATTTAGTAGGACATTCAATGGGTTCGTTTATTCTTCAAGAATTAATTCAACGTCATCCAAATTGTTCCAAAAAGATTGTTTTAATCGGAACAAGTGGACCGATGTTTATTTCAAAACCTGGATATCTTATTTTAAAGATGTTAACTACAAAGAAAAACTTTGATAAGCCATCTAAGTTTGCTCATAAATTATCAATTGGACCTTATGAAAAAAGTGTTAAAGGTAGTAAATATCCTTGTGAATGGATCTCATATAACGAAGAAAACTCAACTAAATATCATCATGATAAAAAATGTAATTATATTAGGTCGTGGGGTGCTCAATTAGGATTAGTTGATGGAGTAGCTCATCTTCATCAAAAGAAAAAAATGGCTAATATCGCAAAAGATGTTAAAATCCTTATTGTTAGTGGACAAGACGATCCTGTTTCTTCTAATTGTAAAACAATTACTCCACTTGTTAAGTTATATAATAAAGTAGGAGTAAAAAATGTTGGTGTAATAATTTATGATCATATGCGTCATGAAATATTAAACGAAGACAAACATAATAAAGTCGAAAACGATATCTATAATTTCTTAATTCAATAAAAAAACTTCCGGATTTTGTTCCGGAAGTTTTATTTTTGCCTTCTTATTTATTCTTTTTGTTACATTCAAATGCTGAACGAACTGAGGAAACTGAGGCATTATTGCTTAATATACTTGAGTTAGCAAGGAAGGCACCGTAAGCAAATAATGGACTGTTACCTAAATAACTCTCTGATTGTTCATCATCGTAGTCATTGTTTTCGTAAAATTTAATCATATTATTAACCCCCTTGAATTAATGGTTCTTTTGGAACCACTTATAGTATAACTAGTGTAAATATGGGTACAATAGTGTAAACGCTTACTGTAACCGTTTACATATTTAACTATAAATTTTATTTAAATTTGCTATAATAAATAGGCTTTATTAATAAGTTTAACTAGGTTTACTTCCTTGTTAACTGCCTATTGTAGAACAAGGAGAATAAATGATTAACAGTAGAACTAAAATGTTATGTGAAAACGCTATTATTGCAGGATTATATGTTGTTTTAACTGCAATTAGTTTACCATTATCATTTGGACTAATTCAATTTAGAATTGCAGAGGTATTAATGTTACTTTGTTTTTTTAGAAAAGATTTTGTCCTTGGTCTTACGGTTGGTTGTCTTGTATCTAATATGGCAATGTCTAGTGCTACACTTGGCAGTACTGGTTGGATCGACGTTTTAGTCGGAACAAGCGCTACTTTAGCAAGTGGACTATTAATGCCATATTGCAAACGATTGTGGGTTGCATCGCTTGTTCCGGTTCTTTTAAACGGATTAATTGTTGGAGCAGAATTAGCATTTGTTTTCCAACTTGATATATATTGGGTGTGTTTTGGATTTGTTGCGTTAGGAGAATTTGTATGTATTTCTTTAGTAGGATATGCGTTAATGTTGATACTACGAAAAAAATATAACTTTGATAAGATTATCGGTAGTAAAATAAATACTGATGTTAGGTGGTAAAGAAGATGGAAAAAAAGAACTTTTATTTAGAGATATTACATGTAGATAAACAAACAGGAGCTAGATATGGAATTCTTCATACGCCACATGGTGACGTCGAAGTACCAATGTTTATGCCAGTTGGGACTCTTGCTACCGTAAAAATGTTGTCGCCAGAAATGCTTCATGAAATGAATAGTGGAGTTATTTTAGCTAACACATATCACCTTACCTTAAGACCTGGAGTAGAACTTGTTTCTAAAGCAGGAGGGGTAGCTAAATTTATGAATTATAATGGACCAATGTTAACAGATAGTGGTGGATTTCAAGTATTTTCACTTGCTAAAAATCGTACGATAAGTGAAGAAGGCGTTACGTTTAGATCGCATTTAAATGGAGATAAGTTATTCTTTTCTCCCGAGATTGCTATAAGACAAGAAGAAAAAATAGGTGCTGATATTATTATGTCGTTTGATGAATGCATTCCATGGCCAGCTACCTATGAATATGTAAAAGATAGTGTTGAAAGAACGATTCGTTGGGCAAAAAGAGGACAAGATGCTCATACAAGAACTGATCAAGCATTATTTGGGATTGTACAAGGAAGTGATAACGAAGAACTTCGTAAGATGTGTGCAGAAGAACTTCGTAAAATGGATTTTCCAGGTTATTCAATTGGAGGAACTTCAATTGGAGAACCAAAAGATGCTTTTTTAAAGATGGTTGAATATAGTGTTAAATATTTACCAGAAGAAAAACCACGTTATTTAATGGGAGTTGGAAGTGTTGGATATATTCTTGAATCCATTGCCATGGGTGTTGATATGTTCGATTGTGTTTTACCTACTAGAATTGCTCGTCATGGTACTTTAATGACGTCACAAGGTAGGGTAAATATTCGTAAAGAATGTTATAAAGATGATTTTTCTCCACTTGATCCAAATTGCGATTGTTATACTTGCAAAAACTATACCAAAGCTTATTTACGTCATTTATATACGTGTGATGAAGGGTTTGGTAAAACGCTTCTTTCAATTCATAACCTTAGATTTTTAATTAAGTTAATGGAAGACGTTAGAACCGCTATTAAAGAAGATAGATTTGGTGATTTTAAAGAAGAAATGATGAAAAAATATGTTGAGAGGGAATTTTAATGGATATAAATTTATTTGATTTTGATTTACCTCAAAATCTTATTGCTCAGACTCCGGAAGATCATCGCGATAATTGCAGATTATTAGCAATTAATAGAGAAAATAAGACTTATGAAGATAAGCATTTTCATGATATTATCGATTATTTAAATCCAGGAGATGTACTAGTTAGAAATAATACTAAAGTCATTCCGGCGCGTTTGTTTGGAATAAAAAAAGAAACAAACGCTCATGTTGAAGTGCTTTTATTAAAAGAATTAAGTGATTCAACATGGGAGTGTTTATGTGGAAATGCTAAAACAATTAAGGTTGGTTCTACTATTTCTTTTGGTGAAAATAATGAATTAGTAGGAACATGTGTTGCTTATTTTCCTGAAGGAATACGTCATATTAAGTTTAGTTATGATGGTATATTTTTAGAGATATTAGATAAAATTGGTAAGATGCCACTACCTCCATATATTAAAAAACAGTGTGATGATAACAACAAATATCAAACAGTATATGCTAAGGTTGAAGGATCAGCTGCTGCTCCAACAGCCGGGTTTCATTTTACGCCTGAACTATTAGAAAAGATAAAAGAAAAAGGTATAGATATTGTAGATATTACTCTCCATATTGGACTCGGTACCTTTAGACCGGTGAAAGTAGAAGATACAAAAGATCACATCATGCATAGTGAAGAATATGAAATTGATGAGGGTTCTGCAGTGAAATTGAACAAATATAAGGCAGAAGGAAGAAGAATTATTGCAGTTGGAACAACTACAACAAGAACATTAGAAGCTAATTTTACGAAGTATAATAAATTTGTTGCTACTCGTGAATCTACTAATATATTTATTTCTCCTGGATACACTTTTAAAGCAATTGATGCCTTAATTACTAATTTTCATTTACCTAAATCAACATTAATTATGTTAGTTTCAGCATTTTCAACAAGAGAATTTATTTTAGAATGTTACGAACATGCAATTAAAGAGCGTTATAGATTTTTTAGTTTTGGAGATGCAATGTTTATTTATGGAAAAGTGTGATTACTATCAATTATCAATTGATGAACTAGAAAAAATAGAAAAAAGTGGCGTAAAACCGTCACTTTTACTCCACGCATGCTGTGGAGTTTGTCCTATTTTTCCACTCAGTTGGTTATATAAATATTTTGATATCACAGTTTATTTTAATAATTCTAATATTTTTCCATATGAAGAATATGGCAAAAGATTAGAGGAATTAATAATTTATATTAGTGAATTTAATAGTCTAAATAAAACAAATATTAAGCTTATAAATACTGATTACGACAACGATACTTTCATTCAAGATCTTCTTCCTTTTGCGGATCTTCCAGAAGGAGAAAAGCGTTGTTTCATTTGTTATTATAAACGCATGAAAGATGCCAATAACTATGCAGAACTCAAACATTTTGACTATTTCACTACAGTAATGAGCGTATCACGTCAAAAAAGTTCTGAAGTTTTAAACGAGATCGGACGTGAACTTGTAAAAGAAAACAAGCACACAAAATACTTTTATAGTGACTTTAAAAAGAAATCGGGCGGAGAAATCGGCACGAAAATTGCCAAAGATAAGAAGATGTATATTCAAGAATATTGTGGATGTCAATTTTCGCTTAAAAACAGCCTAGATAAGCAGAATTAATCTTTTATTCTTAAAGTATAGATAATTGGGCGAAAATAGTTGCGAATTTAGTTGATTAATTAGCCCTATATAAATATAATATAAAAGCATGTGTTCTCACGTTGATGTGCGAGGTTGCTGATACACCGACAGGCGTTGTCATGAATGGTGGTCAGGTAATTCGTTCTGAGCGAGGTAAACACATAAGCCCTGTTTATGTATATAGGAGGAAAATTCATGGCTAAGCAAGAGAAGAAAATTCGTGTTCGTCTTCAAGCTTATGATGCAAAAGTTTTAGAACTTAGTGTTGGTAAGATCGTTGATGCAGCAAGAAAATCAGGTGCAGGAGTTGTAGGACCAGTCCCACTCCCAACTGAAAGACAAGTCTATACAGTATTAAGAGCAGTTCACAAATATAAAGATGCTCGTGAACAATTTGAGATTAGAACTCACAAGAGATTAATCGATATTACCAATCCTACAAAAGAGACAATCGACTTATTAAGAAGATTAGATCTTCCAAGTGGTGTTGATATCGACATCAAGTTATAAGGAGGAACAAAATAATGAAATCAATCGTAGGACGCAAGATGGGTATGACCCAAGTCTTTGCAGAAGATGGAACATCTTATGCAGTTACAGTTGTTGAAGTTACTCCAAACGTCGTTACACAAGTAAAGACAGTTGAACATGATGGATATAGCGCTCTTCAAGTCGGTGTTGAAGATACTAAAGAATCAAAATTAAACAAATGTGAAAAGGGAATCTTTGAGAAAGCAAATGTTGCTCCAAAGAAACACTTATTTGAAGTAAAGGGTGATGAATTAGCATCATTCGTCGTTGGAAGTGAAATCAAAGCAGATCTATTTACTGCTGGCGATATTGTTGATGTCGTTGGAGTTTCAAAAGGTAGAGGCTTTGCTGGACCAATTAAGAGATGGCATCAAAAGATTGGACCAAAAGGTCATGGATCTGGTGCTCATAGAACAATAGGTTCTGCTGCTAATACTGGACTTGGTACTAACCGTATCATTCCTGGTAAAAGAATGCCTGGACATATGGGTCACTTATCTGCAACAGTTCAAAACTTATTAGTTATTGAAACATCTGGAGAAAAGGGTTACATCTTAGTTAAAGGTGGAATTCCAGGACCAAAGAAATCATTCGTTACAATTAAAACCGCTTCTAAAACTCAATTTGGTAAAAAACAAGTAGTTAAACCAATTCTCGATAGAAGTGAAAAAGTAGAAGCTGCTCCTGCAACAGAAGCTGCTCAATAAGTTAGGAGAAAATAAATATGGCAAACAAAACAATAACCGTTAAAGTTTACTCCCAAACTGGTGAGAATGTCTCAGAAATGGGACTTGATGCTTCAGTATTTGGAGTAAAAGTTAACAAATCAGTAATGTTCGACGCAGTTCAAGTTTATCAATCAAATTTAAGACAAGCTACTGCAAAGACAAAAACAAGAGCTGAAGTTTCCGGTGGTGGTAAGAAACCATGGAGACAAAAAGGTACAGGTAGAGCACGTGCTGGTTCTAACACCTCACCAATTTGGGTTGGCGGTGGACAAGCATTAGGTCCAACAGGTACTCAAAATTATAAGATTTCCCAAAACAAGAAAGAACATTTATTGGCACTTAAGTCTGCTCTTACATTAAAAGCAGAAAATGGCTTAATCGTAGTTGATTCAATTAAAGTTGAACCAAAAACCAAAATTGTTAAAGCAATGTTAGAAAAAATCGGAGCAAATAAGAAAGTATTACTTGTTACAAGTGATGCTGACTTAGCCTTAGGAGCAAGAAATTTAGACTTTGTAATGGTAAGAGAAGCAACAAACGTTTGCGTCTATGAATTATTAAATGTCGATTATCTTGTTGCTACAGTTGAAGAAATTAAGAATATTGAGGAGGCTTTAGCATAATGGCACGTACAAAAAAAGCAGAAGCAGTAAAATCAACTGCTTCAATTCATGACTTTGATGTAATTATTCGTCCAATCATTACTGAAAAATCCATGAAGGCAATGCAAGAAGAAAATAAAGTCACATTAGAAGTTAAGCCAAATGCAAATAAGATACAAATTAGAATTGCTTTTGAAAAGATCTTCAATGTAAAAGTTAATTCTGTAGCTATTACAAACGTAGTTGCAAAATCAACAACACGCGGTGGAAAATATAAAGGTTTCATCGGTGCATACAAAAAAGCAATTGTTACAGTTGCTGAAGGTCAAGCAATTGACCTATTCAAGGAATAATAACGCCCGCGTACGTACGCGTTCATTATTATTCATAATATAGGAAAATATAGGAGAAAGAAAAATGCCAATTAGAACATATAAACCTACGACAAAATCACGTCG
This sequence comes from Bacilli bacterium, assembly GCA_036657515.1. Taxonomy (GTDB): domain Bacteria; phylum Bacillota_I; class Bacilli_A; order RFN20; family CAG-826; genus Alectryobacillus. The sequence continues at coordinate 59,589 of JAVXGI010000003.1, forward strand.
TAACATGACTAATCTAACTTTCGAAGAAATAACAAAAAATAACGCTCCTGAGAAATCACTTACAGTAAGTTTATCAAAAACTGGTGGTCGTAATAACCAAGGTGTTATTACAACAAGACACATTGGTGGCGGACATAAAAGAAAGTATAGAATAATCGATTTTAAAAGAAATAAAATCAATATCCCTGCAAAAGTTGTTAGTATCGAATACGATCCAAACAGAACTGCAAATATTGCTTTATTAAACTATGTAGACGGTGAAAAACGTTATATCATTGCTCCACTCGACCTTAAAGTCGGAGATAAAATTATCTCTTCAGGTGAAGAAGCTTGTGACGTTAAAATCGGAAACGCAATGCTATTATCCAACATCCCAGAAGGTACAAGAGTTCATAATATTGAATTAATGCCACTTAAGGGCGGACAAATGTGCCGTGCTGCTGGAAGTAGTGCTCAAGTATTAGGAAAAGAAGGAGCATACGTTATCCTTAGACTTCAATCGGGCGAAACAAGAAAAGTCTTAGGAGCATGTAGAGCTACAGTTGGAGTTGTCGGAAACATCGATCACAGCCTTGTTAAATTAGGTAAAGCTGGTAAAAATCGTTGGTTAGGAATGCGTCCAACAGTTAGAGGTTCCGCAATGAACCCATGTGATCACCCACACGGTGGTGGTGAAGGTAAATGTCCAATCGGACGTGACGCACCAAGAACACCATGGGGCAAACGTGCACTTGGAGTTAAGACTCGTAGACATCAACAAAACTCATCTAGATTAATCATCAGAAGAGTAAATGATAAATAAAGGTAAAGGAGAATTTATAAATGGCTAGAAGTTTAAAAAAGGGACCATTTGCTGATCAACACTTATTAAATAAGGTTGATAAGTTAAATGTCGCCGGTAAAAAAGAAGTTATTAAGACTTGGTCAAGAAGATCAACGATCTTCCCATCATTTGTAGAGCACACCTTTGCAGTTTATAACGGCCGTACTCATATTACAGTTTATGTAACTGAAGATATGGTTGGTCATAAATTAGGCGAATTTGCACCTACAAGAACGTTCAAAGGTCACAATGGACATACTGCTGAAGATAAAGCAGCAGCTGCAGGAGGAAAGAAATAATGGCAGAGAAGAAAACCGCTACTAAAGCTAAAAAAGAAGAAGTAGCTAAAATAGAAGTTGAAACTGCAGAAGTCGCTCCTAAAGCAGAAAAAGCAACAAAGAAAGCAACTAAGAAAGCTTCAAAAAAAGTCGAAGAAGTCGCTGTTGCTTCAAAGAAAACTAAAAAAGAAGTTGAGTTAAAAGCTCCTGTAACTGAAGCAAAAGCAATTGCTACAAACGTGAAGGTTACTCCACGTAAAGTAAGATTAGTTCTTGATTTAATTAGAGGTAAGTCAGTTGAGGAAGCAATTGCTATCTTAACAAACTTAAATAAAGCTGCTTCATTACCAGTATTAAAGGTTGTAAAAAGTGCTGCTGCAAATGCCACTAACAATCATAATCTTGATGGAGACAGATTATTCATTAAAGAAATCTATGCAAATGATGGCTTAAGAATGAAAAGATTTATGCCAAGAGCAAAAGGTAGTGCAAGTGGAATTGTTAAAAGATCCTCTCACGTTATCTGCGTTGTGGCTGAAAGATAGGAGGGAAATCAAAAATGGGACAAAAAGTTAATCCAGTTGGAATGAGAATTGGAATCAATAGAGATTGGTCTACACGTTGGTTCGCTAACGATAAAGATTTCTCAACTTATTTATTAGAAGATTTAAAAATTAGACAATTCTTAACCAAAGAATTAAAAGATGCCTTACTTTCACACGTTGAAATTGAAAGAGTAAAATCTGACAAAGGTCATATCGTTTCAATTCTTATCTTCGTTGCTCGTCCAGGAGTCGTTATTGGACAAGATGGCGCAAGAATTAATCAATTAAAGAAAACATTAGCAAAACTTGTCAAAACAGGAATTGTTAAAATAGACGTTATTGAAGTTAAGAATCCAAATCTAGACGCAAATCTTGTTGCTCAAATGATTGCAAAATCATTAGAAGAAAGAGTTTCGTTTAGAATCGCTCAAAAGAAAGCTATTCAATTAGTTAAGAAATCGGGCGCAAAAGGAATTAAAACTGAAGTTTCAGGACGCCTTGGCGGAGCTGAAATTGCACGTAGTGAAGGCTATAAAGATGGTATTGTACCTCTTCATACCTTAAAAAGTGATATTGACTATGCACTTGCTGAAGCTGCAACAACTTATGGTAAATTAGGCGTTAAAGTTTGGATTTGCCGTGGTGAATATGCAACCAAACCTAAGAAAGTAGTCAAGGAAGGAGAATAGGATCTATGTTACAACCAAAAAGAGTAAAGTATAGACGCCCTCATATTATTAGATATGAAGGTAAATCAAAATCAGGTACAACAGTAGCTTTTGGTGAATATGGTCTTCAAGCAGTTGAGGGCGCATGGATCAGTGCAAGACAAATTGAATCTGCTCGTATCGTTTTATCAAGATATACAAAAAGAAGTGGTCAAATTTGGATTCGTATATTCCCACATTTAGCAAAAACAAAAAAACCAGCTGAAGTCCGTATGGGTTCTGGAAAAGGAAATCCAGAATACTGGGTCGCAGTTGTCAAAACTGGAAGAATTATGTTTGAAATTGGTGGAGTACCAGAGGCTGATGCTGTTGAAGCATTACGTCTTAGTGCTTATAAACTTCCAATCAAATGTAAGATCGTAAAGAAAGGAGAGTAAGTTATGAAAATTGATGAAATAAAAAATTTAACTGATGAAGAACTTAACCAAAAAGTTTACTTACTCAAGGAAGAATTGTTCCACCTTCGTCGTAAGAAGGCAGTTGGCCAATTAGAGCACGCTGAACAAATTAGAACAATAAGAAAAGATATCGCTCGCATTAACACTGTTAAAAGAGAACGTGAGTTAGGAATTAAATAAGGAGAACTAAAATGGAAGAAAGAAATTTAAGAAGAGACGTTACAGGCGTCGTAGTTTCTGACAAAAATGATAAAACAATCATCGTTTTAGTTGAAACTCACAAAAAGCATCCTAAGTATGGAAAAAGAGTCCAATATTCTAAAAAATATTATGCTCATGATGAAAACAATGAAGCAAAAGTCGGAGATAAAGTTACCATTATGGAAACTAGAAGACTTTCTAAAACAAAGAAATGGAGACTTGTTTCTATTGATAGAGTCCATCTTGAATCTATTAAAGAAGCCAAAGAAGAAGTTGCTGAAATTTTAGCAGAAGCCGAAGCTGTAGAGAAATAGGGAGGACAATAAAATGATTCAAACAGAAACAAATTTAGTAGTCGCCGATAACTCTGGAGCTAGAGCTGTAAGAGTTTTCCGTTTATTCGGCGGATCTATTAGAAGATCAAGTTCAGTTGGTGATATCGTTCTTTGCGCAGTCAAAGAAGCTGCACCAAATGGAAAAATTAAAAAAGGTGATATCGTTAAAGTCGTCGTTGTCAGAACCAAATATCCTGTTCTTAGAGCAGATGGTTCAACAATTAGATTTGATGATAACGCTTGTGTTGTTATTAATGAAGATGGTTCACCAAGAGGCACCCGTGTCTTTGGACCAGTTGCAAGAGAATTAAGAGACAAGGGCGAGGGATTTATGAAGATTATTTCCTTAGCACCAGAAGTTTTATAAGGATTGGAGGTAAAAATTTATGAAAATCAAAAAAGGCGATAAAGTAAAAGTCATCTCCGGTGCTGATAAAGGCAAGGAAGGAATTGTTCAAAAGGCATTCCCAAAGTTAAACAAAGTTGTTATTGAAGGTGTTAGTGTTCATAAAAAACACAAAAAACCAACACAACAAAATCCAGAAGGTTCAATCTTAGATATTTATACACCAATTGATGTTAGCAATGTTATGCTCATCGATCCTAAAACTAAGAAAGTTACCCGTGTTGGATATACATTTAAAACCGATAAAGCAGGGAAGGTCAGCAAAGTTAGAATCGCTAAGAAATCTAACTCTGTTCTTGACTAAGAAAGGAGCAAAAAGTAATGGAAGAAATTAAATCAGAAGTTGTAAAAAAACCAGTTGCTGCTAAAGCTCCTGCTAAAAAAGCTGCACCAGTTGCTAAAGTTGCAGATTCTGCAGTTGAAGCAAAAAGTGCTCCAAAAAAACCAGCCGCTAAGAAAGTTGCTCCAAAAGCTGAAGCAGTTCAAACTGAAACAGTAAAAGGCGAAGCAAAAGTCAAAGCAAAAGAAGCTAAAGGTAATAAAGTTGCAGTTAACACAAATCGTCTAGAAGCAAAATTTAAAGGTGAAGTAAGCAAAGCCATGGTTGAAAAATTTAATTATAAATCAATTATGCAAGTTCCACACCTTGAAAAAGTTGTTATCAATATCGGTGTCGGTGAAGCAGCAAATAATCCAAAAGTATTAGATGAAGCAGTTAGTGAATTAGCTATTATTACAGGACAACATCCAGTAACAACCAAGTCTAAAAAATCAATTGCTAACTTTAAATTAAGAGAAAATGTCGCAATCGGATGTAAAGTCACTCTTAGAGGTGAAAGAATGTACGCATTCTTCGATAAATTAGTTACTATTGCACTTCCACGTGTTCGTGACTTCAGAGGTATTTCTAAAAATGCATTTGATGGCCGCGGAAATTATACACTTGGCGTTAAAGAACAATTAATTTTCCCAGAAATCGATTATGACAAAGTTACAAAGATTCGTGGTATGGACATTGTTGTTGTTACCACTGCTAAAACAGATGAAGAAGCATTTGAATTACTTAAGTTATTAGGTATGCCATTTGCTACAAAGTAAGGAGAACATGATATGGCAAAAACAAGTAAAGTAATAAGTGCTGCAAGACCTAAGAAGTTTAAAGTACAAGAATATACACGTTGTCAACGTTGTGGACGTCCTCACGCTGTCTATAGCAAATTCAAGTTATGTCGTATATGCCTTAGAGAATTAGCCTATAAGGGCGAAATTCCTGGCATGAAGAAATCAAGTTGGTAAGGAGGAAATATAAATGATTAACGATCCAATAGCAGATATGCTTACAAGAATCCGTAACGCAAATGCTTTACGTCATGATTCAGTTAAAATGCCTTCAAGCCGTCAGAAAGTCGAAATAGCCAAAATCCTTGTTGAGGAAGGCTTTATTAGAGGATATAACGTTGAAGGTGATATTAAAAAAGAATTAACTATTACATTAAAATATGGTGCTAATGCTGAAAAAGTTATTAGTGGATTAAAGAAAATATCAAAACCAGGTCTTAGAGTTACAGTTGGAGTTGAAAGACTTCCAAGAGTATTAAGAGGATTAGGAATTGCTATTATCTCTACCTCACAAGGTATGATGAGTGATGCAAAAGCACGTAAATTAGGTATCGGCGGTGAAGTCGTAGCCTATATTTGGTAAGGGAGAGAAATATGTCAAGAATTGGAAATAAACATATTATTTTACCAGAAGGCGTAGTAGTTAGTATTAAAGGTAACGATATTGATGTAAAAGGTAAATTAGGTGAATTACACTTAACATTACCAGAAGGCATCTATTTTGAAGAAAAAGACAATGTAATCATTATTACTCGTAAGAATGATTCCTATAAAGCACTACACGGCACAACACGTGCATTATTAAATAATGCTGTTGTTGGAGTATCAGCAGGTTTTGAAAAAAATCTTGAGATCGTCGGTATTGGTTATAGAGCTTCCATGAGAGGTGCAAATATTGTACTTAACATGGGCTATAGTCATGAAGTAGTTATCGAACCATTATCTGGAGTTAAAATTGAAACACCAGATGTGACAAAAGTTAAAATTTCTGGTATCAATAAGGAACATGTTGGCGAAATCGCTGCAAGAATTAGAGATGTTAGAAGACCTGAACCATACAAGGGCAAAGGTATTAAATACGTTGGCGAGCACATAATTCGTAAAGAAGGTAAACGTGCTTCAGCTAAGAAGTAGGGGAGGTAAAGAGTAATGATTAATAAAGAATCAAGACAAGTCGTCAGAGCTCGTAAACATTTACGTGTGAGAGCAAAGATCAGCGGAACATCAGAATCTCCAAGACTTTGCGTATTTAGAAGTAATGCTAATATCGAAGCACAACTTATCGATGATGGCAAAAAAATTACATTATGTTCCTCTTCAAGTGCACAATTAAAACTTGAAAATGGTTCAAATATTGATGCAGCAAAAGCAGTCGGCGCAGACATTGCAAAGAAAGCAGTTGCACTTAATATTAAAAAAGTAGTATTCGATCGTGGTGGATACGTCTATCATGGTAGAGTAAAATTTCTTGCTGAAGCAGCAAGAGAAAACGGCTTAGAGTTTTAAAGGAGGGAAATATGTTAGAAGAAAACACAATTGAAACTGTTGAAGAAACAGTTACTGAAGACACACAAGCTCCAGAAGAAATAAAAGCCGAAGTTGAGAAAAAAAGACCACCTTTCAAAAAAGGTGATCGTAAGTTTGGCAAAAAATTCGATAGAGCACCAAGAGTTAAAGAGTTTGAAGAAGTAGTCGTCTCCATCAATAGAGTCTGCAAGACTGTTAAAGGTGGTAGAAAGATGAAATTCAGCGCCCTTGTCGTCATTGGCGATAAGAAAGGTAGATATGGATTTGGTTTAGGCAAAGCTGCTGAAGTACCAGATGCAATTAAAAAAGCAGTTGAAGCAGCCAAAAAGAATATGTTTCGTATTTCTCTTGTTAAAGGAGATACTATCCCACACGAAATCATTGGAAAATTTGGTGCTACAAAAGTTTTCTTAAAACCTGCTAAAGAAGGTACAGGAATTATCGCTGGTGGACCAGTTAGAAGAATTCTTGAACTTGCTGGCGTTAAAAACGTTTATAGTAAAGTCTATGGAAGTAGAACCCCAATCAATATTATCAGAGCAACACATAATGGTATTCAATCATTGAAGACATATACCAAAGTATCTGAATTACGTAAGTAAGGAGAATTAAAGTTATGAAATTAAATGAATTAACATATGTAGAAGGCTCAAGAATTGAACGCTTCCGTAAAGGAAGAGGAGTCGCTTCTGGAAACGGCAAAACATGCGGTAAAGGAACAAAGGGACAAAACAGTAGAACAAGTGGTGGTGTAAGACCTGGTTTTGAAGGTGGACAAACTCCTATTTATAGAAGACTACCAAAACGTGGTTTTAAAAACGCTTTACGTACTGAATACGCAATCATTAATCTTGAAGTCTTAAATGTTTTCAAGAATGGTGAAATCGTTGATATGACAAAGTTAGTAGCTGCAGGTCTTGTTAAAAAAGAATATGATGGATTAAAAGTTTTGGGTGGCGGTGAACTCAAAAAGAAATTAACAGTAAAAGCAAATAAGTTTTCAAAAACCGCTTCAAAGGCTATTGAAGATTTGGGCGGAAGTATTGAGGTTTTATAACTAAATGAAAAAGCTTGTAGCAATGTTTAAAAATAGGGACATCATGAATCGTATAGTCTTTACGATTATGATTTTACTTGTTTTTAGAATTGGTGCCGCAGTAACAGTCCCAGGAGTTACACTCTCCGACGACTTATCTAACGCAATGAATTCCACTTCAGCTTTGTCACTTATGAACTTATTAGGCGGTGGCGCTTTGCAAAATTTCTCAATCTTTGCACTTGGCGTTTCCCCTTACATTACCGCTCAGATTATAGTTCAATTACTTTCAATGGATGTTTTACCTGCTCTAAGCGATCTTCGCAAGCAAGGAGAATATGGTAGAAAGAAAATTGAAATGACTACTCGTTATTTAACACTGATGCTTGGAGCAGTTCAAGCTTATGGAATCATCAAAATGATGGAAAATTCCTCATATGTTACATTAACTACACCTGACTTCTGGACTTACGCATATCTTGTTATTGTTATGATGGCAGGAAGTATGTTCGTTATGTGGTTAGGTGATCAAATTACCACTAAAGGTATCGGAAATGGTATTTCCATGATTATCTTTACGGGAATTGTTGTAAGCTTACCAAATCAAATTGGAACAGCTTATACAAAATGGATAACATACAATGCTGGTCGAGACCCAAGTCAATTATTGACAGGTGTCTTCCAATTTGTGTTATATATATTAGCATTCTTAGCAATTATCGCCTTCGTTATTTTCATTGAAAGTTCGAAGCGCAAGATACCTGTCCAGAGTGCTGGTAGAAGCGGTGGAACAGCTAAAATGGCAAGCGCATCATTCTTGCCAATTAAGGTAAATTCCGCTGGTGTTATTCCAGTCATCTTTGCTTCAAGTTTGCTAAGCGCTCCAAGCGTTGTTGCATCCTTTATAAGTGGAGATGCAGCCTCAGCTAGTTGGCTCAAAATATTCTCGATAAGTGAATCATTTATGATGCCAGGACCTGATGGTTCTACGTGGCCTATGCCACGGGGGTTATTGATTTATTTAACCCTTGTAATTGTCTTTACTTTTTTCTACAGTCAAATGCAAATTAATCCTGAACAAATGGCTGATAACTTCCAAAAGAATGGAAGTTATATCCCAGGTATTCGTCCAGGTAATGAGACTCAAAGATATATTAGTAAAGTATTAAATCGTGTAACATTTATTGGTGCACTTTCATTAGCATTTATCGCAGGACTTCCAGTAGTACTTCAATTATCTGGTATCTTCGGTGCTGATTCGTCCCTTGCCTTTGGTGGAACGGGACTCATCATCGTCGTTGGTGTCGCACTTGAATTAAATAACCAAATCAATGGTTTAATTGCTGGCAAGACGTATGATAACGCTTAGGTAAAAGGAGAGAAACAATGAATAAAAATATTATTCTACTTGGTGCTCCTGGAGCAGGAAAAGGTACCCAAGCTCAACGCATTGTTGAGATCTACAAAATTCCACATATTTCTACAGGAGATATGTTTAGAGAAGAAATTAAGGCTGGAACCGAATTAGGTTTACTTGCTAATAGTTTTATTTCTAAAGGGAATTTAGTACCTGATGATGTTACAATAGCAATCGTGAAATCTAGACTTTCTAAATCCGATTGTAGTGATGGTTATTTATTAGATGGTTTCCCACGTACAATTCCACAAGCTCTTGCTCTTGAAGTATTAACTCGTGAAATTGGTAGAGAAGTAAATCTTGTAATTAATATAGAAGTCGATACCGAAATCTTAGTTGACAGAATTAGTGGTAGAAGAGTTTGCTCAAAATGTGGCGCTTCTTATCACGTACGTAACATTCCTTCAAAAGTTGAAGGAGTATGTGATGTATGTGGAAGTAAGCTCATTACGAGAAACGATGACAACGTTGATGCTTTCAAAGTAAGATTAGAACACTACAATAAACAAACCAAACCATTAGTTGAGTTCTATGGAACAAGACATTTGCTTGAAACTGTTGATGGTGGTGTCGGTGCTGATAACACTTTTAAAGACGTTAAAACTCTAATCGAGGGAAAATAAGATATATGATATCTATTAAGTCTACTCGTGAGATTGAATTAATGGAAATTTCCGGGGCAATATTGGGCGATTTATTTGTTTATTTAGAACCCTTTATTGTTCCTGGAGTGAATACATTAAAACTCTCTCGACTTGCTGAAAATTTCATTATTGAGCGTGGAGGCTATCCAACCGAAAAAGGTTTTGAAGGCTTTCCTGCCGCTATCTGCGCATCGGTAAACGATGTTGTATTACATGGAATTCCAAGTAAGCACAAGATACTTAAAAAAGGTGATATTATTTCGCTCGATGTGTGTGTAACTTATGAAGGTTACGTTACCGATGCTTGTAGAACTTATCCAGTTGGAGAAGTTTCTGCGGAAGCAAAGCGTATTATTGAAGTTTCTAAATTAGCATTTTTCCAAGGAATTGCGCTAATTAAACCAGGCGTACATTTAGGTGATATTTGTGGACGTATTGAAGAAGTAGTAAAAGCTGCTTCTTGCTCAGTACTTCGTGATTATACCGGACACGGAGTTGGCCGTGAAATGCACGAAGATCCCTTTATTCCAAATTATGGGACTCCTGGAACAGGTGTTAAGCTTCTTGAAGGCATGACACTTGCTATTGAACCAATGATCACTAGTGGGTCACCTATTGTTGAAGTCGCTTCTGACGGCTGGACCGTTAGAATAAGAGACGGATCATTAAGTTCACATTATGAAAATACCGTATTAGTTACTGCTAATGGGGCAAAAATATTAACATGTAAAGAGGAAAATTATTAATGGCTAAAGAAGATGTTATCAATGTAACGGCGATTGTCAAAGAAGCCCTACCAAACGTTAAGTTTAAAGTAGAGCTCGAGAATGGTTACACTATCATAGCTACTGTTTCTGGTAAAATCCGTTTAAACAATATTCGCATTTTTCCAGGTGATAAAGTTAGTGTAGATATCTCGCCGTATGATTTAAAACAGGGCAGAATTACTTATCGTTATAAATAAACAATAGGAGGAATTATTATGAAAGTAAGACCATCCGTAAAACCAATTTGTGACAAGTGTAAGGTAGTCAGAAGACATGGCAAAGTCATGGTTATCTGTTCTAATCCTAAACACAAACAAAGACAAGGTTAATTAGGAGGAATAATTAATTATGGCAAGAATAGTTGGAGTAGATATTCCAAATGATAAACAAGTAGGTTACAGCCTAACATATATATATGGTATTGGCAGAACTCTTGCTCTTGAAATTTGTGAAGCAGCAAAAGTTGATTCAACAACAAGAGTAAAAGAATTAACTGAAGAACAATTAAGTGCTCTTCGTATTCAAATTACTAAACATAAAGTAGAAGGTGACTTACGTAGAGAAGTTGCTTTAAACATTAAAAGACTTGAGGAAATCGGTTCATACCGTGGCTCCCGTCATAAAAAAGGACTTCCTGTTCGTGGACAAACAACCAAGAACAACGCAAGAACTAGAAAGGGACCAAAGAAGACAATTGCTAACAAGAAGAAAGCAAGTCAATAAGGAGTAAAGGAGAAAGTTATGGCAGATAAAAAGTTAACTAAAAAGAAAAAAATTAAAAGAGCCTTTACTAAAGGATTTGCACATATTCATTGTACATTTAATAACACAATTGTTACCATCACTGATGAACAAGGCAATGCAATTGCTTGGTCTTCAGCTGGTGCTTTAGGCTATAAAGGCGCTAAAAAAGGAACACCATATGCCGCTCAACAAGCCGCTGAACAAGCAGCAAAAGCAGCAGGTGAACAAGGACTTAAGTCAGTAGATGTTTTTGTTAAAGGAACAGGATCAGGAAGAGAAACCGCCGTTAGATCATTAACAGTTGGTGGATTAACCATTTTATCTATTACCGATACTACACCAGTACCACATAATGGATGCCGTCCTCCAAAACGCCCTCGTGGTTAGTTTGGAAACATTTAAAAGGAGAACGTAATAATGAGTAAATTAATACATGCATTCGAAAAACCTGAATTTAGTATTGCAAAAGAAGATGATTCAAAAACTTTTGGTGAGTTTGAAATCAAACCACTTGAAAAAGGTTTTGGCTTAACAATTGGTAATGCTTTACGTAGAGTTTTATTAAGTGCACTTCCAGGCGCAAGTGTTTATGCTATTAATATTGAAGGCGCTCTTCATGAATTCAGTGCTATTAGTGGAATCTACGAAGATGTCACTACTATTATTTTAAACTTAAAACAATTAATTTTAAAAATAGATGATGACTCTGAAGAAAGTAAACGTCTTGAAATTGAATTAAATGGACCTTGCACAGTTTGTGCAAAAGATATTATCGTTCCACATGATGTTACTGTCATTAATGGTGATTTAGAAATTGCACATCTTGAAGAAGGTGGACATTTACATATGAGTATCTTTGCCCGTAATGGTAGAGGATATGTCACATGTGATGAAAACAAACAAATATCAAGTACTGATAAGACAGTTGGTCTTATTGCTACCGATAGTAATTACTCTCCAATTGTAAAAGTTAATTACGAAGTCGAACCAACTCGTGTTGGTCACGATTCAAGATTTGATCTTTTAAAATTAGAAGTTACTACTGATGGAAGTATTACACCATCCGAAGCAGTTGCAATGGGTGCTCAAATGTTAATCATTCACTTCGAAAAATTCATTGATCTTAATGAAATTGTTTCAAGTATTGATGCATTTAAAGACAAAGAAGCTGAACCAGTTGATAAATTTACAAATATGTCAATTGAAGATTTAGATCTATCAGTAAGATCGTATAATTGCTTAAAACGTCAAGGTATTCAAACAGTCATCGAGCTTTCACAAAAGAGCGAAGATGAAATGATGAAACTTAGAAATTTAGGTAAAAAGTCATTAAAAGAAATTGAAGATAAATTAGCCGCAAATGGTTTATCCTTCAAGAAAAGTAATTAAGGGAGGATAATTCAATATGGCAGCACAAGGACGTAAAAACGTACATGGTAAAACCGGTGTTAGATTTAAGGCTGGTTATACCTCATCAAAGAAAAAGAATTTACTTCGCAATGTCGCAACAGAACTTGTCGTTCATGATAAGGTTATTGTTACAACAAGCGTTGCAGGAAATTTAGTCAAAGTAGCAGATCATTTAGTTACACTTGCAAAATGTGGAGATTTACATTCAAGACGTCAAGCAAGCGCAATTCTTAGACCATATGTTGTTGATGCAGCAAATGGTGACATTGCACTCGACAAATTATTTAACGAAACCGTTAAAAGATTTGAAGGCGTTAATGGTGGTTATGCAAAAATGCTTAAGGTAGCAAATCGCAAAGGCGATAATGCTGAATTAAGATTAATTACCTGGTCAAAGTAAAAAATAAATAAACGTGCGAGCAATCGCACGTTTTTTTTACCAATTAATAAGATATTTTTATTCATTTTGGGTTTTAAAAGTAATTATGAATTTATCAAGGAAGTAATCGGTAATTTATTTTAAATGCTCTTTTAATTGTCGAGGTTTATCGATATAATTATATAGTACATATTAATAGGAGATAACTATGGCTTTAAAAAAAGAATCCGTTGATTTTATCAAGAGTATCTGTAAAAGATACGTCGATGAACCAACTCCAATGATGCTTATATTAAGTGATGTTCAAAGAGAATATGGATATATTCCACTTGACGTCCAAGAAATCATTTCTGAGGAGACAAAAGTCCCTGTTTCAGATATTTATGGAGTGGTAACGTTTTATTCCTTCTTCTCACTTAATCCAAAAGGAAAGTATGTAGTTGGAGTTTGTTTAGGTACAGCTTGTTACGTTAAAGGCGGACAAAATGTCTTAGATAAATTTAGTGAAGTATTACATATTAAGCCAGGAGAAACAACTGCTGATGGGTTATTTACTCTTGATGCATTAAGATGCATTGGTGCATGTGGTATTGCTCCTGCTGTTTCAATAAATGGTAAGGTTTATCCTAAAGTTTCACTTGATGCAGTTAAAAAGATAATTGCTGAATACACTGCTAAGGAGAATTAAGTATGGAAAAAATTAATAATTTTACTGAATTAGATAAAAAGCTTCATTCCTGTAGTGAATGCTTAAATAAAAAGTTTACAGGAGAAAATGGCAAACGTGCAATCGTTGTTTGTGGTGGTACGGGCTGTCTTTCTTCTAACTCACAAGAAATTCTTGATAGATTTCATGAATTAATTAAAGAAAAACACTTAGAAGATATCGTTACTGCTAACATTGTTGGCTGTTTTGGTTTCTGTTCTCAAGGTCCTTTCGTTAAGATATTTCCAGAAGATACACTTTATCGCGGCGTTACTATTGCCGATGCTGATAAAATTATCGAAAAAGATATTTTAGGTGGAGAAATTGTTGAGGAATTACTTTATATTGATCCTCAAACTAATGAGAAAGTTAAAAAACAAGACGATATTAACTTCTACAAAAAACAAAAAAGAATTGCTCTCCACGGATGTGGGACAATTGACCCAGAAAATATTGAAGAAGCTCTTGGATATGGCGCATTTACTGCCCTTAAAAAAGTTCTTCATATGCCACAACAAGACGTAATTAATGAAATATTAAAATCAGGATTACGTGGTAGAGGCGGAGCTGGATTCCCAACTGGTAGAAAATGGCAATTTGCTTTAAATGAAAAAAATGATGAAAAATATGTCGTTTGTAATGGCGATGAGGGTGACCCAGGTGCCTTTATGGATCGTTCGATTCTTGAAGGAAATCCACTTGATGTAATTGAAGGCATGATGATTGCCGGCTACGCAATTGGTGCTAAAAATGGTTATTTTTATGTTCGTGCTGAATATCCAATTGCTGTAGCTCGTTTAAGAAAAGCTATCCTTGAAGCTAATGAAATTGGCTTATTAGGAGAACATATTTTAGGTACAGATTTTGAATTCCATGTCCATATTAGACTTGGAGCTGGTGCCTTTGTTTGTGGAGAAGAAACAGCATTATTAAATAGTATTGAAGGAAAACGTGGTATGCCACGTCCACGTCCACCATTTCCAGCAGTTAGTGGATTATGGGGAAAACCAACTATTATTAATAACGTTGAAACACTTGCTACGGTTCCATATATTATTAATATTGGTGCAGAAGAATATAGTAAAATCGGTACAGAAAAATCTAAAGGTACTAAAGTCTTTGCTCTTGGAGGCAAGGTTAATAACGTTGGTTTAGTTGAAGTACCAATGGGAACCACTCTTCGTGAATTAATTTACGATATTGGTGGAGGAATTCCTAATGGTAAGAAATTTAAAGCTATTCAAACGGGTGGACCATCAGGTGGATGTTTAAATGCTGATGATCTTGATGTTGCAATTGATTATGATTCACTTATTGCAAAAGGCAGTATGATGGGATCAGGTGGCGCTATTGTTATGGATGAAGATAACTGCATGGTTGACGTGGCTAAGTTCTATATGGACTTTATCTGTGATGAATCTTGTGGTAAATGTTCTCCTTGTCGAATCGGTACTAAACGTATTCTTGAAATATTAACAAGAATTGCTGATGGTAAAGGTGAAATGGAAGATATAGATCATTTATATTCTTTAGGAGAAGCAATTAAGACTGGTTCACTTTGTGGACTTGGTCAAACAGCACCAAACCCAGTCTTATGTACCTTAAATAAATTTAAAGATGAATATATTGCTCATATTGTCGATAAGAAATGTGAAGCAGGAGTATGCAAACACTTATTAACTATCTCGATTATTCCTGAAAAGTGTAAGAAATGTAGTTTATGTAGCAGACAATGTCCAGTTAACGCTATTAGTGGTGTAATTGGCAAAGAACCATTTGTTATTGATCAAGTTAAATGTATCAAATGTGGTTCTTGTATCGAGGCATGTAAATTCGGTGCCATCGTAAAGAAGTAAGGGGGAAAATAAATAATGGGACTTGTAAATATTAAAATCGAAGGTCAAGCTTACCAAGTTGATTCTTCACTTACGATACTTGAAGCAGCTCGTAGCTGCGGATATGATATTCCTACTCTTTGTACATTTAAAAATGGTAGATGCTCACTTGCATCATGCCGTGTTTGTTTAGTTGCTGTAAAAGGGGCTAGAGGACTTGTTGCATCATGCGTTTATCCAGTTAATGAAGGAATGGAAATTTCGATATCTGACGTTAAAGCTGTTGAAGCTCGTAGAACTTCAGTTGAATTACTTTTATCAAATCATAATAAAAACTGCCAACAATGTGTTAAAAACGGCAAGTGTGAATTACTTGAAGTAGCAAAACTTGTTGGTGCAAGGGATGATATGTATGAAGGAGTTAAAACTCCATCTACTCTTGATGAACTTGCTCCAGGTCTTATTAGAGATACCTCAAAATGTATTCTTTGTGGAAGATGTATTGAGGCTTGTAAAGATACCCAAGGAATTGGCATCTTAGGCTTTGAAAAACGTGGATTTAACACGATTGTTGCTCCAGCCGGAAATAGAAGTTTTGCTACTACTCCTTGTATGCAATGTGGACAATGCGTCGCAGTTTGTCCAACAGGTGCCTTAAGTGAACATAGTGAAATTGATAAACTCGATAAAGCTTTTAAAGAAGGTAAGACAGTCATTGTCCAAACCGCTCCAGCCGTTAGAGCTGCTATTG
Source organism: Bacilli bacterium (assembly GCA_036657515.1). Taxonomy (GTDB): domain Bacteria; phylum Bacillota_I; class Bacilli_A; order RFN20; family CAG-826; genus Alectryobacillus. The sequence continues at coordinate 75,638 of JAVXGI010000003.1, forward strand.
CCGAAGAATTTGGAGAACGTATTGGTACCTCTGGTACAGCAAAAATGATTGCTGCTCTTCATAGACTTGGATTCTATAGAGTATTTGATACAAACTTTGGAGCCGATCTTACAATTATGGAAGAAGCTAATGAACTTGTTAAAAGATTAACTTCACTTGATGGAGTTATTCCAATGATTACTTCTTGCTCTCCAGGATGGATTAATTACTGTGAATATTTCTATCCAGAACTTATTCCACACCTTTCAACTTGTAAATCTCCTCATGAAATGATGGGAGCTATTATTAAAACTTATTTTGCTGAACGTCATAATTTAAATCCTGATAATATTGTCACTGTTTCAATTATGCCATGTACTGCAAAGAAGTTTGAAAAAGAAAGAGAAGCAAATAAAACTGATGGTAGAGCAGATGTTGATATTGTTCTTACAACTCGTGAGGTAGCCCGCATTATTAAACGTGCTGGTATTGCCTGGAATAAGTTACCAACAAATGAAACATTTGATCAAGATTTACTTGGTGATTATAGTGGAGCTGGTGTTATATTTGGTGTTACGGGTGGAGTTATGGAAGCTGCTGTTAGAACAGCATATCATATTTTAACCGGAAAAGAACTTGAACCAATTTCATTTACTCCAATTAGAGGACTAGAAGGAATTAAACATGCTGATGTGACAATTGCTGGTATGAAAATATCCATTGCTGTAGCAAGTGGCATGAATAACGCTAAGATTCTACTTGAAGATATTAAAGAAAATAAGAGTAAATATCAATTTATTGAAATTATGGGTTGCCCAGGTGGCTGTATTGCTGGAGGTGGTCAACCATTTGTGAAGAAAATGTTCTTACCAAATGAAGACGACAATATCCTTGAAACATATAAAGCCCTTAGAGCTGAAGTATTATATAAAGAAGATGAAGGACGTCCAATTAGAAGATCACACGCCAATCCTGATATCATTAAATTATATGATGAATATTTAGGAGAGCCAAATGGCGAGCGTGCTCACCATTTATTACATACGTCGTTTGATGCTAATCGTAAGAAGTTTCCAACTAAATAATAAATGAAGAAATGTTGCATTATTGCAACATTTTTTCATTTATTTGTACTATAATACATGTATA
>JAVXGI010000004.1:0-62441 GCA_036657515.1 Bacilli bacterium
TGCAAATGATGTTACGAGCATGTGCTTGTGGATAGAAATATCTACAATGTCGAAAGAGTCACTGAAATAACTGACTTGAGTGGTTGCGTTTGTTGACCACATATCACGACGATCACCAAAGTGATCGTCTTTTTTTTATTTTCCTAGAACCATTATATTAAATTTTAACAATAAATTGATTACAGCTAATATATTCCGTTATAAAAAAAATACAAATAAAAATATCTGCAATTTCTTGCAGATATTTTATTGTTTTAATTTATACGTTTTCTGATGGTTCTTCGCCAATTACCGGATCTTCAACTGGATCTTCAGTAAGTTTAAGAGTTGTACGTGCTGTTTTTTTAGTATCTTTAAAAACTAATTTTTCATGTTTGTTAGCAAAGATAAATAAACCAATAAGTAAGATAACAAGAGCAACAAGAATAAAGATTAATCCCCATATTCTCCATGAAATTGTTAATTTAAATATTTCAGCAGTTTTTTGTTCAGCTATTTTAATGAAGTTAGCAGGTCCGATATAGTCACCTATAACCGAAAATGTTCCAATGGTTAAACCAAATAAGAACACTACGCCAGCAGAGACGTATGTTGTTATTTCTTTCCATGACATATTAATTTTTTTAGTCTTTTTATCCATAATAATTCTCCTTATAGGTTAACTAATTTTTACTTATTTACTTTCTTTTTCTTGTTTGTTTAGTTCAGCTTTTTTAATTAATGAACCAAGGCATGGACTATATGCTTCTCTCCATGAACTTTCGCCATATATAATAAGTTCGCGAATACTAGCTTCAGTAGATTTAAAGAAATCTTCGAATGTTTTTCCTTCTGGAAGTTGACGTTTTGCTGTCATTAATTCGATAATAACGTTCATAGCATCTTTTGCATCAACATATTTTTGATCATTGGTTGAAGCACTACGAGTAACAAATTCTGTTAAAGAAACAAGTTTACTTAAATCTCTTTCAACATAATTTGAAGCTGCTGTCTTTTCGCCTTTAGATTCTGATCTAATTTTGTTATATTCTTTAAATTGAGAAATAAGTTCTTGGAATAAGTTAAGAAGTGCAACACCTCTATAATAAATTTCATCCCAGAAAAGTAAATTCTGAATTGGTTCTTCATCAATTTTATTAGCTGGATTATCGTGTGAAAATTGAATATGAAGTTTAATAATTTGATTAAGTTCTTCATGAAGTGGAATAACACCTTCAAGTATTTGAACGTGTTGATTCTTATCAACAATTAATTTATCGTTATTAACATGTAAAATAGTTGAATCATCTCCATAAACTAAATCTGCAAAATCTTCTAACTTCTTAGCAAGTTCTGCTCCTTTTTCGCCATTGCTGTCGATAAAGTTTTTTAATGGGGAGTTTATTTTTGGTTCATTAGTTAAACCATTTTTCTTATAATTGTAAAACTCAACACTGTATTCATCTTTGGTTAATACATATTCTAATGTATCTCTTAATAATGAATTGTAATAAACGAAACTAGTAATAACAAATGATAATGATTCTTTTAATACCATATCATTTACGTTGACGTCTAATGTTTCTTCTGCCATGTTTAATCCTCTTTTCCTTTTTTGTTTAGTATATATTCTTTAATATCATTGAAGTTTCTAATAATATGTTTTGCATATTTTTTAACGGTAGGATCACCATGTTCCATACAGAAACTATTTTCATAAAAGTCCTTGAACATCGTGATATCGTTTCCTGAATCTCCAACAACATATAAGTCTTCTTTATTATAGCCATGTTCTTTTAAATACCAAGAAATACCTGCTGATTTTGATGCTCCGGTTGGTGTAAGTTCAATTGCTTTGCCACTCCAACTAATTTCACAAAATTTGTCATAAGTATTAAGGTATTTGTTTACGATTGACGTATAGGCTATCTTCTGTTTAGATACTCCAAACATTACCATACATTTATACATATTATTTTTTAAAATCGATGCATAGAAATTTGAATTTTCTATTTTATACGATTCGCGATAGCTGCATTGAAATAAGTTATAAATAGGATAAAGTATCTTATACATAAGCTTATATCTAAACATTCTAATCACACAATTCTCATCTTTAGACATTCCAACAAAAGAAATCGGTTCAAATTTATCAATTAATGATTCCAAGAAAACTAATAACTTTTGTCCATCAAATGTTTTTTCACATTTAACAATACCATCTTCATAAACGTAAGCAAAATTGCATCCAATGAACGTAATTGGACGTCCAATTTTTTTCTCAACTCTTTTTGCAAAGTTGATGTTTCGGCCAGAAACTATAACAATTTTGTTTCCTGCGTCATAGAACTCTCTTAAAAACTCGAGATTCTTTCGAGGAATCATGATTAGACGTCTTTTTGGAAAAAATAGCGTACCATCAAGGTCAGTTGCTAATATTTTTGGCATATAAAAATTATATAATAGATTTTACGTATTAACAAACTATTATTATATATAATAATTATTTAAGTTCGTTTTCAACTTCAATAACACCATATCCGCCAGCGTTACGTGAATAAACGACTGATAATTTGTTCTCATCAATGTCTCTATATACATAAAAACTATGTCCTAATGCTTGCATGTGGGCAATAGCTTCATCTAGTGTTGTTTCTTCTGCATAAATCGATTTAGTTCTAACAACTTCCATGTTATTTTCTTCTTCAACTTCATCAATTAAATTCTCAATAACAACTGCTCTTCCTAAACTTACTTTATTTTTTCTTCTATCCATTCTTGTCTTAACTTTTCTCATTTGGCCTTCAAGTTTTTCAACTGATAAGTCAATAGCAGTATATAAATCATCGTCATAAACTTCAGCTCTAAATTCAAAGACTGGTGTAAAAATTGTAACTTCAGCTTTAGCTCCTATCTTATATGATCTAACTAATACTCTAGCGTGAACTTCTTCTTCGAAATTAAAGTATTTGTCCATTTTTGAAATTTTCTTTTCTGCGGCTTCCCTAATTGCATCAGTAACTCTAATGTTTTTGCCAACTACTTGAATTTTCATAATTAATCTCCTTTATTGATTATTGTAAACGTCTCGTATGCCTACTTATATTATATCTTAAAACAGCAAGAATTAAATGTTTTTGACAAAATATTTTCTTTTTATTTTTAAAACATAAAACCCCCATATCTTTTAAATTTCTAAAGATATGGGGGTTTTGCAGTCTAATTTAAAGAATTGGTGTACAATCTTTCAATATTTGTTTAATTTCTTCTACTTTATTTAAGCTTTCCCAAGGTAAGATAATATCGCTTCTACCAAAATGGCCATAAGAGGCAACATCGAAATATTTAAAATCAGGAGTTTTAAGATTAAATGCTTTAATAATTGCGGCTGGTCTACAATCAAATACATTATCAATAATATATAAAATAACATCATCATTATATTTTGCGGTTTTAAATGTACTTACTGAAATTGACATTGGTTTAGCAACTCCAATTGCATAAGATAACTGTATTTCTATACGATCAGCAACTCCAGCTGCAACTAAGTTTTTAGCAATATAACGAGCGTAATATGTTGCACTTCTATCAACTTTGCTTGGATCTTTTCCACTAAAAGCTCCACCTCCGTGTCGAGCACTTCCACCATACGTATCAACAATAATTTTTCTACCAGTTAAACCAGTATCACCTGTTGGTCCACCAATAATAAAGCTTCCAGTTGGATTAATAAGATATTTGAAGTCAATATTTAATCCATATGATTGAGCTACTTTAACCATTATTTCATCATGGATATATTTTTTAAATTCACTTTCAACAAAATTTGGATCGTGTTGAACCGACATTAATACACTATCAATTAAAATATTATTTGGATCAGTATAATCAATTGTTACTTGCGATTTCATATCAGGACGAGCAGATTTAAATTCTCCTGATTTTCTTAAAGAAGTAGCGATTCTAACAAGTTTATGAGCAATCGAAATCGCAAGTGGCATATAGCCTTTTGTTTCGTTTGTTGCATAACCAAACATAATTCCTTGGTCTCCTGCACCTTGTTCCATTTCTTCTGATCTTAGAATACCACGTGATATATCAGGACTTTGTTCCTTAATTTTATTCACAATATTAACTGTTTTATAATTAAATCCGTATTCTTCTTTATCATATCCTATTTCTTTAATTACATTACGAGCAACTTCCTCATAATTAACTTTAGCTTTAGTAGTGATTTCTCCACCTATTACTAAAAATCCTTCTGTTGCATAACATTCACAAGCAACACGTGAATCTTTATCTTGAGCTAAACATGCATCAAGTATAGCATCGCTTACTTGATCACATAATTTATCAGGATGTCCTTCACTAACAGATTCACTTGTAAATAAAATCTTTTCTTTTTCCATATATATCTCCTTTGCTTTAATAAAAAAAGCATTCTTCCACAAAAGGAAGAATGCTTAATAATGCAATTCTACTTATCGTCCAGAATGTGGAATTCTGCTGCGAGAGAGCACTTACTAATACTAATTAGAGTTGCTTTCATCATTTTTCACTCGCTATTGATGAGTCTTGATAAGTACAAATAGTATATAAAAAACTAAGCAAAATATCAACAAATTTATACATTTTTTTACAATTATTCTGATTGACTTTTGGTTAGTTCCTAACTACAAATTGGGAAGTAATCAAAAGTTAATCGTATAAAGTTTTACTTAAAATTTAATTGTGTTTTTTTATCTAAAAAACACCTCTTTTATAAATAAAAGATAAATAGTGCTACAAAACTTCAATGTTTTATAGCACTATTTATTATTTTAAATTTAAGATTTCTTTAAATGCAATACTTAGTTGATCAGGACATGATGTTGATTTAAATCCACATTTAATGCCTTTAAGACGATTAATAGCTTCTTCTAATTTCATTCCTTTAACAAGGGAAGAAATACCTCTAAGATTACCAGAACATCCACCAACTACTTCAAGATCTAAAATAGTATCATTTTCATACGTAATAATCATTTGTCTACTACAAACACCATGAGGTTTAAAAGTATAGATATTAGGCATGTTTAATGATTTCTCCAAAGACTTGACCACTGCATGATGCAGCATTTGCTTCATCAGTATCAATATGCATTGCTAAGGCAAAGTTATCGTTAACTCTTATAACAACGTCTCCTAAGATACATGATCTATTAGGTGTATCTAATTTAACTGAGACTATTTCTCCGTTTTTAACACCATATTCTTTAGCATCAGCCTCGGTCATATGGATATGACGTTTTGCAACAATTAAACCTTCAGTTAATTCGATTTCACCAACTGGTCCAACAATTTTTATTGGAGCAGAACCTGCAATATCTCCTGATTCTCTAACTGGAGCAGCAACTCCTAAAGTACGAGCATCAGTTAAAGATACTTCAACTTGGCTTGCCTTTCTTACTGGTCCTAATATTGAAACACCAGCTATTTCGTTTTTTGGTCCTACTAATTTAAGCTTTGTTTCACTGACATATTGTCCTGGTTGGGATAAATATTTTTTTACTGTTAAAGCAAATCCTTTACCACAGACTTTTTCAAGATCCTCTTGAGTTAAGTGAATATGTCTTGCACTTGTTTCTACTAAAATTTTATTCATACTTATATCTCCTTGCGCTTATTATTTTAGCACAAATAAAACGAATAATTTACTAATATGTTTATTGTTTATTCGCTATATTTGTAGTAATATTTAATTCATGAAACAAGATACCAGAACTAAGGAAATTATTCGTTTTATAGTTGTAGGATTAATAGCTACAATTATCGATTATTTAATTAGATTAGCTATTATACAAGTTTTACCAGAAACAATTGGTCAAAACGGTATTTTAGCAATTCAATATACCATTGGATTTTCAATATCTTGTATTATAAATTATGCTTTAAGTGCAATCTGGGTTTTTAAAGGCGTAGATAAAAAGAGTCAAAAATCTTTATTAACTATGGTAAAGTTTCTTATTTTTGCTGCTATCGGATTCTTTATTGGATTAGGTTTAACTTATTTAGGAGATTATATTTCTCAAGTATCGTTTAATGTTTCTATTATTGACTTCAAGATTATAGAATTCTTTAAAAACTTTAATTTAGCTGATACAAGATTCTGGTGTTATACCTTAACATTTATGTTTAGTACCTTAATAGTATTAATATTTAACTATATCACAAGAAAGAAATTTGTATTTTACAAAACAAAAGAGCAAAATACGAAAGATATTAACAAAGATTAATTATTTTAGTTGTTCAATTTCTACTTTTATTATATAATTTTCATATGCGCGAATGGCGGAACTGGTAGACGCGTACGTTTGAGGGGCGTATAGGGTAACCTGTGTGAGTTCGATTCTCATTTCGCGCACCATTTGTAAAAAATACGAAGGCATACAGTAATGTGTGCCTTCTTTTTTTATTTATATTTAAAGTTAGTCGGTAAAAATCTAATATAGCTAAATAAAAAAAGAAATTTTTTACGTGACCACTTTTTTACTTGATACGAACCAAAATAATTCAAATAGTCTTGTATACAAAAGAAATTTATAATACAATACGGCAGGGTAAATTATGAAAATTATATTAACAAACATGTGCATGCTTATAGATAAAAAAACTGGAAAGATTCTTGTTGAAAATCGTACTAAAAATGATTGGCCAGGATTAACTTTTCCTGGTGGTCACGTTGAAGAAGATGAAGGTCTTGAAGAAGCTGTTAAAAGAGAGATGTTTGAAGAAACAGGTCTTCTTATTAATAATCCAAAACTTGCTAACGCAATCGAATGGATCATTGATGGCGTTAGACATTTATCAATTCTTTACAATTGCGATTCCTATTCAGGAGAACTTCACTCCTCGTGGGAAGGAGAAGTCTTCTGGATTCTACCAGAAGAAATCAAAAATTATAAACTTTCTAATGATTTTGAAATCATTTATAACAAAATAAAACCATCTCAGGAATGAGATGGTTTTTTAAATATAGTGAGGTTCTGCAGTCTATTTTGAAATAATTAATGATTCTTCATTCATTTCAACTGGTTTTTTTGCTCCTAATAAATCAAGAATTGTAGGTGCAACATTAGCAAGTTTGCCAACGCCTTTTGGCATTAGTTTTAATCCCTTTATATTAATACAAAGTGGTACTAAATTAGTTGTATGAGCAGTCATTGGTCTATTATCAACATCAAGTATTTCTTCAGCGTTTCCATGATCTGCAGTAACAATTAAAGCAGCATTATTTTCATGTGCCCAATCTATTACTTTTCCAACACATGTATCAACTGTTTCAACAGCTTTAATTACAGCACTACGAACTGCCGTATGACCAACCATGTCACAGTTTGCAAAATTTAGAATAACTACATCAAGATCTTTTTTATTTAATTCTTTTAGTAAGGCTTCCGTAATTTTAAAAGCTGACATCTCTGGTTGCTCATCATAAGTTGCAACTTTTGGAGAAGGAATTAAAACTCTTCTGCATCCTTTAAGTTCTGGCTTTTCTTTTCCATCATAATTTACGGTGCCATCAAAGAAAAATGTGACGTGAGCATATTTTTCAGTTTCAGCAATACGAAGTTGAGTATAACCATTATTAGCAAGATAAACTCCTAACATATTTTCATTTGATGGCAGTGAGAAGGCGATTTCGCCTTTTACGCTATCAGCATATTTCATGGTACAAACATAGAATAAGTTTTTTAAGATATGTTCTGGAACATATTCTTTAAAAACTTTACTTCCGTCAGCGTTAACTGGTGAAGTTTTATAAAAATATGGGTTAGTGAATATGGTTGAGATTTGAATAGCTCTATCTGGACGGAAGTTCATAAAAATAATGGAATCATTATCTTTTATTCTTCCATCTACTAAGGAATTGTATGCTGGAATGATAAATTCATCACTTGCATCACGACCTTGAGTAACTAATTCTTTATAAGATTTAGTAAAGAATTCTTTTGTATCTGTAAAGGAATCTCCAATATGATCAACCATTACTTTATAAGAAACATCGTTTCTTGCTAAGTTTTTGTCTCTATCCATAGCATAATATCTTCCAGAGATATCAGCGATATGACCAAAGTTAAGTTCTTTCATTTCATCTTCTACACGTTTAATATAGCTATATCCTGATTGAGGATCAACATCTCTTCCATCCATAAAAGCATGTAAATAGAGATCTTTTAATCCATTCATTTTAGCCATTTTAATAATAGCTAAAACGTGTTCAACGTGAGAATGAACTCCACCATCACTTAATAAAGCAAAAATATGTAAAGCTGAATTATTTTTCTTTACATGTTCAAAAGCATCAATATATTTTTCATTCTTATAAAAACTGCCATCTTTAACAGCTTTATTAATAAGAGTTAGTGATTGATAAACAACTCTTCCAGCACCTAAATTACAGTGTCCGACTTCACTATTACCCATTTGTCCTTCTGGTAATCCAACTTCTAAACCTGAAGCATGAATATAAGTTAGTGGATATTCACTAAAATATTTATCTAAATTAGGTTTTTTAGCTTCGGCAATTGCATTGCCATGTTTTTCTGCTCTACTTCCATATCCGTCCATAATGCATAATATTACTGGTTTCATAATTTTTTCCTTCTTTCTGCTACATTAATATTTTAATGATTTTATAGATAAATACAATTTATTTACCTTATTTAGTGAAAATAAAAAGGCGTTCTTTACAGAACGCCGATTTTTACATTTTTGCGTCGTCGAAGTTATCGATAACTTTAAGAAGTGGTTTAATGTTTTTCTTCATTGTACCTTTCTTAAATGGATCTCTTAGATGAGCTTTTTTAAGTAGTGTTCTAAATGGATATTTACCACCCATAGAACAAAGTTTTACATATTTATCCCATGTTTTTTCTTTGTCTTCTAATGATTCATCAAGGAATTCAAAAGCAATAACTTGAGCTAAAGTATAATCTATATAATAGAATGGAGAAGAGAATATATGTCCTTGACGTAACCACCAAGTTCCACTATTTAAGAATTTAAATCCATTATATTTCTTAAGTGGTAAGTATTTCTTTTCTATTTCTCTCCATTTTGCGCAACGTTCTGCATGAGTAGCATTTACATTTTCATAAACATAATGTTGGAACTCATCAACAGTTGCACCATATGGTAAGAATTCTATAGCATCAGTAAGATGCATAAATTTATATTTTTCAGCATCTTTTCCAAAGAATAAATTCATCCATGGCCAAGCAAGGAATTCCATTGACATAGAATGTATTTCACAAGCTTCATATCCTGGCATATGATATTCTGGAATTTTGATATCTTTTGACATATAACCTTGGAAAGCATGACCAACTTCATGAGTTAATACATTTAAATCATCTGATGTTCCATTAAAATTAGAGAATATAAATGGAGCTTTATAGGTTGGAAGATAAGTCATATATCCACCTGGAGCTTTTCCTAATCTTGTTTCAAGATCTAATAAGTTAGATTCTTTCATAAAGGTGAAGAATTCTCCAGTTTCTTTAGACATTTCATCATACATTTGTTGAGCTTCACTAACTAATTTAGCAGCATCACCATTTGGCATAGGATTTCCTGTTAAGAATGATAAATTTAAATCATAGAACATTGGATTTTTAATACCGATTCTTGCTGCTTGTTTTTTAATAAGCTTTTTATAGATTGGACAAACATTTTTTCTAATTTGTTCACGATATTCAGCAACCATAGTTGCATCATAATCTACACGTCCTAAATTAAGGTAACCTAATTCAACATAGTTTTTAAAACCTAATTTATGAGCCATATTATCTCTTAAATGAACTAATTTATCATAAATTTCACCTAAAGCTTCATTATTCTTTAAAAAGAAATCTGAAGATAATTTAGCAACTTTTTTTCTTTCTTCTCTATCTAAAGATTGTGAAAACTTTCTTAATCCTGATAGATTGTATATTTGTCCTTTATATTTAATTTTAGCACCGCCTAAAATTGCATCATATTGAGTGGTTAATTTGCTTTCTTCAATTAAATCAGGAATAATTTTTTCATCAAACGATCTTACTGCGCCTTCATATTTTTGGAATAAATATTCTCCAAAAATATTCTCGAGCTCTTTTCTAAATGATTTAGAAAGAATTTCTTTTATGATTGGCATCTTGTAAGAAGAAATTACTGGAATTATTTCATCCGTTGCATTTTTAGCATCTAAATATTCTTTGTTTGTTGTATCAATTGAATAACGAATAGAAATAACTGTAACATCCGTCTCTAAATTAGATTCAAATTTATACATTTTTTTCATTAATGTAGCAACTTCTTTGGCATCGTTTGCTAATTTAATTTTCTCTAAAGCTTCCTTGTAAAATTTTTCGCATTCCTTAATATCAGGAATTCTTAGTGGCAATTCATTAAAATTCATTGCAAAACCTCCTTATTTTAATAAATAGACTCTCTTTTTTTAAATTTGCATAACTTAACTAACCATCTTCCAATTATAAAATTAACCCAGTAGTTATAACCACCTAGATTGCTATTATAATCTTCAACAACTTGATTATATAAAGCTGAGTTTTCGTCAGCAAATTTTTTAATAGTATTTAGTTCATTAGCAAAATCAATATTTTCCACCGCACTTACTGTGCGGTATAATTTTCTAAAAAATTTATCAGTTTCTTTATAGAAACTAGAAATTGTCATTGATGGATCGATGGTATTTAGTTTGTTTCTAGGAATAATATTTCCGATATCGATGTTATTTTTACGGCATAAATCGATAAGAAGTTTAGTAATATCTATCTTTTCTGAAACAATAACTTTAAGAGGAGCCATATAAGAATCAAGTTTCTTTTTAAAATAAATAATAGAATACATTTTCCACACTAAAAAGCCAACATAGTAAACAATTACTAATGTTAGCACAAGTGCTGTTATTTCATACCAAGTAAGGGAAATAATTAACATATTACTTTATTATAGTTAAAAACGCCCAAAAATAAAGAAATATCATTAATATTTTACTTATTACAAATACTAATATTTTAAAATATGGTATAATTAAGACATATTTAGTGAGGAAAAACATGAAAAAACCTATTGTGGCATTAATTTACGACTTTGATAAAACATTATCTACGACAGATATGCAAAATTATACATTTATACCTTCTCTCGGACTTACTCCAGCTCAATTTTGGGGTGCAACAACTGAATTTGCTGATCGTGAAGGAATTGAAAAAATTCTTTCTTATATGTATATGATGTTAAGTGAAACAAAAAAACATAATATTCATCTTACAAAAAAATTCTTAATCGATTGTGGAAAAGACATTAAATATTATCCAGGAGTTGAATCTTGGTTTGATAGAATCGATAAATATGGAAAAGAACATGGCGTTAATGTCGAACATTATGTTAATTCATCTGGAAACAAAGAAATTATCTTAGGATCAACGATTTGCAAATATTTTAAAGCTGTTTATGGCTGTGAATTCCTTTATAGTGCTCAAACAAAAGAAGCTATTTGGCCAAAAACAGTTATTAACTATACACAAAAAACTCAATACTTATTTAGAATCTCAAAAGGCGCATTAGACCTTAAAGACGATAACAAAGTAAACAAAAAAGCTCTTAAAAAGAGAGTGGAAATGAAAAACATGGTCTATATCGGAGACGGATTAACTGATATTCCTTGCATGGTTTTAGTACGTGATAACGGTGGTATATCTATTGCTATTACGGATGATGAAACTACATACACTTCTTCTACTTTATTAAAAGATAAACGTGTCAACTTCTCTTGTAAACCAAACTATAAAGAAGGTTCAAAACTTGAAACAATTATTAAAAACTTTATAGATAGAGCTTCAGCTCAAGCAAAACTCGATGAAACAGATAGACAATTAACAGACAGAAAATAAAATGAACTATTTTATATTATTATGTGGGGGAGTTGGTTCTAGATATAGATCAATAACACCAAAGCAATTTACAAAAATAAATAATACATATGTATTTATGTATTCTTTAATTGAGGCTAAAAAAGCTAATATTTTCGATCAATATATAATTGCTGCTGATGATAATTTTTTCGATTTAATAAAAAAAGAAACCGAACATCTTCAAATAGATATTAAATTTGCCAAACCAGGTAAAACACGTGAATTATCCGTATATAATTCCATTGCTGCAATTAATGATGAATCAAATAATAGCATCGTGATGATTCACGATGCTGCTCGTGTTTTACTAAAAGCATCTTTAATTAATGAATTATACGTGAAATGCAGTGAATTTAACTCAGCTGTTCCTTATAAACTAGAAAAAAATGCAATTTTTGATATAAATACTTCATCTTATTTAAATAAAAAAGACCTTTACGTGATTGAAACTCCACAAGCTTTTAACTTTTTAAGTTATCGCAAAGCTATTAATATTGCTGTTGAAAATGGAGAAATTTCTGCTGAGGATGATGGATATATTTACAACATGTATGTCGATGATTTAAAATTTGTTTTAAATGATAAACCAAATTTTAAATTAACAACGCAAGATGATATTAGTCTAATTGAAAAAGAATTAAAAAATGAAAGTAAATGATATTGTAAAAGCCAAAATACTTTATATAAGACCTTATGGTTTATTTTTAGAAATTGAAGATGGATGCGAAGGGCTTTTACATATCAGTGAGATATCTGAAAGATATATCAAAAATATATATCTTCTCTATACCAAAGGACAATATATAAGTGTTAAAATATTAAAGATTGATGAACGTAATAAACATATCAGTTTTACTTTAAAAGGTATGTCCGAAGACGAAAAAGAATTAATCGATGCTCCGCTTAATGACTCTACTAAATTACTAAACAATATCGGATTATGGATAAAAAACTACAATAAAGAGGATAAAAATATGAAATTAAATTTAAATTATGTAAAAAATCCAGCAAACATCAAGTTTTATGAAGAAAAAGTAAAAACTATTAATCATATGATTAATGAAAAAACAGGACTTGGTTCTGAATATTTAGGCTGGACTACCTATCCTAACGATTATAACAAAACTGAAGTCGCTCGCATTATTCAAAAAGCAAAATATGTTCGTGATAACTTCGAAGTTCTCGTTGTTTGTGGCATTGGGGGAAGTTACCTTGGTGCTCGCGCTGCAATCGAAGCAATTAATGGAGTTCATTCAGCTGATAAATTAGAAATTATTTATATGGGACAAACTTTCTCATCTAACTATATTGCTTCTATTCTTGCTTATTTAGAACACAAAAAATTTGCTATCAATGTTATTTCTAAATCTGGTACTACAACTGAAACATCAGTTTCGTTTAGATTATTAAAAGAATTATTAGAAAAACAACTTGGTAAAGAAAAAGCTCGTGATGCAATTATTGCTACCACTGATAAAGCAAAGGGTGCATTAAAAGAATTAGCAAACGCTGAAGGTTATGAAACTTATGTGTTACCTGATGATATTGGTGGACGTTATTCCGTTTTAACTGCAGTTGGTTTATTTCCAATTGCATGTGCTGGAATTGATATTAATTTATTATTAGATGGTGCTCGTGATGCAATGATTGAATTTGATAACGATGACATCTATACAAATAAAGCCTATCAATACGCTATTTTACGTGACTCCTTATATAGATCTGGTAAAAGCGTTGAAATGTTTGTAAGTTATGAACCATGTTTAGTTGAATTAAATGAATGGCTTAAACAATTATTTGGAGAAACAGAAGGTAAAGATAAAAAAGGTTTACTTCCAGATAGCGCTCATTTTACAACTGATCTTCATAGTCTAGGACAATTCATTCAAGAAGGTTCTCCAATTCTTTTTGAAACAGTATTATATTTCCATACTTCTGCTTCTCAAGTTCTTGTTCCTCATGATGCTGAGAATCTTGATGGACTAAATTACCTTGAAGGAAAATCATTAGATTATATTAACGAAAAAGCCTTCCTTGGAACGCTTGATGCTCATGCTAACGCCGGAGGCGTTGATAATATTGTTCTTGAATTTGATAAATTAGATACCTATACCTTAGGTTATATGTTTTATTTCTTTATGAGAGTAGTTGCAATGAGTGCATATCTTCTTGAAATCAATCCATTTAATCAACCTGGAGTAGAAATATACAAAAAAAATATGTTCCATTTACTAGGTAAAAAAGGCTACTAGACAACTTAGTAGGCTAAAGATGATTATATTTAAGTAAAAACCATTTAATTGAATATTTTTTCTTGAATAAACATCCCTTTAATGATATATTTATTAAGCACATGCTGAAAAGGACAACGGATGTTTAGCTCAGTTGGGAGAGCATCGCCTTTACACGGCGGAGGTCGTGGGTTCGAGCCCCTCAACATCCACCAGTAAGTTTAAAAAATGTGTCATTAAAAAACGGAGGGGTAGCGAAGTGGCTAAACGCGGCTGACTGTAAATCAGCTCTCTAGGGTTCGGCAGTTCGAATCTGCCCCCCTCCACCACTTTATTGGGGTGTAGCCAAGTGGTAAGGCAATAGACTTTGACTCTATCATTCGCTGGTTCGACCCCAGCCACCCCAGCCAACTTTCAACATAGATGATCCACTAGCTCAGTCGGTAGAGCACTTGACTTTTAATCAAGGGGTCTGGAGTTCGAATCTCCAGTGGATCACCATTTCCTGCCCGAGTGGCGGAATAGGTAGACGCACAGGACTTAAAATCCTGCGGTAGCAATACCATGCCGGTTCGATTCCGGCCTCGGGCACCATTTAATTTTATTCACATCACAAATGTGTTTATATATAGGCAACCAGGGTTTACCTGGGTTTTTTTATTTTTACGCACTATTTTTACAAATACAAACGTCCAATTCGTTCGAACCCACGAACTTTATATAATTAACAGTCGCCTTTTTTTAAAGGCGACTAAAAAAACTAGTAAAATCGTTAATTATCTTTATAGCTAAAATAAAACAGTTTACTAGTTTTTTTATTTTCACATTCTTTTTTCTATTTAAATTACAAATTTTCTTCTACAATAAGAGTATGAAAAAAGAATATGACATTTTACTTAAAGCAATAAAAGCTGCTAACAAAATAGTATTTTTTGGTGGCGCTGGAGTTTCTACAGCATCAGGCATAAAAGACTTCCGCAGCAAAGAAGGATTATATAATTTAAAATCTAAATATGGTGTTCCATATGAAGTAATTCTTTCTCATGATTACTTCACTTCTTATCCTTCTACTTTTTTCGAATTTTATCGTAACTTTATGATAAATTTAACTGCAAAACCTAATTCGTGCCACGAATTTCTTAGCATGCTTGAAAACGAAAAAAGTGTCACAATAATTACTCAAAATATTGATGGATTACATCAACTTGCAGGAAGTAAAAATGTTATTGAATTACATGGATCGATTTATCGTAATTATTGTGAGAAATGCGGTAGAATGTATCCAGTTGATGTTATTTTAAATAGTGTAGAAATTCCACATTGTCCAGTGTGTGGTGGCATCATCAAGCCTGATGTTGTCTTATATGATGAACCTCTTTTAGAAACGAATATTGCAAAAGCATTAATAAAGATTCAGGAAGCAGATTTACTTATTGTGGCTGGAACTTCCTTACGAGTTTATCCCGCTGCTAATATGATTAACTATTTCTTTGGTGATAATATATTTGTAATAAATAAAGAAAAATTAGATATTAGAAAGCGTGTTAAACTCGTAATGAATGATGATATTGAAGAAATATTTAATTATTTAAAAGATGTTTATCATTCTAGTTGAAAGAGTGATGTATATTATATAAAATATATATCGTTATGGAAAAAGAAGAAACAATAGTCCTTATCAAGAAAACTCTTGAAAAAATACGTCCATTTATCAACCGTGATGGCGGAGATGTCGAATTTGTTGGTTTTGAAGAAGGAATAGTTTATATAAAATTACTTGGCGCTTGCGAAGGCTGCGCTATGATAGATGAAACCCTATCAAATGGTATTGAAGTAATCTTAATGGAAGAAGTTCCAGGAATACTTGCCGTAAAATTAGCACAATAAAAAAATGGAGATCGCATCTCCATTTTTTTCTTACCAATTAATATCGGCTTCAATAATGACGCCTTTTTTAACGTTTTTAATGTAGTCAACAACGTAATCACGGATAAACTTATTTTCGTCGTGGATTTTTATATCTGTAATTTTATCTTGATATTTATAAACAACGTAATCTATTCCAGAAAAAGTATAAATAGTATTGTTGTCTAACGCACTTCCACTATAATCTTTATTAAAGTATCTGTTGTTTGCATTGCACATACTTTTAATTACCGAACCTTTTGCTTTAAATGTAACAATTACATTTTCAAATGGTAAAGAATTATATATATCTCCATATGTTACTTCAGGACTACTTTCTAGCGGCTTTCTACCTTGATTATGAACAAATCCTTTTAGTGTAGGTTCAAGAGACAATAAGTAATTATATCCAGCCTCAGCTGCTAATCTAGGTAACTTACCTTTCTTTCCATATCCGTCATAGGCATAAAGTTTCTTATCAAGACTTCCCACTACAACGTTTTTCACGCCATCAATAATAGCACGATAATTGTCGTTATAATTCTTATCTACATTAACATCATTATTATAACTAGCTGTATTAAACTCTGTAACTGTAGCATTAACAATTTTTATTTCTTTTGTAATAGTATTAAATGTTAAATTAACATTATCGTAATGTGTTCCTTCTGATTTTGCTTGTAAAATTGGTACATTATTATATTTAAGGTCTTGAATTGCATGTGAATGTCCTGCAAAAACTAAATTAATACCACATTGATCAATAATGTTAGTAAAACTAGCTGTTGTATCCCAACTTCCATGATCAGCTAAAACTATAAAATCAGCTCCTTCACTTCTTGCAGAATCAGCTGCTTTTTTAACATGTGCTAAACGATCTTCAAACGTATATGCTTCAACTCTTGTTGCAAGAATATCGTTTTTGCAGCTTGGATCAATACTGCCAACCACTCCTATTTTAATACCGTCTTTTTCAACAACAACATGATCTCCATCTGCAAAAACCGGCAAATTTCCTTGAGCATCTCTGATATTTGAGGTTAAAAATGGGAAATTTGCCACATTTTGGTTCTCAATAATATATTTTTGATCCCAATCAAATTCATGATTTCCTAAACACATTGCGTCCAATCCCATTTCATTAAAGCATTCTGTTACGAATTTACCATGATTATGATTAGACTCGATTTGTCCAGCCCAGACGTCACCTGCAGCAATAACAAATGTAGTTTGTTTAGCTTTTTCTTCTTTCATAAATGTTGTAAGTCTACTTACACCCATATATTTTGGATCAACATTTCCATCATTTACTAAACCGTGGAAATCATTAAAACCAATGATTTTAAAATTCTTTATTTCTTCATCTGTTGAGGTAGTTGAGGATGTACTTGTTGTAGTTGTTGTAGTAGTCGTTGTCGTAGTTGAGGTTGAAGTAGAAGAAGGAGGACTTGGTGGAACTAAAATAGTTGAACCACATCCAACAAGTAAAGTCGAAAAGGCAATAACTGGTAATAGTCTTTTTATTTTCATTTTAATATATTCTCCTTCTTATTAACAACAACATATCCTTCATCATTATAAACATATTCTCTATTATATTTCATTGGTTGTCCGTCTGGCTTTAAAACAAATCCACCAGCCTCAGTTACAATAATATCAAATGCTGCTGTATCCCATTCTTTAGTACCTTTATTAAGTCTAAAAGAGACTTCAGCACTACCTTCGGAAATATAACAAGCCTTAATTGATGAACCTACTTTTTGAACATATTTAATAACATCTTTATGTCTTTCAAGCAATTCTACTTCGTTTTGTCCAATATGGAAACGTGAAGTTAAGCAAGTAAGATCGGTTGTTTTAGCATTAACATGAATTCTTTCTTCAGTTCCGTTTGCACTAACCTTAAATGCTCCACCATTTTTAATAGCGTAATAATATACATTTTGAGCAGGAATAAGTACTACTCCTGCAACGATTTCATGTTTATAAGAAAGAGCGATGTTCGTAGTAAATTCTCCGTTTCTAGCAACAAAATCTGCCGTGCCATCAACTGGATCTACGATAAATACATAATCATTATCTAAACGGGTTTTATCATCAGTTGATTCTTCAGTTAAAAAGGCATATGAAGGATATCTTTCTTTTAAATAATTTTTTATTAAGATATCAGCTCCTTTATCTGCTTCGGTAACTGGACTATTATCATCTTTTATTTCTACATCAAAATTTTGGTGATAAACAGTAAGAATAACCTCTCTTGCTAATAACCCTGCTTCTATCATGTCGTGCATTTCTTTTTCAAACATTTCTTTATTCTCCTTTAAGATATTAAAGTGCCTCCGCAAAGGAGGCACTTTAGTGTTTATTTATTAAATTATATAGCTTTTCCAACGCAACCAAAGACTTCGCATTTTTCTTTTACGACGTTTTTAATGCCTTGTTTTCCAGGTCCAACAAGTTTTCTTGGATCATAGACTTCTTTATCTTTTGCAACAACTTCTCTAACGATAGCAGCGAAAACTTGTTGGCATTCGGTGTTAACGTTAATTTTGCATGTTCCACACTCAATAGCTTTTTTAATTTGGAAATCTGGAATACCAGAACCTCCATGTAAAACTAATGGGATTTCAACTAATTTAGAAATTTCAGCCATTTCTTTAAAACCAAGTTTAGGTTCGCCATGATATGGTCCATGTACTGATCCTAAAGCTGGAGCTAAACAGTCAAGGTGGGATTCACGTACTAATCTTAAACATTCTTGTGGATCAGCATATAAAACTCCTTGAGAAACAACATCATCTTCTTGTCCACCAACATGTCCGAGTTCAGCTTCAACTGAAACGCCATGAGCGTGAGCATAATCTACAACTGATTTAGTAATAGCAATATTTTCATCTAATGAATGGTGTGATGCATCAATCATTACTGAAGTAAATCCAGCATCAATTGCTTTCTTACAAAAATCAAAGCTTGAACCATGGTCAACGTGAATTGCGACTGGAACTGTAATGTTTTTATCGGCAATATAACCTCTTACCATTCCAACAACAGTGTTAACGCCACCCATATATCTAGCAGCGCCTTCGCTTACTCCAAGAATTACTGGAGCTTGAAGTTCTTGAACCTCATCAAGAATTGCAGAAACCCATTCAAGATTGTTGATATTGAATTGTCCTACTGCATAATGTTCGTTTTTTGCTTTAATAAGCATTTCTGTCATGTTAACTAAACCCATAAATTTTCCTCCTGTTTGTGAAATTATTAGTTGTTAATTAAGTCTATTACTTTCTTACTATTTTCTTCTAAATCTTCTGGCTCGCCTTCGATATCATCGTCTTCATCGGATTTCTTTTCATCATCATCATCGTAATCATCGCCAACATCAGCATAAACTGCTTGCATATCGATGTGAACTTTGTCAAATGGTTGATTTTCTCTAAGAGCCCATTTGTTGTCGCTTAATAAGACAAATCTTCCATCAAGTGATAAATTTGTATAGAATCTTGCTTTTTTTGCAATTTTATTTTCATCATCAATTGCTTGTTCTTTGCAAACGTGGTCCCAGATTACATCAAATAAAACTTCTTCTTCATGACTTTCTTTTAATAACTCGTAAGCTATTAATAAATTTGACTTTGTTGCCATATATTCTCCTTTATTACATTTTTTCTGGAGCGCTAACTCCAATCAACTCTAATGCATTCTTAATAACTATTGAGCAAGCCTTGATTAATGACAGTCTAGCTCCAGTTAAATCAACATTATTTACATCTAAAATTCTACATTTTGCATAAAATTCATGCACATATCCTGATAATTTTTGAATATAATTGCAGATCTTATAAGGTGCACGTTCTTTTGCGGCATCTTGAACTATTTTATCATATTCACTAAGAGATTTCATTAAAGAAAATTCAGTTTCATCAATTAATAAATTGTATTTATCATTAAGAGGAATAGTAGAAAGAGATAAAACATTGTTCATACGAGCGTAAGCATATTGAGCATAAAACACAGGATTAGATGAAGATTGAGAAAGAGCTAGCTCTAAATCAAAGTCTAAATGTGTGGCTGCATCGCGAGATACGAAGAAATAACGTACTGCATCAATTCCTACTTCTTGTACTAAATCTCTTAATTTAATCGCATTTCCAAGACGTTTAGACATCTTAACTTCTTCTCCGTCTTTAACAATTCTTACCATTTGAATTAATTCAACTTCTAAAGATTCTTCTCTATATCCGTTCATCATTAATGCAGATTTCATACGATTTATATAACCATGGTGATCTGCACCAAGTACATCTATTAAATTAGTTGCCTTTCTAGATAATTTATTTAAGTGATAAGCAATATCTGGCCAAAAATAAGTAGCTTCTCCATTAGATTTAATAATAACTCTATCTTTGTCATCAACAAATTTAGAAGTAGCTAAATAAGTTGCTCCATCTTTTTTATAAATATAATCTTTCATTGTATTAGCTAAATTAGTAAGTACATTACCCTGTCTTATGGTCGTTTCAAAAGAGAAAACATCGAAATTAACTCTAAACTCATTTAAGTCATTTTTCAATTTATCAAGTTCTTTTTCCATACCAAACTCTTTAAAGATTTCGATGTTTTCGTCGCTTTCTTCAAGATATTTGTCGCCATATTTGCTTTTAAATTGTTTGGCTATTTCAATAATGTCTTCACCTTGATATCCGTCTTCTGGTAAATCATATTTTTTATCATAGAGTTCAAAATATCTTGCTTTAAGCGATTCACCTAAATGAAGTATTTGAGCTCCGGCATCATTTACGTAATATTCTCGAATGACGCTATAACCAGCCTTTTTTAAAATTCTTGCAAGAGAATCACCAATTGCAGCTCCACGAGCATGGCCTAAATGTAAGTCACCAGTTGGATTTGCTGAAACGTATTCTAAGTTTATTAATTTACCTGTCTTTTTATCACCTGTTCCAAATGAATCATTGGTGTTTAAAACTCGATCAATGACGTTAGATAGGATTTCATTAGACATGAAAAAATTAATAAAACCAGGACCAGCAATTTCGATTTTATCTAAACCTTCTTTATCAATGCTATCAATAATTTGTTGAGCTAAGGCTCTAGGGTTTGTTTTTAGTTTAGAAGCAAGTTTCATTGCGATATTACTTGCATAATCTCCGTGAATTTTGTCTTTTGCAGCTTCTATAATAATAAAATCCTCTTTTACATCGATATCAATCTTTTGTAAGGCGAATCTAAGCTTTTTATGAAGCAATTCTTCATTATACATTTTTTTCCTCCATGGTTATTTCATAACTCGTAATATCGTTTTTAAACTTTTCTTGATATAAATCGAATGATATCTTTAAATTGTGTTTAAATATTTGTAAGGATTTAGTCTTAATTGAGAAAGAATATTGGTTCTTATTAACATCAATGAATGTAGCAGAAGTTACACTAATAACATTGAATGAATATTGATATTTAAGATTTCCAATTTCGTTAACAATTGAGATCAAATTTGATGTTTGAGTAATAATATATTTTCCTGCTATTCCAAATTCATCGGTATATAGAACAGTAAATCCGTTTTCAATATCAAGAACAGTTCCAACATATTTTGAGTAACGTTCTGATTCAATCGCCGTATTTTTTGATTTGACAGATATTTGTACTTTATTCATAATATTTTTTTATTCGATTTTTTATCTCTTCTTTTCCTAAAATAGAGAGAATGTTATAAAGTTCTATTCCATGTTCTTTTCCAGTAAGTACTAATCTTATTGGCATGTATAAATCCTTTCCTTTAATTCCTAAATCTTTTTGAATTCCTTTCATCATTAAATTAACTTGTTCTTTACTTAAATCGCAGTCATCAATTCTTAATTTAAATGCATTTAGAACTGAGGCACTGTTATTTGACTTAATAAACAATGTTTCATCTTCGCTTAAATTGCCATAATTTAAGAATATATCATCAAGAAGTGTAACAATTTCAGAGCCACAACATATTTCTTGTTTAAACATTAAACTAATTTTAAGTAATTCCTCATCATTATATTTTTTGTCCTTAAAGTAAGAGTCAATAAATGGATTGATAAATAAAGCGTATTCTTCATCGTTCATCTTTTTAATATATTGTCCATTCATCCAATCAAGTTTCTTTTGATCAAAAGTTGAAGGAGATGACGATAATCTGCTTGGATCAAAAGCAGCAATTGCTTCTTCCATACTAAATATTTCTTTATCTTCTTTTGGAGTCCAACCTAGTAACAATAAAAAGTTATCAATTGCTGCTGGTAAATATCCCTTTTCTTTATATTGAGACATAAATTGCATTATGTTGTGATCGCGTTTTGATAATTTTTTACCATTTTCACTAATAATAATTGTCATATGACCGAAAGATGGAATTTCCCAACCAAAATAATTGTAGATAATTATTTGTTTAGGAGTGTTTGATAAATGTTCTTCACCACGAAATACATGGGTAATATCCATAATGTGATCATCAATTACAACTGCAAAATTGTATGTAGGAATACCATTTGATTTAATGATTACAAAGTCACCAAAATCATCACTATTAAAAGATACTTTGCCTCTAACTAAATCATTGAATTCAATTGTTTGATCAGTTGGAACTTTAAGTCTAATTGAAGGAATACGTCCTTCTTTTCTAAATTTATCTTTTTCTTCTTTTGTTAAATTCATACATTTACGATCGTATTTGTATGACATATTTCCATTTTTTTCTTGTTCTAAACGAGAAGCTTCAATTTCTTCTTCATTGCAAAAACACTCATAGGCATAACCCATATCAATAAGTTTTTGAGCATATTCTTGATATAAGGCGATTTTTTCTGTTTGTCTATATGGAGCATATTTAGGATTCATTTTTTCAATGGATTCATCTGGTATTATATTAAGCCAAATCAAATCATGAAGCTGACTATATTCTGCACCTTCAATATTTCTTGCGATATCAGTATCTTCAATTCTAAAAACAAAATCTCCGTTATATTTTTTAGCAAATAAATAATTAAATAATGCGCTTCTTGCTCCACCAATATGTAAATATCCAGATGGACTTGGTGCATATCTAACTCTAACTTTTTTATCCATATTATTTCTCCACAAGAACAACAGCATAGGCTATACAAGCTTTTGCTTTACCAGTTGCATCCATTCCTTCATTTGTCATAGCTTTTACACTAATATTTTCCATATCAATTTCAAATAACCCTGCAATACTCAATCTAATTTGAAAAATGTAGTCTTTTAATTTTATTTGTTCGAGTTCAATTGAGACATCAATATTTGAAATTGAATATCCTTTTAATTTTACTAACCCACTAACTTTTTTAGCAATATCACTTGAAGACATATTTTTACAAGAATCGTCATTATCAGGAAAATGTTGACCTAAATCACCTAATGCAAGAGCACCAAGTAATGCCTCTGAAACAGAGTGTAAAACAACATCTCCATCAGTGTTACTAACTAGTCCAAATTTAGATGGAATCGTTACTCCGCCAAGTTTTAAAACAGCATTCTTTTTTAATAAATGAATGTCTTTAGCAAATCCAATTTTCATCATACATTAAACCTAAAGAAGAAAATATCGCCATCTTTAGCAACATAATCTTTTCCTTCTATTCTTAGTTTTCCGGCTTCTTTTAAAGCTAATTCACTTTTATAAATTACAAAATCATCATAAGAATATACTTCAGCCTTTATAAATCCTTTTTGAAAATCTGTATGAATTACTCCTGCACATTCAGGTGCAGTTGATCCATTTTTAAATGTCCAAGCGCGGCATTCATCTTGTCCAACTGTAAAAAATGTAGAAAGATTTAATAATTTATATGCAGCCTTTACAAGAACATTAAGTCCTGATTCACTTGCACCAATTGAAGAAAGAAATTCTTTTTTATCTTCTATCGGAAGTCCAGCTAGTTCATATTCAATTTCGCATGAAATTGGAACGCATCCAGCGCCTTCAGATTCGGCGTATTTTTTAACATCTTGAAAATACTTGAAATCGCTTAAATTTGAATAAGCATCTTCACTTACATTAGCAACATAAATTATTGGTTTAGATGTTAAAAAATTCATGTTAATTTTCATATAATCGATTTGATCAATAGAAAAACCTTTAATCGAGCGAACTGGTATATTTGATTCTAAACTAGTTTTAACTTTGCTTAAAATTATCATTTCATACATCGATAATTTATCTTTTGAGACTCTTGCTTTGTTTTCAACCTTAGCAATACGTTTTTCGCAGGAATCTAAATCTGCTAAAATGAGTTCAAGGTTAATTATTTCAATATCTCTAATTGGATCAACATTGTTTTCAACGTGTATAATCTCGCTGTCATCGAAACAACGAACCATATGTAATATTGCATCACATTCTCTGATGTGAGATAAGAATTTATTTCCTAATCCTTCGCCTTTTGATGCGCCTTTTACAAGTCCAGCGATGTCAAAAAACTCAATTGAAGTATATATTTTCTTTTTTGGATTAAAAACCGAAGTTAAATAATCAAGACGCTCATCTTCAACAATAACCATTCCATTATTTGCTTCAATAGTAGCAAATGGATAATTGGCAGCTTCTACATGAGATTTCGTAATAGCGTTAAATAATGTT
The DNA here is from genome assembly GCA_036657515.1 of Bacilli bacterium. Lineage (GTDB taxonomy): Bacteria > Bacillota_I > Bacilli_A > RFN20 > CAG-826 > Alectryobacillus. Next base: position 24,726 of record JAVXGI010000004.1, read on the forward strand.
GATTTACCAACATTCGGAAGTCCGACAATACCTGCTTTCAAACCCATATAAAAACCTCCCTAATTGCAAATGTTATTATATAACATTTAAAATACAATTAAAATGTATATGTGTTTATAAATTTAATAGAAATTATCAAAAAATAGGTATTTTTAGATATCTTTTCTTAAATTGGTAGTTTAATAAAATATATAAAGGAAAGTTATTAAGTTTCCTAAAAATTTACAAAAGAAAAAACCACTTGCGTGGTTTTACTTTTTGACAACGTTTTTAGCTCTTGGGCCTCTATCGGATTGTTCAATTTCGAATTCAACTTCATCATTAGCTTCAATTGTTTTGAAACCTTCCATGATTAATGATGAATAGTGAAAGAATACATCTTGACCATCATCACCGTGGATAAATCCATAGCCTTTATCCTTGTTGAACATCTTTACTTTGCCAGTATACTTTTTTTCTTCGCTCATATCTACTCCCGTCTTTAAAAGACATTGTTATTATACACCACTTTTTATAAATGTATATGATTTATTTTCTTATTTTAATTCTTTTATTATTTTTAACCTTTTTATCTTGTGTTTTGCAACGATTATTGCGATAAACATAAGAACAACAGAGATAATAAAAGTTATAAATATAGGCTTAAAAAATATGCTTATTAATTGACCAGAAATTTTCATATTAAACACTGTTTCAGTAACTAAATAAATAGTAAAAAATGTCGATAAAAACGAAGGAATAATCGATATTGATATTAAAATAAAGGAATAGAAAATAAGTAACAACGAAACTTGTTTTTTGCTACTTCCAAGACATAAAAGTGTTGCTAAATCTCTCTTTATATCGTTGAATATTGATATTAAAATCAAAATTAATAAAATCGATGAAATAATAACAGAAAAAATTGAAAATAAAGTTATTCCTAATTGAATTTCAGCTATAGTTGATTCAATATTTTTGTTTATTTCTACCAAAGGGCATGTAGCTTTGAAGTCTTTGAAGCTATTTTCTATTATATTGATAGTATTATTAACATCACTGCTGTTTTTCAATATTATTGAGTTCGGAACAAGTTTTTCATAAGGAAAACCTATTTCATCTCTAAAAAACGAATATGTCCATAATGAATTTTGAATAATCTTCTCACCATCAGTATCTAATATTGTTCTTATTTTTAAACTTCCTAGAACAAGATCTTGGATAATGTTTCCATCTTTATCTATGTTTTCATTTTTACAGCATACATAAAAAAGTTCGTCGTCTATTTTAAGAGCTAAATTATTTGCCAATGTACGAGATATTGCAATTTCGTTATTCTTTAATTTAATATTTTTGGTCTCGATATTTATTCGTTTTGAATTATTCGACAAACCATTTCCATAATATATATCTTTATCTTCTTGTAAAACATTTAAATCAGTTAGTTCGTCAAAATTATCGATTATATAATTGGCTTTATTTATACTATTAGTAAATAAAAATTTAGAAACGAAACCATTTACAAAAGATACTTCAGATGCATAATATCCATAATTTGTTCCAATAATTAAATCGGACTCGTTATTATGTTTTAATGCGGATAATATTTTTTTGAATTTATTTGAATTATCAGCATAATAAATCGCGTATTTATTAGTAATAGCAATTTCATTTTTTAAATAAGTTAATGGCATATAACTTTCAGACATTTTATTCACATAAAAATTTGATAAAAATTCATCATATAAAAACAGATTTAAAAAATCAGTATATTCACCATTTAAGTTGAGAACTGCAGTCTTTTTTAAAACCCATGGTTTATTTTGGTTATCGTAATATAGTGTTGATGGCAATTTCATATCGGTTTCAAACACATCTAAATTAAAAGTGGCATTTGTATGATAGATAAAATTAATATTTTCGGGAATAAAACCAACTAATCTATATAAAGATTCGTTGTTATAACCCCACAAAAAATTTGTAGCACTAAAAGAGATATTCAATTGATTATTTAATATAAATTCATATAAAGATTCATACGTTCTTTTAATGTTTAAAAATAGACAAATTGAAGCCATTTTACTTTCGCTTATACTTAACACTATTTCATCATTTTCAAGAACTTTTTTAAAAATGTATTTGTGTTCTTCTTTTTTTGTTAAAAGTTTATATTCATTAAAGCTTCTTGCGGAGAAATTTTGTATAGTTTGATATTTATTGTTAAACGAAACAACTAACGATGATTCATCAAAAAATGTCTCAAAGTTATTTTCATATATATAATTTATTTTTGATATATATTGAGGATATTTATTTTTGATTTGATTGAGTTGAAATTCATCCAATGAATTTCGATTAATTTTGATATCATTTGCTTTCTTTTCTCGAATTAATATATCATTTTTTGAAAAATATTGTCCAAATGAGGATTTAATACAAGAATTCACACTTTCACTTAATGAGAAAATGAGCGTTGCTGAAACAAAACTTAAAGTAATTGAAATAATCGAAAATAAGTTTCGCCATCTTTTCGATTTGAAGATTAAAAAGGTATATTTAAAAAGTTTTGTTAATTTAAATTTTATCTTTTCTTTTTCCTTTTCGGGTCTATAAATTTTCGTTTTAATTTTGCGAAGAAACTTTTTTTCTTCTAAATCAAAAATAGAATCACTGTATTCGTTGCATATATTTTTATCATGAGTTACTAAAACAACAATTTTATTTAAACTTAATTTTTTAATTATATCCATAATAATTTTTGAATTTTCATCATCAAGATTGCCTGTCGGCTCATCAAAAATATAAATATCATAATCATTTAGAATGGCTTTGCAAATAGCCACTCTTTGTTTTTCTCCACCAGATAAATTTTTAATCTCAGTTTTAAGACATTTTATAATATCCATTGATTTAAAAAGTATTTTTTGAGCATTTTTATCTTGATATTTTGCGCTATAATTTGTTAATTCTAGAAAATCCTTAACTCTAAAATTGTCTAACAATTTTGGAAACTGATGAAGATATGCAATGTTTTTCGTTCTTAAATTGCACAGGTCATCATTAGATAATTTTTTCAAATTGTTTTCTCCAACTGTAACTTCTCCAAAAAAATCATTATCAAGACCGGAAATAATATTAAGAAGAGTTGTCTTTCCACAACCTGATGGACCAATTATCGTTGTTATTCCGCATTCCCTTATTTCCAAATTTAAATCACTTAAAATTACATTATTTTTATATTTCTTCGTTAATTTTTTAATTCTAATCATTGTGATCTTAACTCCATAAAATAATCACTTTTAAAATTACGATAATTTAAAAATGTAATTGCGCTAACCGCTAAAATACCTTCAATAATGAAAAATGAAATGCTTATTATGATTGTAAATTTGTTAATAATCGTAAAATTATATAAATAGTTAACTATAAAATCAAAAACATAAAACAATATAAAATAGATTATGGTGCAAAGACTAATAAGTATTAAGAAAAGCGTTCGATTATTTTTCAATATTTGCTTTTTATTTTGTCCTAAGCACAATCTTATAATGTCATTTCTTCTTTCTACTAATAATACTGAATTCACACAAAACGAAATAATAAATACCCATCCAATTAATGAACTAAGTAAGAAAATATTAATAAAAATATTAATTAATGAATATTGAGAATTTATAGCATTTACAACTTCTAATGCATTGTTTTTGAACATAAATTTTCCGGTATCACCAACGCCTTTAAAGTGATTAAAAGATTTTGAATCAATCGAAAATAATGAAAGTCCATATCCTGACATTAAATTGTCTTTTTTTAGGCTATAAAAATAATCATACCAAGAAATAATCTGATCATTATTTTCGATGATATTGCTCATGTCTTTTTCTTTTAATAGATTAATAATTTTATTAAAAGGAACATATATTTTCGGAAAGGAGAGCAATATTTCTTCATCACTTATTTTCACTTCATCAAAATTTAATATAAATGTTAGTTCTTCGTACTCCATTACAGATTTAACTTCAAATGATTGGGAATAATCACATCTAATTTCTAATTTTGATGTTTTAAATTGATCTACAAACATCTTATTAACGTAAATGTTACTGGTTTCAAGATCGAAATATGGTTCAATAACGCAATTAGTTATTTTTTCATTACTAACAAAAATACTCATATATGAAATAAGTGGTTCTAAATTTATATCAATATGATAATTGAAATCTTTATATTTATCATTAACTTCATCAACATTCGGTTTTAGAAGTTTGGTAAAAGATAGACCTTTATTTTCTTTAGTTGTTGATATTTTTTCAGAAATCACAAAATAATTGTAATTTTTATATTTATACAAAGATTTTGTGACAAAATCTGTATTTTTTTGACTAATAAGCATCGAAATAATCATTAAAATAATCGGGATCATACTAGAAATTACAAATAAGATATTTTGAAGCATAAAATGCTTAAAGAAATATCTTATTTTGTCTTTATCTATAAACAATTTATTCTTTTTACTAATAATTGAGGTTGTTTTTTCTTCAATTAATAAAGGTGTGTTGCAACTTTCAACTATTCCACCGTTTATTTTTACATTCCCGCTTAGAAACTCAGTAAATATTTCTTCCTCATGTGTTGCAACAAGTACCAATTTTTCTTTTGATATTTCACTTAATATCAGTGCTATTTCACTTTTATTTCTTTTATCTAAATTACCTGTTGGTTCATCGCATATTAAAATATCTGGATTTTTTATGAGTGCTCTTATTATTGCAACACGTTGAGCTTCTCCTCCACTTAGTTCATCACACTGAACATTTTCTTTTTCTTCTAATCCAAATCTTTTTAATAATTCTTTTGCCTTTCCAATTGCATCTTTACTTTTTATTCCAATATTAAGAAGAGGCAATATACAATTATAAATAACTGTATATTTTTTTAATAAATTAAAATCTTGAAAGACATACGCTACATGATTAGATAAATATTCATTTCTATTCTTATTATTTATTTTGTTTCCACCAAAGATTATATTTCCTTCAAACTTTGTATCAATTCCTCCTATTATATTTAAAAGAGTTGATTTTCCAGAACCGGATTTTCCAACAATAGTGAAAAATCCGGTCGATGAAAATGACAAATTAATATTACTTAACAAAATTAATTCTTTTTTATTTAGATATACTGACTTTTTTTCGATATTTATTTCTAAAAACATAAAACCTCACTATTTAAGTGAGGTTGAATTTGGATTTTTAGTAATAAATTTGTTGTTTTCTTCAAAAGGAATAACTTTTCTTAATTTTTGGTCAAATACATCGCGTGGAAGCATTATTACATTGCCACAGGCGAGACATTTAATTTTAATGTCAGCTCCCATTCTTACGATTTGAAATTTTTTATTTTCATGTCCACAAGGATGAGGCTTTTTCATCTCGACACAATCGTATAAATTATAGTTGCTCATCTTCGCTTTCCATCATGACAGCTTGAGGCATTTTAGGAAGCCCCGGCATTGTTAATATGTTTCCTAAGTAAGCAACAATAAATCCTGCTCCATTATTAAGATTAATGTCTTTTACTAATATATCATAATCACTTGGAGTATTAAGAAGTTTAGGATTATCTGAAAAAGACATAGGGGTTTTAGCAATGCAAATTGGTAAATTTGCTTTGTTTATTTTTTCATAATTTTTAATCTTTTCTTCGACTTCTATAGTATAGTTTATATTCTTTGCACGATAAATATCCCTGCAGATCTTCTCTATTTTTTCTTTAATTGGTAAATCTAATTCATAAAGTGGATGGAAATGTGATTCTTTAGTATTAAGAACTTTTGCTACTTTATTTGCTAAATCAACTGCTCCTTCTGGTCCTTCTAAATAAGCATCAAGGAAAGATATTTCACAATTATTTTTGCGACACCAATCATTTAAGAATTTTATTTCTTCTGCTGAATCACTAGCAAAATGATTTATAGCAACAACAAGAGGAACTTCAAACTTCTTTAAATTTTCTATATGTTGATTAAGGTTTTTTATACCTATTTTAAGTGCATCAATATTTTCTTTGTTTAAATCTTCGTAAGCTACTCCGCCATGAAGTTTTAAAGCGCGAATAGTTGCAACAAGAACAACAGCATCAGGTTGTAAATTGCCAACACGACATTTTATATCAAAGAATTTTTCTGCACCCAAATCTGCACCAAATCCTGCTTCTGTTACAACTACATCCGATAATTTAAGAGCCATCTTTGTCGCAATTAATGAATTGCAACCATGTGCAATATTTGCAAATGGTCCGCCATGAACGATGCATGGATTTCCATAAAGTGTTTGCACAAGGTTTGGAGATAAGGCATCGTTCATGAGTTTCATAATTGCGTTAACAATTTTTAAATCTTTTACATAAATTGGTTTATCTTCATACGTATAAGCAACAATCATTTCTCCAACTCTATGCTTAAAATCAGCACGAGAAGTAGCTAAACAAAGAACTGCCATTAATTCACTTGCAACAGTAATTTGAAAGCTGTCTTTTCTTTCTACACCATTCTTTTCACCAAGGCCAATAACTATTTCACGAAGTGCTCTGTCATTCATATCAAGTGAACGTTTCCATACTATCTTTGTTGGATCGATATTGAGTTCGTTGCCTTGAAATAAATGATTGTCGATAATTGCACTGATTAAATTAATTGACGATGTTAGCGCATGCATATCGCCGTTAAAGTGAAGATTAATATCTTCTGATGGAACGATAATTGATTTACCACCACCAATAGCCCCACCCTTAAGTCCAAATACCGGGCCAAGAGAAGGTTCACGTAAAACAACGGTTGCTTTTATACCGATTTTACGTAGTCCATTAACTAATCCAATTGAAGAAGTTGTTTTTCCTTCTCCGGCTTTTGTCGGCGTAATTGCCGTCATTAAAACAAGTTTTCCTGTTGGATTATTTTTTATTTCATCATAATATTCTAATGGAATTTTAGCTTTATAACTTCCATATTTAAATAATATGTTTTCTTGTATACCTAAAAGGCTTGCTACTTTTTCTATCTTATCCATATTATTCTCCTTCGCTACTAATCTATTTTATTATTAAAAAAGCAATAATAAAAGATAAAAATGCTTTTATTGATTTATACAAAAGGAATATGCTTCATCAATTGAAGAAAACCATTTTATTTCTTCGAATTGATTTTTAAAAAATGTCATCTGACGTTTTGCATAATTGCGACTAAATTGTTTAATTTTATCTTTTACTTCTTCTTCGTTATATTTAGCAAATTCTTTATAACCAATTGCTTGCAGAGCTTGAGTATCAGGACCGAATTCTTTTAATAAATCCTTTGCTTCTTTTTCCAAACCCAAAGAAAACATTTCTTCAACTCTATCATTTATTTTCTTGTAAAGATTTTCTCTATTTATATCAAGTCCAATAAACGTTGCATCTTTATAAAGACATACATGTTTTTGTTTTTCTTCAAACTCACTCTTTTTTCCTGTTCCAGAAAGACTAATTTCAAGTGCACGCATGACTCTTTTACGATTGTTTTCGTGCAATTTCACTGCAGAACCCTCATCAATTTTTTGAAGATGCATATAAAGTTCATGATTGCTCATCTTTTCAAAAGCCTCTGGAAGTTTAACAAACTGTTCATCTTCAACAAATTGATAGTCATAAAATGAAGATTTTATGTAAAGTCCTGAGCCTCCGACAACAACTATATTTTTATTTGTTTTAAGTAAATTATCTATTGTCGTTCTAAAAATTTTTTGAAAATCAAAAATAGACATAGATGAAGAAGCACTGATTAAATTATATAAGTAATAGTTGCCTTCTTTTAATTCATCGCTTGTTGGTTTTGCCGTTCCTATATTTAATTCTTTATATATTTGAAATGAGTCGCAATTAATTACAGGGCAATCAAAATATTTCTTTAGTTTATAAGCTAAAGTAGATTTTCCGCTTGCAGTTGGTCCACAAATTACATAAATCATATTTGAATAATATCCTTTATTTCAGAAATTAGATCCTTCACCTGTTCTTTAATCATAGAAAAATTAACAATTAAAGGATTAGAATTGTATTTTTCCTTTAAATAATTATAAGTTGCTAATTCTTTTTCGTAATCTTCTTTTGAAGACGAAGATGGCACTAAATTTTTCTTACTGAATTCAATTTCTTTTGCTAAATCATTGAGTTCCTTATTATTTTTAATCGTATTTGCAAGTCTAAAATATTCTTTAATGAGAGGCTCGTTATAAAGATGTTCTTTAATATCATCAATTTCTTTAAAGAGTTCTTCTTTATTCATCAATTTCTCCAATTAAATGATAACCATGAGATTCCGTAATCCTAATATGAACAACTTTCCCGATTACATCTGCTCCACCTTTAAAATTAACAAGTTTTCCTTGCTCAGTATAACCTGAAAGAAATTCATCGTTCTTTTTAGAAACATCATCTACTAAAACTTTATAGGTTTCCCCAACCATGAGTTTAGCTTTTGCATCAACAATTTCATTAAGTTCATCAGTGAGCATTTTAAAACGTTTAATTTTCTCTTCATAACTTACATTGTCGATCATTTTAGCAGCAGGGGTTCCTTGACGTGGACTATAAATAAATGTGAATCCAAAATCATATTTAACCTCTTTTACAAGAGATAATGTATCTAAAAATTGATCGTATGTCTCGTTTGGAAAACCGACGATAATATCAGTAGAAATCGCAACATCAGGAATTCTATCTCTTAATTTTTTAATAAGATTAAGATATTTTTCACGATCATATCTTCTATTCATAAGACGTAATATTTCACTATTTCCACTTTGAACAGGTAGATGAATATATTTCATGATATTGTCATATTTTGCAATAACATCAAACATATTTTCATCAAAATCCCAAGGATGAGAAGTTGTAAATCTTAAACGTTCGATTCCGGTTTTTGCAGCATCTTCGAGTAAATTAGCAAAATTATAATCCTCATATAAATCTTTTCCATAAGAGTTAACATTTTGACCTAATAAGGTAATTTCGATATATCCTTCGCTAATAAGTTCATTCATTTCAGCTAAAATATCTTCTTTTTTTCTCGATCTTTCAATTCCACGTGTATAAGGAACTATGCAATATGTACAGAACTTATTACAACCGTACATTATATTTACAAATGCACGATGTTTATCAGATCTTTTGCTACAAGTTATTTCATGAACATCTCCAACAATGGAATGAACACTAATTATACGATGACGAGTTTGAAGCACTTCTTCTAAAAGAGAATAGAAATTAAATATATCATGGGTACCAAAAATAAGATCAATTTGATTATATGTTTCAATCATTTGATTAACAATATGACTTTGTTCAACCATACAGCCACAAACAGCAATAATTAAATCTTTATTTTTTTCTTTGATTTTTTTTAGATTGCCAATTTCTCCAAACACCTTATCTTCGGCATTTTCGCGAACTGCACATGTATTAATTAGAATAACATCAGCTTCTGTTACTTCTGTTGTTTCTACCATATTAAGATTACTAAGAAGACCCGATAGCGTTTCGCTATCGCGTACGTTGGCTTGGCAGCCATACGTTCTAATAAAATATTTCTTGTTACAAAGCGCATTTAAAATATATGCATTTGGCATAATATTATCATATATAATTTCTGGTTTCTTATTTCTTAATCTAGCTTCAGCTAAATCAGGTAATGATTTAATCTGCGTTCTTCCCATGTGTTTCAATCCTTATCTTCTCGATCTTTTTTGTCTTGCCATCTTTATTATTTATTTCTAAAAATACAGCATTAAAAATATAATCACCAGTATCATCTAATTTAAATTTCTTGGTCGAGCCAAGAAGGGTTTTATTGATGACACTATTTTTTTCAAATCCAAGAACGCCTAATTCGGCTCCACACATTCCAACGTCGGCAATAAAACCCGTTCCGCCTGGAAGGATTTTTTCGTCATTAGTTTGTACGTGAGTATGCGTTCCTAAAATAGCAGATACTTTACCATCGAATGCATAGCTAATAGCTTGTTTTTCACCTGTTGTTTCACCATGAAAATCAATAATATGAATTTGTTCTTTTGAACTATTCACTATTTCATTAATTGATTCATAAGCTGGTTTTAATTCCATGTTTATAAAAGCATTACCAATTATATTAGTAACTCTAACTGAAACACCATTAACATTAAAAACTTTTGTTCCAACACCAGGAAAAGCAATTGCTAAATTATATGGTCTAATAAGTTTAGGAGCACTATCAATATATTGTTCCATTTCTTTTTGAGTATCATAATGGTTTCCAAGTGTAATTATATCAATTCCAAGTGAAAGTAAATATTCATAATGCTTTTTGCTAAGACCTTTTCCATGTGTTGCATTCTCGCCGTTTGCAATAACGAGATCTGCAGCATATCTATTTTTTAAAATAGGTAAAACATCATAAACTGCTTTCCTACCAATTTTACCAACAATGTCGCCAATAAAAATTATTTTCATCTTTTATTTTGCCGTTTCTACAGCTCTATATTCACGAATAACTGAAACTTTGATTTGTCCTGGGTAGTTCATTTCTGTCTCAATTTTTTCTTTTATATCACGTGCCATTTTATAAGCTGCAACATCATCTATCTTATCAGGAAGAACCATTACTCTAATTTCACGGCCAGATTGAATAGCATATGATTGGAATACACCATCAAATGATTTGGTAATATTTTCTAATTGTTCAATTCTCTTAATATATTTTTCAACTGTTTCACGTCTTGCTCCTGGGCGTGCAGCGCTTAAAGTATCTGCAGCTTGAACTAAAATAGAAATAATTGATTTTTGTGGAACATCTCCATGGTGTGATTCAATTGAATTGATAATAACTTCATTTTCATTAAATTTCTTTGCAATTCTTGCACCGATTTCAACGTGAGTTCCTTCAACTTCAAAGTCCATAGCTTTGCCAATATCATGAAGTAAACCAGCACGTTTAGCTAATGTTTCGTTTAAACCTAACTCAGCAGCCATAACTCCAGCTAATTGAGCAACTTCCATTGAATGTTCAAGAGCGTTTTGTCCATATGAAGTACGATATTTTAAAGTACCTAATAATTCAACTTCTTCTCTAGGCATTTTTGGTAAACCTAACTTAAATAAAGCATCTTGACCAGAGGAAATAATAGATTGGTTGATTTCAGTCTTGACTTTTTCAACAATCTCTTCAATTCTACCTGGTTGAATTCTACCATCAGCAATTAATATTTCGAGTGTTCTTTTGGCAATTTCTCTTCTTACTGGATTAAAACAAGAAATAGTAATTGCTTCTGGAGTATCATCAATTAAAATATCAACACCTAATAATTGTTCAAGAGACTTAATATTTCTGCCTTCACGGCCAATAATACGTCCTTTCATTTCATCACTTGGTAAAGAAATGGTTGATGTTGTTTTATCGATTACTATTTCTTGTGCATGACGTGTAATAGCTAAAGCGATTAAGTCAGAGGCTTTAAGATCAGCTTCTTCCATTGCTTCTTCATCACGACTTTTCATGTATTGAGAAATTTCACGATCCATCTTACTTTCGACTCTTGCCATAATCTCATCGTGGGCTTCTTTGATGCTCAAATGAGCAACTTTTTGTAATTCTTCAAGAATAGAATCTATTTTTTCTTGTAAAACTACACCACGTTTTTGATTTTCGGCTAATTGGCGATTTAGATTTTCATTCTTTTCTTCCATCATTGTTTCTTTGTTAAGAAGAGCGATGTCTCTTTTGTCTAAGTTGTCTTCTCTTTGAGCAAGCTTATTATTAAGATCAATAATTTCTACTTTTCTTAACTTAATGTCATTCTCAGCTTGCATTTTTAACTCATTAATAAGTTGTTTACCATCAATCTCAGCATTTTTAACAATCATGTTTGCTTTCGTTTGAGCCTTATCAATTCTGTCTTTAATGTTTTTATCATCTTTTTTAGTTCTTAAATAATCTATTAGAGCAAAAACTCCTGCTCCAGCGGCCATACCAATGATGGCGCCGATAGCTCCAGCTAAAATTGGATCCATATATTCTCCTTTTTCGTTGCATTTAAAACCAATTATCCCAGAAAGAATAAAAACAATTTATACTAACAAAATTATTTATTTATATATAAAAATTGAAATTAATTAATTTGGAATATATTGTATCAACGGATACATTCATATTATAACAAAAAAGGAATATTTCACAAAGAACAAATATTTATTTTTTCAACATTAAAAAGTAAGAATAATCAGTGCGTTTCCGCACTGATATAAAAGCGAAAATTTACTTTATTTCACCAGTTTTTATTTGAGCTTTTATATCCTCAAAAATTTCTGGATGAGCTTTTAAGAAGAGTTTTGCTGTTTCGCGTCCTTGACCGATTTTGGTTTCTTTATATTCATACCAGGAACCAGATTTTTTAACAATTCCTAATTCACTTGCAAGATCAAGAAGTTCTCCTTCTTTAGAGATTCCTTCACCATAAATAATGTCGAATTTACATGATTTAAATGGTGGTGCAACTTTATTTTTAACAACTTTAACAGTAACACTATTTCCAGCAATTTCTGCGCCATTTTTAATAGCTTCGTTACGTCTAATATCAAGTCTAATTGATGAATAGAATTTTAATGCTCTACCACCTGTTGTAACTTCTGGATTGCCGTAAATAATTCCGACTTTTTCTCTTAATTGATTAATAAAAATTACGGTACATTCAGCTTTTGATAATGTACCGGCAATTTTACGTAATGCTTTAGACATTAATCTTGCATGCAATCCAATTTGATTTTCAATCATTTCACCTTCTAATTCAGCTTTTGGAACAAGAGCAGCAACACTATCGATAACAATTAAATCAAAAACACCACTTTTTGCAAGCATTTCCACAATATCTAATGCTTGTTCCCCATTATCTGGTTGAGAAAGAATTAATTCATTAATATCTACTCCTAAATGCTTTGCGTATTCAGGATCAATAGCATGTTCTGCATCAATAAATGCACAACGGCCACCTTTCTTTTGACATTCTGCAATAGCATGTAAACTTAATGTTGTCTTTCCACTACTTTCAGGTCCAAAGATTTCAATAATTCTTCCCTTTGGATACCCTCCTACTCCTAAACATTCGTCAAGCAAAATAGAACCTGTAGGAATAACATCAATATCAGTATTAGGTCTATCGCCTAATTTCATGACACTTCCTTTTCCATAAAGTTTCTCAATTTCTTTTAACGTCGCTTCAATTTGTTTTTCTATATCTTCCATATTTTCACCTCTACTCATTAGGTAGGGTCCTATTTTTATTTTTATGATAAAATTTCATTTATTTTTATTAATGCGTAATTAACGGCTTTTTTTCTAATATAATTACGTTTTCCATTAGACTTAAACTCAAAAGAGTGAATTTTGTTTTGATAAAATATAGAAATATAAAATAATCCTACTGATTTATCGCCAGGGCAAATTCCAGGCCCTGCATTTCCAGTAAAGGAAACACAAAGATCAACTCCAAGTGTTCTTGCACCTTCTTTTGCCATTTCTTCAGCTACTTCTTTAGAAACAACTGTATATTTTTCAATCGTAAGAGAAGAAACACCTACTACTTTTTCTTTTATAATTTCACTATAAGAGACAATACTTCCCAAATAATATTTACTGACACCAGCTCGTGCAGTAATTGTGGAAGCAAAAAGACCTCCAGTAAAGGATTCTACAGAACCAAATGTTAAGTCATATTTACTAACTAATGTTAAAAACTTTGTTAGTTCACTATTTAGTTGCGTCATGTTTATCTTCTATAAATACCTTACGGTTTTGATAAATATAAATAACTCCTGATAAAACACTAAAGAACAATGCAATATACATTAACCAATCTGCAATATGTAAACCAGTAATCCATCCTGCATCGAAATAAGAAAATGGAAATCCATTTAATAAAAAGATTGGAATTGCCACCATTTGAGCAACAGTTTTAAGTTTTCCAAACATATTAGCAGCAACTACAATGTTTTTCTTAGCAGCAACAAATCTCATAGAATCAACAATTAAATCTCTTACAATAAAAACTATTACTATATATAAAGACAATTGCATTTGTGCTCCAGCATATGTTGCAGGTAAAATCATAAAAATAAGTGTAGCATTAACTAACATCTTATCAGCAACAGGATCAAGGAATTTTCCCAAATCTGTTACTTGATTATTTTTACGGGCGAGATATCCATCGAGCCAGTCGGTTGAAGCGGCTATAATGAAAACTATACATACAATTAAATTAACTAAATTAACTTGTGCACCAGTTGGACCAAATAAATAAATAGGTTCTAAATTAAAAAAGCTTAATATAAATAAAGAAATAAACATTGCAAAAACTATAAATATACGTGAAAAAGTAATCTTTGTTGGTAAATTCATAAAATTCTCCTTATTTTTTTAAAAAGTGAGTACCCAATCCTATAAGCCATGTTTTGTCTAGGACAATTATTTATCTATGCATTGCTGCATACCGTTTGAAATTCGTTTCTTTCGCACAGTTTCCCCTACCAAATTTGGGTTTCTCGCTTGCGGGGCTTACCACGTTCCATACTTATTATTTCTAATAAGCTCGTCTCTTTGGCACTTTACCAGGTTAATCATGACCGAAGTTTTAGATCAGAGCCTGTCCGTTACGTACTCCTACGTACCTAGCTTTATTTTTTCAGCTAGCACAAACACTACCATCATCACAGATGGTGCGAGCATGGACTTTCCTCTAGCAAAAAGCTAGCAATTGTCCGGATTGGGATTTAACTAATTTTCTTAGGATCAAATCCTTTAGAAGATAGAAACTCTTCTAACTGATTTACTCTTCTGATTAGATCAACAGAAGCAGCGTTATTAATAATATCATTTTCTTTGATGTATTTAAATTTTTGTTTAAATAATCCGAAATTAAACTTAACTTCTTCTAATTCCTTTTTTAATGATTCTATTGATTTAAGATAAGACTCGTTTTCGTTTAAGAGCGTGAAATACGTGGTTTCATTTTGAGAAACTGCTGTAATAATAACATCAAGAAATTCATCCACTTCAATTGGACTATATCCATCTTTTTCTGCTAAAAATTTCTTGTTTAAAATATCATTACTCAACTCTTTTTTAAAACTATACTTATCTTTTCCCATGCCTATATTATATTAAAAATGTAATTTAATAACAATGAATTAAAATACTAAAACATAAGTGATATAATTAACATATGAAATTATTAGAAAAAGAATTAAAGTGCAAAAGAAAAGCAATTTTCTTTGATTTAGAAGGAACACAAAATACCTCAGAAATAATAGCAATTGGTGCTATAAAAGTTAGTCTAGACGCAAAATATAATGTTAAAAGCGTTGATAAAAAAGCATTTAGAATGCTTGTTAAATCTATTGGAAGAGTTGGACCAATTGTATCTCGTCTCGTCCATATTACAGATCAAGATCTCGCTCGTGAAGGAGTCTCTTACCCAGATGCCATGAAACATTTTAAGAAATTTATAGGCAAGAAACCTGAAGATTATATCTATATAGCTTATGGAAATTACGATAAAGTGATGCTACATAAAACCGATGCCTTATACGAAGACAAAAACAAAGATTTTTTGATTACGTTATCAAAAAATTACCTCGATTTTAGTAAATTCCTATCTAGATTCATGAAAAATGGAAAAAGTAATACATATTCTTTACTAGAAGCCATAAATAATCTTGGTGGTACCCCACTTAAGAATGTACACGATCCACTTTGTGACTCACGTAACCTATTGATACTTTATGAATGCTTTTTAAAAAATAAAAATAATTTGAAAAGCCAATATCGCAAATCAATAAGTCACGATAACCTAGCTTATCCTATTCAGATGATAGTAAATAAGCTTGAAAATGGAGAAAGTGTTACACCTGCTGACTATAGTTTTTATATCGACGAAGTATTTAAGTGATTATAAACAAAACCACATTTTTACGTTGCGGAAATAGAGGAATGGAATTAGAAGCATTAATAAATGATGCCAATAACTTTTATAATGCAAATAAAATAGCATTTATAGAAAAACGTCCCACTCCAATAAATGTTGTAACTGTTAAAAACGGAATTATAACAAAAGCATACTTTGAAAAAGAATCTACTCTTGATTTTAATGGAATTTATAAACAAAAGTACATTGAATTTGAAGCTAAATCTTGTAATTCTAAAACATCTTTTAATTTAAACAATTTAAGACCGCACCAAATTGATCATATTAATAAGCTAGTAGAACAAAAAGCAATCTCTTTTCTTATCATTGAGTTCTCAACTCTTAACAAGTACTTTATCCTAAAAAGTGAGGTTCTGCAGTCTTATTTGAAAAATAATACAAAAAAATCAATCCCATTAAAATTTTTTGTAAAGAATTGCAATGAAATTGAATTAGGAATTAAACCATATTTAAATTATTTAAAAGTTATAGAAAAAGAATTTTATTTTGAGTGAGTGCAAAAATCCTTCAGTTTGCACTCACTGCATTTTGGGCTTCTTGCTAAACAAATATTACGTCCAAAAAGAATAAATTGGTGATGTAAATCATAATAATATTTTTCATCAAACATTTTTTTCAATTCACGTTCTGCATCAACTACATTTTCTTTTTCTTTAATGATTCCAAGACGTTTGCTTACTCGCAAAATATGTGTATCAACTGGCATTTCTGGTTCATGAAAAAGTTCCATTCTCACCACATTAGCAGTTTTATTTCCAACACCAGGCATAGTCATTAAATCAGTTTTTTCAAATGGAACTTTTTTATCAAAATTCGATATTAAAAGATCGGTGATGCCAATAATATTATTAGTTTTTATTTTGGCAATTCCAATATTTTTAATTATGTTATAAATATCATCATAAGTTGCTTCGTGAAGCTTTTCAATTGTCGGATATTTTGCAAATAAAATATCCGTTGCCTTATTAACAGCAATATCAGTTGTTTGGGCAGATAGCATAACAGCAATTAAAAACTCATAATCTTTTTTGTAGTTTAAAAAACTTTCATTATTTGGATAAAGATTGTGTAGGTAATTTATAATAATTTCAGATTTATTTTTCATCATCCCATTTAGTTTTAAGGATTTCAATTTTTTCTCTTGTTTCTGCGTCTTCAGTAGCATTTTTGCCTCTTAATGAGTATCCTTCATCAATTACATCATTAATATGTGTATTTTTAATTAATATTGAATCAACAGCTTTAATCGTTTTCTTATTTTTAAGGATTGCTGCTTTTAAAGCATATTTAATTTTTTCCATTTCATAGCCTGCATGAAGCCATTCATCAATTCGTGAAATTTCAAGAGGACAAAGAGTTCTGTTAAAAGCGCTTTCGAATTCGTGATAAAGTTCAGATATTCTTTTTTGATATTCATTATCAATATTAATCGTTTCTTTTGCCATGACTGTAATTTCGAATTCGTGATATAAACGATTTTTAAGTGGTTCAATAGAAGTTCTTAATTCATTTTTTTCGCCTTCAATATATTCAACAAATCCTTTTTTCATCAAACTAACAAAAATACCATCTATTTCATCGACACTATAATTCATTTTCAGTGAGAGCAATTCATTAGTAATAAGTGAATTATCAGTATTGAGTAAATGATCAATCATTAAAATAACTGTTAATTCATTTTCAGTGATATTAAATTTTTTATAGTAATCTAGTAACAAGAAATTGAAATCTATTGCTTTAAATCCATGTATCATTTTGTTTCCCCATTTACATATTTTATCATATTAAAAATTGGCTTTCTCTATCTTTCTAAATTCTTCTATAATTTTTTCTCTTTTAATTTTAGACAATAGATGCACATTATCGATCATAACTTTTTTAAGCTTGCCTTCAAGTTTAAAATCAAGAATAAGTGAGAATCTATATGCTCTAATAATACGTAATGGATCTTCTTTAATTCTCTCTTCTGGATCTCCAATCATTCTAACAATCTCTTCTTTAAGATCGTGTATTCCGTTGCTTGGATCAATTGTTTCGTAATTTTTATCAATATAAATAGCATTTATCGTAAAATCTCTTCTTTTATAATCTTCATTAATTGAATTAACAAACTTAATTAGAGAAGGGTGTCTTAAATCTTCATATCTTTCTTCTGTTCTAAAAGTGGCAATATCACATTTATGACCATTAAGCGTATATTGAACAATCCCATATTTTTCAAATGTATAACTAGCATCAGGCAAAAATTTTCTTATTTCGAAAGTTTTTGCGTTTGTAGCAAAATCATAATCTGTTAATTTACGTCCAACTAAAAAATCTCGAGATGTCCCACCTATCATATATAGGTCAAACCCATTCTCAGCAAACTTTTTAGCAAGTAAATCAAATATTTCTACGTTCATAGTAAAATTATAACATAAAAAAATGAACCAATGGTTCATTTTTGTAAACTAATCTTAAATTCTTAAATCTCTTCTTTGAGGGATTTAGCAGCTTTAAAACCAATGGCTTTTCTTGCTGGAATGTGGATTTTATTTTTTGTTCCTGGAGCAACGCCTTCTCTTGCAGCTCTTTCCTTGACAGCAAATGTACCAAAGCCTGCTATTTTAACAGCATCGCCTTCTTTTAATGCTTCAATGATAACATCAACAACTGCGTCTAAGACTCTACTTGCTTCTTTTCCAGTGACAGCTAATTTTTCTGATAAACTTAAAACTAATTCTTGTTTATTCATAAATTATCTCCTTTGCTACTTTTATTATATACAACAATGCAAAGACAATACAAGTACTATTTTTTATCACTTAATACGATGAATACATTATAATAGCAACAAATTAACAAAATATTAAAAATTTATTTTCTAATTATGATTTTTTTCTTAAAATAATATTAATTGGAGTGGCATCAAAATCAAAGGTTGATCTCAATTTATTTTCAATATATCTCTTATAACTAAAATGCATCCAAAGTGGATCATTGACAAATAAAACAATGGTTGGTGGTTGAACTCCTACTTGTTGTGCGAAATAAATTTTGCATCTTCCCCCATGAAAATCTGGAGCTTCATTTAATATTTGAGCTTGTTGAATAACTTCGTTTAGAATGCTTGTTTGAATTCTTCTATTATATGCATCAAATGCCTTATCTAGCATTTCAAACAATGTATGAATACGTGTGCCTTTAAGTGCACTTAGATAAACAATTGGAGCATAGTCAACAAATTTAAATTCTTCTCTTAGTTTTTTTGTAAATACATCCATTGTATATTGATCTTTTACAACAAGATCCCATTTATTTACAGCTATAATAATGCCTTTGTTTTTTTCCATTGCGTAACTTAAAACGTGCTTATCTTGTTCTTTAATTCCTTCGCTTCCATCGATCATTAAAATAGCAAGAGTTGATCTATCAATTGCTTCCATGGCTCTAAGTAAAGCATACTTATCAATTGATTCATAAATTTGTCCACGTTTTTTTATTCCTGCCGTATCGACAACACAATATAATTTTCCGTTGCGTTTAAAATATGAGTCGGTAGAATCACGTGTCGTTCCTTCAATTTCTGAAACAATGGCTCTTTCATTACCTAAAATAGCATTTACTAGTGAAGACTTTCCAACATTTGGTCTGCCAATTACACAAAAACTAAGTGCATCAATTTCAGGAACTTCTTCAACTCTTGGTAGTTTCTTAATTATTTCATCTAAAACATCACCAATTCCAATGCCATGTGCCCCAGACACTGCAATAGGTGTACCTAATCCTAAACTATAGAATTCATGAATATTAGCCATAGATTCTGTGTTATCAATTTTGTTAACAGCAAGAATAACTGGTTTTCCGCATTTATATAATAATTTAGCAACATATTTATCATCACTTACTAAACCCATTTGCCCATCCACAACAAAAATAATAACATCAGCTTCTGTAATAGCAATTTCAGCTTGAGCTTTTATTTGTTCTTGAAATGGACGTTTTTTTAATTCAATTCCGCCTGTATCAATAAGAGAAAAATGAACACCAAGCCACTCAGAGGTAGCATAGATTCTATCGCGAGTAACTCCAGGTTCATCATCAATAATTGACTTTCTTTCTCCAACTATTCTATTAAATATTGTTGATTTACCAACGTTTGGTGAACCAATAATTGCAACTGTTCCAACTTTACGCATTAAGATTACCTCCTAAATGCTCTTTTATAATGGAAATAATAATTTCTTTAACTTCTTCAAGACTTTTACAAGTTGTATCTAAAATAATGCTATCATCAGCAGGTTTAAGAGGTGCAAACTTTCTATTAGAGTCAATAAAATCGCGTTTCTTTAAATCAGCTAAGACATCTTCAAACGAACAAGGAATACCTTTTTCTTTGTTTTCTAAAAATCTTCTATTAGCTCTCTCATTAACATCAGCAATTTGAAATATTTTTACATCAGCTTTTGGTAAAACATATGTTCCAATATCACGTCCATCCATCACACAGTTTCCTAAAGAAGCTAACTTTCTTTGAATAACTACTAAATCTTTTCTTATTGCAGGATAAGAAGCAATATAAGAAACATTGCTTGAAACATTAAATTCACGAATAATATGAGTTACATCTTCTTTGTTGCAAGTTACTGTTCCATCAACTGATAAAATAATATCAACAGATCCAACTAACGAACATGCTTCTTCCTCATTTTGAGGATCTAATCCAGCCTTAAGCACAGCGTAGGTAAAAGCCCTGTACATTGCACCCGTATCAATGTAGATAAAATTTAATTCTTTTGCCACACGTTTTGCAACGCTGCTTTTACCTGCGGCGGCAGGTCCATCAATTGCAATTTGTAAATATTTGTTTTTCATATTATTTCTCACTTTCTAACTTTTAAATATAAAATATCCAGCAACAACTAATACAACCGTACACATTAAAATCACAATAGACACAAGAGTCAATTTGGCTCGATATATTTCATGAAATTCTTTACTAAAAATAATACTTTTCTCATCATTAATTGATTTAGTCTCTAAAGACGAGAAACAGTCATCACTCTTTTGCACATTTAAATGTTTTGGTCTGTATATGGATGTTGAGTGATATTTTTCTTTAAATTTACCTATAAAAATCTGATCCCTATATTTAGAATATAGTTTTCCTCTGTTGCTTGCTTCCATACTTTATTATTATATAGATATTTATTTATATTTAATAGATGCCATAGTAATTATTTTCTTTATTTACAAATATTTATATATTAAGCAACGCTTTTATTTAAATCTCCTCTTTCATTAATTATTTTATTTGATTTGATACGATTAATATTTTATAATCAATGCACGGAGGATTTAATATGCCAAAGAAATTAAGTGTTAATAAAGAAGCATGTATTGGTTGTGGTTTATGTAACGCAACTTACCCTGAAGCTTTCCAATTTGACGACGAAGGAAAAGCAGAAGTCGTCGGTGAAGTTGAAGAAGGAGTCGTCGCAGAAGTAATTGGTAGTTGCCCAGTAGGCGCTATTGAAGAATAATTAAAATCAAATAAAAAAAATTTCTTCGGAAATTTTTTTTATTTCATTAAGCTTTTCATATACGCAGCCATTTTTCTTTTACTTTTAAAATTAATACGAATTGAGTTTCGTGTGATTCTAACGCTTTTTGCAGCTAATTTTTCTTTGATTAATTCTTCTGCTTCCGAAACAACATTATCTGAGTTATAGTTTCGTACTAAACTTTCTACATCTCTAACTGATAAATCATTTTTAATTATTTTAGGAATAATAGAGTTAATTTTTTCTTTTGATAAATTTACAATAATTTTAGCATGGCCATAAGATATCTCATTGTTTGATAATTGAATAAGAACTTCTTTTGGTAATTTTAGTATTCTTATAAGATTCGATACTTGCCCAATTGATTGTTTAGTAATTTCTGCTAAAGATGTTTTAGTATAAGCTTTATCTACTGCTAAAAATTGATAAAGTGAAGCAAGTTCAACAACGTTATGTTGATTTTGTTCTAAAATATAAAATAGTTCCATCAAACAAGCTTCTTCATCTTCAAGTTCTACAACAATCATTGGTAGATTTGGACGATTCATTTTTTTATAAGCATAATATCTTTTTCTACCAACAACAATTTCATATTTTCCATCAACAAATCTACCAACTGTTGGTTGAATTATGTCTTTGTTTTTAATTGAAGCAACAATGTTATCAACAGCTTTGTTGTCAAGTGGACAAAATTTTAAAAATTTAGAATCAACAACATCAGACATTGAAATATTAATTGTGTGATTATCAGAATAGGCTTTATCGATTTTTAAAATGACGCCTAAATCAGACGACTTTTTTAAAATCGATTCAAGATCTTTTTTTAAAATTTTGTTATCTTTTTTCACCATTTTCAAGGACCTCACGAGCTAAAGCTAAGTAAGATAAAGAACCGGCGGATGTTGGTCTAAAAATTGTAACAGGAATACCTTGAGCTTGAGCTTCAGGTAAAGATATATTGCGAGGAATTGTTGTAATAAATGTGTTTTCTTTAAAAAGACCTCTTATTTGTGATCCTATTTCTACACATAATTTTGTACGTGGATCATACATTGTTAATAAGAATCCTTCTATATCTAACTTTGAATTATATATAGATTTAATACGTTTAATTGTAGCAAGAATTTGTGCAACAGCATTAAGAGCGAAATACTCACATTGAACAGGAATTAGTACACTATCTGCTGCAGCTAATGCATTAATAGATAAGAATCCTAATGAAGGCGGGCAATCTAAAATAATATAGTCATATGGTTTAGTTAATTTATCAATATTGTTTTTAAGTAAAAATTGTGGTTGATAAGAATAACTTGTTGCTCCAGCTTCAATCGAAGCTAAATTAATATTACTAGGAACAATCTCTAAATTAGGCATTGATGTTTTTTTAATGGCTTTATTAATATCGGTTTCATTAATAAAGACATTATATAAAGTTTTAGATAAATTAAGAGAATCTATTCCTAATCCAGCTGAGGCATTTCCTTGTGGATCGCAGTCAATTAAAAGAACTCTCTTCCCTAAAGAAGAAAGTGAAGACGACAAACATATCGATGAAGTGGTTTTGCCAACTCCACCTTTTTGGTTAGCGACTGCGATAATTTTCATAATAACATTTTACACTATAAACGTTCTAATTAATATTATTACTTTAATGGATTAGCTTTAATTGCTGCATAAGCACGAGGATATTTATGTTCTATTTTTTTAAGTTTTTTAAGATAAATTAATGCACGAGGAATAGTATCGGTATCTAACATATACTTAGTAATATTCTCAATCTTTGATTCTAATTTTTTAAAACAATTACCAGCTTCTTTTATTTCTTCTTCAAATGAAGCACCTTTATATGCAATAAAATATCCATTTACTTTAACAAATGGTAATACTAATTCACTAATAATATTAAGATGAGAAACTGCTCTTGATACTCCAATATCAAACTTTTCAATATAATTATGTGGTAGATCTTCTGATCTAGCATTAAGAATAGTAACATTATCTAATTTTAGTTTTAAACATAATGCTTTTAAAAATACACATCTTTTAGTTGTTGGCTCTACTAAAGTAAGATTAATACTTGGGCAACATAAAAGAAGTGGTATACCTGGAAATCCTGCTCCCGTTCCAACATCAATTACCTTTTTTCCTGCAAAAGAAAATTCAAATAATGGAAGAATTGAATCATAAAAATGTTTTGCAATTACTTCAGACTCAAGAGTAATAGCAGTTAAGTTATATTTTGAATTTTCTTCGACCAAAAATTCGAAATAAGTACGAAAATCACTGCAAATCGTGCGTGCTTTTGTTTCATCTTTAATAAGTTCATTAATTTTTAATGTCAAATCTTCGAAATTCATTTAACTTTCCCCGCTCTTTTTTTAGATAAATATAAGTTTAAAATAGTAATATCGCTTGGATTAATTCCTGATATTCTACTAGCTTGACCAATAGAAATAGGTTTAATTTTATCAAGTTTAGTTCTTGCTTCTAAGGCTAAACCATCAATATGTAGGTAATCTAAATCTTCAGGTAATTTAATATTTTCAAGTTTAAGAAGTTTATCAGCATCGGATTTTTGTTTTTTAATATAGCCCTCATATTTTACAGCAATTTCAACTTGACGTAAAATAAGCCTAGATAAATTTAAATTAGATAAATTAGGAAAACATGCGAACACTTTAAGAAGTTCACTATCAGGATGTTTAATAATATCAGCAATCGTCACACCTCTTCTATAAGTTTCACCATTATTAATTTCTTTATAATATTTATCCAGTGCTTCGTTTTCACCAATATGTGTAACGGATAAATATGTAATTAAATCAGATTCTATTTTTTCCTTTTCAAGAAATTTAGTATATAGTTCATCACTAATTGTTGCAAATTTATGAGCATATTTTCTAAGTCTTATATCAGCGTTATCACTACGTAACAATAATCTAAATTCAGCACGTGAAGAAAGTAATCTATAAGGATCTTTTATTCCTTTATTAACAATATCATCAATCATAACTCCAATATAGGATTCATCTCTTCCCATAATAAATGGTTCTTCTTTACGAAGTCTAAGAACAGCATTTATTCCAGCAACAAGTCCTAATCCACCAGCTTCTTCGTATCCTGATGTACCACATATTTGACCAGCAATATAAAGTCCAGGATAAGATTTTAACATTAATGTCTTATCAAATTGAAGTGGATCAATTGCATCATATTCAATAGCATAAGCATACTTTAAAATAATAGCATCTTCTAAACCTAGTAATGAATGAACCATCTTAAGTTGTACTTCTCGTGGCATTGAAGTTGAAAAACCTTGTAAATAATATGAATCAGTTAATCTTGATTCTGGTTCTAAAAACAATTGATGTCTTGGTTTATCTGCAAATCTAACAATCTTATCTTCAATAGAAGGACAATACCTAGGACCAACTCCTTCTACTAGTCCACTATACATTGCAGATAACATTAAATTATCTCTTATTATTTGATGTGTAGTAGGTTCTGTATAAATTAAATAACACGGAAGTTGTTTATTAAAAGGAACGTATTCTGTTGTTTCATAAGAAAAAGCTAATTCATCATCCGTTCCTAATTCTTCATGCATTTTACTAAAATCAATTGAACTCTTTTTAATTCTTTGAGGAGTACCGGTTTTTAGTCTAATAAGGTCTATCCCCATTTTATCACGTAAAAATGGGGATAGACCTAAAGATGGTTCTTCTCCATCTGGTCCTGCCATCACTTTTTCGTGACCAACAAGAATATCACTTTCCATATATGTTCCCGTTGTTAAAATAACAGAATCACCTTTTATTTCTTCTCCGGTTTTAAGTTTTACTCCAGCAACAACATTATTATCTAATATAAGTTCAGTTACCATTCCTTCAATTAAGTCGAGATTTGCAGTGTTTTTGAGCATTTCTAAAACACGTTCAGGATAAGCAAGCTTATCTTGTTGTGCTCTTAAGCACTGAACGCCAGGTCCTTTACCTGTATTAAGCATCTTTAATTGTAAATAGTTAACATCAGCTGCTTTACCCATTAATCCACCTAAAGCATCTATTTCACGTACAACAATACCTTTTGCAGATCCACCAATTGATGGATTACAGGGCATGTTGGCAACTTTATTAAAATTAAGAGTAATAAGTAAGGTTTTACAACCCATTTTTGCAGCAATGTGAGCAGCTTCAACGCCAGCATGCCCGCCGCCAACTACTATAACTGAATATTTCGTCATATTTTAGCCAATGCTTCCTTCCATGTCCATCTTGATAAGTTGATTGAGTTCTACGGCGTATTCCATTGGCAATTCTTTTGAAAATGGTTCAATAAATCCCATAATAATCATTTGCATAGCATCTTTTCTTGTGATGCCTCTCGACATTAAATAAAATAATTGGTCTTCTGATATTTTAGAAACACTTGCTTCATGTTCAATAAATGAGGTGTTATTTCTCACTTCGTTTGTTGGAATAGTATCAGATTTTGATTTATTATCGACAATTAAAGTATCGCATTCAACATGTGCCTTACAATTTGTAGCATTTTTTTCAATTCTTACAGTACCACGATAATTTGCTTCTCCACCATTTTTAACAATAGATTTTGAAATAATATTAGAAGTTGTATTAGGTGCTAAATGAATCATTCTTGCTCCAGCATCTTGAATTTGACCGTGAGAAGCTACAGCAATCGAAATACAATTTCCTTTAGCGCCTTCTCCTGCTAATATGCAAGCAGGATATTTCATATTAATTTGAGAACCTATATTTCCATCTATCCAATCCATAGATGCATTTTTCATACATAATGCACGTTTAGTAACAAGATTTACGATATTATCAGACCAATTTTGAATAGTACTATATCTACATTTACCACCATCAAGAATAACAATTTCAACAACAGCAGCATGTAATGAATCTTTAGAGTGAATTGGAGCAGTACAGCCTTCAACATAATGTACATCAGCTCCTTCATCAACAATAATAAGCGTTCTTTCAAATTGCCCCATTTTTTCATTATTTATTCTAAAATAAGATTGTAATGGTTTCTCAAGTTTTACACCTTTTGGAACATAAATAAATGATCCACCCGACCAAACTGCTCCGTTTAATGCACTAAATTTATTATCAGCAAAAGGAATTACACTATTAAAATATTTCTTAAAAAGATCTGGATAAAGTTTTAATGCCTGATCAGTTGAAAGAAAAACAACACCTTTTTCTTCAACTTCTTTTAGCATATTATGATACACAACTTCACTTTCGTATTGAGTACTTACTCCTGCTAAATATTTTTGTTCAGCTTCCGGAATTCCTAATTTTTGAAATGTGTTTTTAATCGTTTCTGGTACTTCATCCCAACTTTTTTCTTCCTTAGCAGAAGATCTAATAAAATAAGTATATGAATCAAAATCTAACATGCCTAAATTTGGACCAAATTTAGGCATCGGAAGTTTTGTAAAAGCATCAAAAGCCTTAAGTCTAAAATTAAGCATCCGTTCTGGTTCGTTTTTAAGATTAGATATTTCTCTTACTGTTTCTATACTTAATCCTAGTGCAGTTTTAGTAATTGATTTATCTTCGTCACTAAATCCATATTTATATTCTTTATCTTCTTCATAAAAATTCTTTTTCATTACTTTATTAACTCCGTTAATGCATTCCATCCAATAGTAGCACATTTAATTCTTGCTGCTTGTTTAGAAGTATTAATAAAAACTAAAGCTTCATCTAGAACACTATCATCATATTTTTCTTCATTAATCATAGCTTTATATTGCGTAATGATATAATTTGCTTCAGCTTTAGTTTTTCCACGCATTAAATCACACATAATATCAGTTGAAGAGGTAGCAATAGCACAAGCTACTCCATCAAAACATATATCATCAATAATATCATTTTTAAGTTTAACATAGACATAAATGTCATCAATACAACTTGTGCTATCCATGTGAATAACCTGAAAATCCTTAGGTTCTGCAGGGGTTTTCTTATTATTTGGAGTATTGTAATGATCCATTATTATTTCCCTCATCATTTCTGGGCTAATTGAAATAGGCATCTAAATAATTACCTCCATTTTCTAAAGCTTCAACAAATTCATCGATATCTTCTTTTGAATTGTAAAAATAAAAACTAGCTCTAACAGTAGCATCACATCCTAATAAATCCATTAATATTTTTGCACAGTGTTGTCCAGATCTTACACAAATTCCTTGAGAATTTAAGTACGTTGCTTCATCTTGTGCAAAAACATTTTTATAGTTAAATGTAATTATTCCACCCGTTGCATCAGGGTTATATATAATTAAGTTTTTATTCTTTTTTAATTTTTCAATTGCATAAATTCTTAATTCTTCTTCATACTTTTGGATATTATCCATACCAATAGATTCAAGATATTCAACAGCAGCTTTTAGTCCAAATATACCTGCTATATTTTGGGTACCTGCTTCAAATTTTATTGGAGGATTTAAATAACGAACATCACCACACATATCAAATTTAATATTCATGCCACCACCTGTTAAAAATGGTTCTGTTTTTGTAAGTAAATTAAACTTACCATACATAATTCCAATTCCAGTAGGTCCGCACATTTTATGGCCACTAAATGATAAAAAATCTATATCCCAATCTTTAACATCAGTTTTAATATGAGGAACAGATTGTGCTCCATCAACCATTACTAGCACATTATGTTTATGAGCAATCTTTGTAATTGCTTTAATATCATTTACATATCCTAAAACATTAGTAACATGAGCAATACATAATAATTTTGTATGTTCATTAATAGATTTTTCTAAGTTTTCAAGAGTTAATTTACCATCTTGTGTTAAAGGAATATAAGATATCTTACATCCAGTTAATTCACTTATTTTAAACCAAGGTAATACATTGCTTGCATGTTCTGCTTGTGTAATTAATATTTCATCTTCTTTTTTAAGATGAGTAAATCCATATCCATAAGCAAGAAGATTAATAGACATCGATGTTCCTGCTGTAAAAACCACTTCTGAAGGATCAGCATTAATAAAACGTGCTACTGCACTACGAGCTTCTTCAATAGTTGCATCAACATAATGCGCAACATCATAATCTCCTCGATGAGAGTTAACACTATACGTTGTGTAATAAGAAGAAATAGCATCAAGGACACACTGTGGCTTAAATGATGTTGCAGCATTGTCTAAATAGACAAAACGTTTGCCTTGCATGGTCTTATTTGTTTTAAACATTGGAAAATCATCCCTAATTTTGTTTACATCAAACATAACTAAATTCTTTCCTCCAATAGTGCTTCTAAACTACGCACTTCTTCTTCAGTATAATTAACAAAGATAGGTTTTAAATAACCTAATGTAATTAAGTTTCTTGTTTCTTTTTCACTAATGCCACGACTCATTAAATAAAATACATGCATATCATTAAGAGTACCAACAGCAGCAGCATGATTTGCTTGTACTTCTCTATTATCAATTTTTAAAATAGGATCAGCTTTAGCCTTACAACCTTCATCAAATACAATTATTTTTGCTTTTTGATTAGCAATTGAATTAATAGCCATCTTTTCAATATGAGAAATTCCATCAAAATATAAAGTAGAATTACCCGTACAAACTCCATAATTATTCATTAATGATTTAGTGTTTTCTCCAATATGATTAAAGGAAATATTATATTTTTTAATGTCTTTATTTAAACTAAGAGATGATAAATTCCAAACAGAAGTAGAATTATCTCCATTAAGTATTATATGAGAGAAAAAATTAATATTTCCGATGTTAAAATCAACCAGAGAAACATTAAGAGATGAATCTTTTTCAACAAGTCCTCTAAAAATAGTATTAATTTCGCCATCATTTAAAACAATACGCAAATCAATTTTGCTATTTTGACCAATACTAATATTAAGCGTTTTTAAAATTGATAAATCTAGCAATTTTATTTTGGCTTTTATATTATCTTTTACAAATATCACTGCAGAACTCAACTTATTTTCTTTAAAGTCGATAGTAATATCATCTTCATCTGCAATATAAATGGAACTATTTAAACTATTTTCCATTTGCTTTAAGTCCTTCTTTAACAGCGCAAGTTTCAATTGAAACAGGTTTAATTTCTAATGCTTTTTTAATAGAAATTCCTAATTCAGTTTCGATCCATTCAAATCCTTCTTTATCTATTCTACTTACTACTTCACTACCACCATCAATAGCAATTTGTCCATTTACAATGACGATAGCTCTATTAGGCTTAATAAGATCGAATAGTCTTGCATAGTGAGAAATAATAATAAAGGTAGCACCTTTATTCTTAGCATTATTTATTTGAGTAGAGACTAGATTAATAGCATCAACATCAAGTCCGCTATCAATTTCATCAAGCATAATAGTTGATGGTTCTAATACGTTCATTTGTAATATTTCATTACGCTTTTTTTCTCCACCTGAAAAGCCATCATTAAGTGATCTATTTAACATATCAGTTGAAAAATTAAGTGCTTTGCAATTAGCGTTTAGCATTGAATAAAACTTATAAAAAGAAACACGAGCATTACTTTTAGCATTTAGTGCTGCTTTAAGAAATTCTGCGTTAATTACGCCAGGAATTTCTGAAGGATTTTGCATCCCTAAAAATAAGCCAGCTCTAGCTCTTTCATCTACACTCATCTTTAACAAATCTTCGCCATCAAAAGTAATGGTTCCTTTTGTAATTACATATCTTGGATGACCCATGATAGCATTAAGAAGAGTAGACTTACCATGACCATTTGGTCCAAGCAATGCAATCATGTCTCCATCATGAATTGATAGACTTATTCCTTTTAATATTTCAAGTCCTGTATCAGTAGAAACAAACAGATTTTTAATAATTAATTCACTCATAAAATACCTCAATCTTGTATATTCTAATTACTTCTAGCATAAGTGTAAAATAAAACGATAAAATATTATTTTAAATAGCAAAAAACGCTAGAATTTAGATAGAATTTTTAACTTTTAAATATTCATCAAAATTATGATCTTTAAGATCTTTTAACTCAGTAAACTTATATTTGCCATTACATTTTATAAAAGTATTACGTAAATCAATATCGTAGTAGTTTCTTTTTATAATTTCTTCACCAATTTTAATAATTTTACAATATGATTCAAAATATTCTAATTCAATAGTTCCACATAAATACATTGCTAAGAAAAACAAATATTTTTTAAATTCACAAAGACCTGATTCATTTTTAAATTCATATTGCAAAACATAACAATCAGATCCGCAAATATTTCTCGATATACAATTTTCACATTTAGTAGAAGGATTAGAAAAATATATATTATTAATATTATTTTCAATTTGAGCTTTAGTTATTTCCAATTCCTTATGTGTTACTGCTGGAATGCAAGGAAATATTGCTCCATCTATACCAAGAGCAAAACGAGCTATGCCAGCATCACATCTTCTAGATAAAATAGAATTTGACATAATTTTTAAAATAATATTTCCAAAGTAATCATCGCCATTAATTATGCTTAATAAAGGTTGCAAATTATTATTTTTAATCTCCGAAATAAGATAGTCTACAAATTTAGAGTATCCGTCTTCAATAAAAGAAAAATCAAAATCTTTATAAGAAATTCGAGCTGGACGAATAGAAACTGTTTTAAATAGAGATAGCATTTCAAAATATGCTTTAAATATATCAGTATTTTGGTTAGAAATCGTCATTCCTCCACCAACATATTCATTATTTCTAATTAATTTAATATTATTTACGACTTTATCATAAGTACCTAAATTGTTAATATCGACTCTATTAATATCATGTAATTCCTTATAACCATCTAGAGAAACTCCAAATAAAATATTATTTTTTTGTAATAATTCAGTATATTCCTCACTTAATAGGGTTCCATTCGTAGAAAGCATGACTGTTAATTCTTTTCCAATCTTATTACTAACTTCTTTACAATATTTTGATATTTCTAATATATCTTTTAAATAAAGCAAAGGTTCTCCAGAACCAGACATATCAACAAAATAACGTTCTGCTTCATTTTTGACTTCAACAACATAATTAATAAAGTCTTTAATTTGATTAATTTCTAATTTTTTGCTAACTTTATTCTCATTAAAACAATATTTGCATCTTAAATTACAATTTGAAGTAATATTAATACAAATCAATATCTTAGGATAAAAACAATCATCTTTTTTAACTTCAAAAAAATCATTTGCTTTAAAAAAAGAATTTTTATAATTTATAAACTTATTTAGAATATTAACTGTTTTACCATTATTTAAATTATAATATGCTACAAAATTATCAAATTCGATTTTAGCAATGTTGCTATTACAATCTAAGGATAATGTTTTTTTCATACAAATCACCTTCAACATTAACAAAATCGAAATAGCCATTGCGAACATTTACATAAACTTTTGTATAATAATCGTTAAAATTGATATTGGCGAATTTATAAACAAAATCTCCAAAATTATCATTAAATATATAATCACTTTTTACAAATAAACCTTCAATTTTCTTAATTGTAGTAATAGTAATTGTACATTTTGCATTATTTAAAAGTCTTCCATCTAAATTATCACATTTAAGAACTAAATTATAACTTTTCGTCTGTTCATTAAAAAATAAATCTTTACTAGTCATTTTTACCGGAACGCCCATAAATACTGTTTTAACATTATAGTCATTTGGATCTATAAAATATGAATTAAAGAAATCAATAATAATGGTTGCATCCTCTAGATTTTCCACTAAAGTAGAATCTAAATTAATCTTTCTAATTCTAAAAGTAAATGGGGCTGGATTACCATCTACAATATCACCTTTTTTAACGATATCGCCATTTTTGAATTTATTACAATTCAAATCGATTGTTGTTAATGCCATTTTAATCGGTTTATAAAAGTTGCGTTTATTAGAAACGCCGTCTCTATAAACAAAATCTTTGTTAATGAAATAAGTAAGTGGAGTATATCTACTATCCACCTCAATTGGATTTTCAAAAGTTGCAGAAGCATCTTTAACAGAATATGCATTTATAACCAAAAAAGAAGTCGCAGCCGCATAGATTCCTGCAAAAAGTAGTGTGAAATAACAAAGAACTTTTTTCATATTATTTTTCCTCCAACAGAATAGAAGAAATGTTAATATTTGAACCAATAATCGATGGGAATAAAACACTTACATAACTAAGAATCAAATAAATGGCAGAAAATAAAAACACTGATTTTATATCAAAAATAAACATATTAGTAAAATACTGATTGCTATAAACAACACACATCACAGAATATATCAAAAAGAATGAAACCAGTCCTATTAAAACACCAGTAATGATCATTATCATTGATTTCTTTGTAAACATATAAGTTATATCATCCCTACTCGCTCCTACTGCTCTTCGAATTCCAATTTCGCTATATTTATTTTTCATTAAAATAAGTTGTACTATTATTGTTGCAATAAAAGATATAACAAAGATACTTAAAATGGTTATGTATGAAGTTTTATTAATATCTTCGTTTGTTTTTTTATAGGTATCCAAAGTTTTATAATACGATAAAAATTTATTATCGTCTTTTAATTGTGGAAAATCATAATCTTTTGTATATATTGAAGTTTTAACATATGAATAAGAAAACATATTTAAAAGTGTGGTGTAAGGTATGAAAAGTTGAATTGTATTTTTATCAATATTTCTTTTAACATCTGAGCTATCAGCTAATACGCCTTTTAGAACAAATTGAATGCCATTAATAACTATTTTCATATCTTTTTTATATCCAATCTTTTGCAAATGTGATGAATATGCAATAATCGAATTATTCTTATTCATCATATCTATATCATCAAAAGATTTTCCTTCTTGAATACTTGTCATAAAAATCGAATTAGAATAAGCACTAGGAATTGGAAATTTTTGAAATTCCGTTCTTGCTCCGATAATTTGAATATGTAAATCTTTACAAACGATATTCGTTTTGACATACTCTTCAATATTTATATAAAACAATTCATAAGGCAATCCAGTAAAATTGTTCTCTAAAAAATTGCTGTATTCATCTTGTTGAAGCATGTTATAAACAGAAAAATTAACTGGAAAATCTGCATAATTAAGATTTTTAATTTTAGTTTGCAGCTTATTATTACTTAAAGAAAAAGAAGTAAACAAAGAAATAAAAAGAGACAATAAAATTAAAAATAAATTCATTTTATTAAAATTAAACTCATTTTTAAATTTATTAAATTTTTTCTTCATAAAGTCCTCCGTTTTTCAATTTCAAAACACAATCACATTGTTTAGCAACATCTTGATCGTGAGTTACTATAATAATGATTTTATCTTTAGCGATAAATTTTTTTAACATATTTATAACGTTATTTCCATTATTTTTGTCTAGATTACCAGTTGGTTCATCACATATTATAATACAAGGTTTATTTATTAATGCTCTAGCAATTGATACTCTTTGTTTTTCTCCTCCACTTAAATAGCTTACATTTTCATTAAGTAAAGTTTCTAAATTGAGCTCATTAATCAAAAAATTAAAATGGTCATTTCCTATGCTTTTTTTTGAATATTCTAATGGCATTTTAATGTTTTCTTCAACATTCAAATAATTTAAAAGGTAATACGATTGAAAAACAAAACCTATTGCATTTCTTCTAAAATCGTAATTATCATTTTTAGCAATTATTTCATTCCCGTTTATTCTGAGTTTACCCTCAAATTTATTGTCTAAAAATCCCAAAATATTTAGCAATGTAGTTTTTCCACAACCAGATTCACCTAAAATTGCATAAACATAATTTCCTGCAAAAGTATAATTCAAATTGTTTAAAATAACTCTATTACCGAATTTTTTTGTAATATTTTCTACGGAGTATTCTAGACTATTCATATAAATAAAGATATGATCCACTTTCTAAAGGATGGTTATAACATTCAATCAATGCATATTCATCTATAATGAGAACACAATCAACAAAAATGGATATAACCTTGTTATTTGAAGAGATAAAAAATAATTTGGAGCAAATAGAATTATTAAAAAGAGATGCGGCTAAGTAATTATGATTTAAATACTTATGTTTAACTATATCAATTGAACACTTTGAATCTTTATTTATTAAGCTATCGCAGTCAAACGGTATAAAACTACAGATAACAATTCCATCTTTTTCAAATGAGTCAAAATTATAACCGTTAAACTGAACTTTGTAAAAATAGCCAAACAATTCCAAAAATAATGAATCTGGCTTTTCAAAGCTGTTTTGATAGTAATCATACATGGAAAAGTTAATTGAAATTGTAAAACAATTGTAATTATAATTAACTATTTTTGTTATTCCGTTTTCTTCGTAAACTTTTAAGCATAATGAATCATAAGAACTTAATACATCTTCTCCATTCAAGGAACCTATTTTATCATTTTTCATAATTTTTTGCCCAATTTTAACATTAGTAGTATCTAATGAAATAGTTGAGTATAAATCCTTATTTTCAGTGATTTTTGCATCAAATTTTGTATATGAAGTAAAATCTTTTGAATTTACAATATATCTATTTTTTGCTGTCGGTTCAAATGTTTGTGTGCTTCCAATAAAATCTGGAACCTTCGATTCTTTGTTAACCGTTATAACACAAAGAGAGATTAAAAAAGAAACGTTAATAGCCATTAACAAGGTTAAATATAAAGTTTTAGATTTTAATAATTTAATCATGAGTTAGTTCTCCTTTACAATAAACGAAATTTTATGAATAAATATAATGCTTTGATTGATTAATGCCATGAACTATGGTCGCTTGCGATATGAAGTGGAACATTATAGTTATCACCGTTAATTGTGATGTCAAAATAAACATCAGAACCTATTAAGCGGCACTCATCATATAAAGGATTGATTTTAAATTTTATAAAAACACCATTTAAAAAATCAGGAACATTAATCGGATGATTAAACGGAAAATATTCTAATGTATCATAATCCGGCCTTTGATTTGCTTCTTCAAAATTTGAATGTTCAATATTTGATATCGTAAAAATAGAATTGTTAGATGAAACTCCATTAATCAAATAACTTTCACCACGTTTAACATTTAAATGAAATGGTCCAAAAAAGACATAAATGTATCCTTTTGAATCAAAAAATATCGCTGATTCGCCTTTGTTAAAGGTTCTATGATTGTTGTATATATCAAATGGTTTCTTATAGCCAACTGGAAATGATGGCTTTAATGCATATCCGTTATCAAATGTAAGTGAAATATCAGTTGGACACGTAAGAATAACACTATCCCAATCATAAACAATCTCAGATATTTTAAGATTTCCATCAAAAGATTTTAAACAAGTAAGTGAAGTATAAAATGTTTCACATGAAAATTTAAACAATTCTTCATCTAACAATTTTGTTCCATCTTCAAGATTTAAAGACAAAATTATAGGTCTATGTTCAGATGATAAAAGCTTATCAGTTTCATCATCAATTGTTGGAAATAATATGAAATGCACTGATTCATTTTTCCCTACAGTATATGAATAATGATTAAAGTTTTTGCCAGATCCAACATTTACAACAGAAGAACACGAAATTAGAGCACAAGATATAAATAAAAGAAATATTTTTTTAAAAATCATGATAATAATTCTCCTTTCTCAACATTTCGGAAGTACAGAACCACCAATTGTAGGTCTGACATTTGAAATTACGAGGCTATGAACATCATCAATTGTGTTATAAACATAAACCGCACTAATGAATTCATTTTTATCATTTCTTTTAACAATAATCGAATCAATAACAATTTCTTGCATATAAAGATAATATCTACCAGTTGCGTGAGGATTATTGCTATTTTTTCCACGAAGTGTATTTGTTGAACCATTCGTAAAAGTAACATCATTAGTGACACTAAGTGCCATATCAGCAGAAAAAGAACAAGTTGCACCAAATGCTTTTGCTTCTGTTGTATAACCAAATCCCTCTGTATAAGTCATACCAATAAGAGTAAAAGTTTGAGTTGTTAAAACAGTATCGCCAAGTTCAGCATTATGAAAAATAGAAGAATTTAAAAAATACAATTCGCCATTTTTGCGTGTGTGTCTAACATTGTATCTAGAATAACCGCATTTAGAATTTATGCTATTAACGTTGCAAACTAATGCTATATTGCCTGATTTTTCGCGTTGATCAAATTCAAATTTTGAAACATTATATTCGTTTTGATTTGCTTTTTTAACATTAGTTAAGTTGTCCGCAGAAACAAATGGATTAGTTAAACAATTGTCGGAAACAATAAATAATTGTAAAAAAAGCAAACATAATATTTTTTTCATTTCAGTTTTCTCCTTAACCTACAACGATGTCATAATCCGTTATTGAAATAGAATTTGATAGATAAGCGCAAGCATGATAATTATAAAGTATTCCACCAGCCATAGACCCTCCATTTAAGTTACTTTCATCCGGCAAATAAACAATCGTTAAAAATTCATAAGATGATACGGTCTTTTTAATCGCATATCTTTCGTTAAGCACCAATGATGATGGATAAAAATCATATTTTAATTCAAATGAATATCCAGATCCAATTCCAACAGAAGCACTCATATATTTTTTTACTTCAACAGATGCTTCAAATCCCAATGCTCCTGCTTCTACACCTATACCAGCTTCAATAGAAGATGAAATAGAAAAAGTATTCGTTAATTCATACGATTGAAAGATGTTGGTTAATGTTCCGTTGTTAATGTACCCATGACTAGTAACTAACGGGAATTTTCCTTTGTAAACAAATGTTGCAACATAATTTTTTCTTGAAGAGCCGTTGTTCGTATTAATAGAATTATAATTTATTAAATCATAACTTCTGCCCTCATAAATTGCTGTAGCTCTTATTTGTGGAACTGAAACATACATTTTATCTATCATTGAAATTTGATTATAATAGATTTGATTTGAATATAATTCCTTGTTGCTTTGATTGCCATTTGAATACTTTAATGAAAATAAAGCACGATTAAGCTCTGTATTTTCTTTTTTTTCATTAACAAGTGAGCACGATTGTGCGGAAAACACAAATAATGATAAAAAAATAACAG
>JAVXGI010000005.1:0-58779 GCA_036657515.1 Bacilli bacterium
TTAAGTTTTTATTTTTTAAGTAAATACAAAATTCCAATTGTTCTTGGTCCACAATGGGAAGAAACGGTTGATCCAGCAGTTGTAAAGTGAAGATTTCCGGCAGGAACATATTGAGTAATTTCTTTTTCAATAAACTTTGGTCCCATAAAATCTGTTGGACCAGAATCAGTGATAAAGACACAATCAAGATCAATGTTTGGTAAATCTTTTTTAAACTCATTAACCATTTCAAGCATTGCTTTTTCATAGTTTCCACGAGGTTTTTTATAAACGATTAATTTGTTTCCAGTTACTTTAATAACAGGGTGAATGTGGAGGTGCTTTCCAACAAGGAAAGTTAAACCTTTACATCTTCCACCTTTATAAAGATATTCCATACCATCAACAGAGAATTTTACGGAAAGAAGTGGTACTAGATTTTCAATAGTTTTCTTTATATCTAATAATTTCATTCCTTCATCAATTAATTTACGAGCTTTTAGAACTAGTAAAGCAATACCAGTTGAAAGAGATTGACTATCAACAATTGCAATACGAGATTCATCTAATTCTTTTGAAGCAAGAACAGCGTTTTGTAAAGAACTAGAAATACCAGATCCTACTCCAATATAAATAACATCATTTCCTTTATCTAATTCATCTTTAAAAATATTTAAATATGTATCAGGAGGAATAGCACCTGTCATTGGTAAGGCACCAGTTTCCTTTACATGAGCATAAATATCATCTGGAGTAATATCTACTCCATCAAGAAATAATACTGGGTTATCTTTAAAAGTAACTGAAAGAGGTACTGTTCTAATATTATATGTCTTGTACATTTCTTGTGTAAGGTCACAAAGAGTATCGCTTATTAATGTAATTTTGTTCATGGTTTCTCCTATTTATTAATAAATAAATTATTTTTTACTTTCTTTTGAATCTTTTGTTACTAATACCCAAGTTGGATGTTGTTCCTTTACACGAGCAAGTGTAGCTTTATAAAGTTTCTTTTCAATTTCTTTTCTTCCTTCTTCTGCACGGTTATGTGCAGCATCAGCGCGAGAAGTAGCATATTGAACTTCAGATTCGCTTTCATCAAGCATTGAAGAAATTAAAATATAAGCTCTTACAGATTCCATTGATAAATCATTAGATACATCACGTCTTTCATCACTTGTAACTTCATCGTTATAATATTTGCGAGCATCATCAACTCTATTTTGATAAAGAATAATATATAATTTTTGAGCAATTAATCTTGTTTTAATTGTTTTTGATAATTTATCTTTTTGTTTAAGTGTGATATTAACAATTTTAAGAGCATCATCGAATTCTTCTTTAGCAAGGTGATTATAAATTGTTAATAAGTTAATTTCTGCTGTAAAGTTGGTAATATTTTCAAAAACTTTTGTTTCTTTAGGATCGGTTCCAGTTACTTCACAACTTTTTAATCTTAATAATTCATTAAATGCAGCAACGTCTTCTTTGTGAGAGACAAGACGTAATTGATAACCATCAGTTTTAGAATCTAATTCAAATGGTAAAATATTATAAATTAATATTAATCCAACTACAGTTGCACAAATCATTGCAAGAGGTCTAAGTAATGATTTATTAGGGAATAAGATTGCTCCAATAAAACATACAATAAATAAAGATGCTACTACTAAGTTTGGAATAATTAAGAATGATTTAGGTGAAGATTTTTCAGCATCTTTTGCATTAATAATTGTTTCACCCGTTAATCCATCATAACCTTTAAATCTAAAAGCCCATTTGCCATTTTTCTTATAAAAGTTAAAATATAATACGTTTACACTAACAATTTCGTATCCACTAAGTTTTGCACTTACAACGTGAATTAACTCATATATGATAGATAAAACAACAATTACACCAAATATTGTAAGTACTGCATATAAAATAACAATATTTCCTACACCGCTTTCACTAACATTAAAAGAATCAAATGCTGGTTTAATTACATATAAACCAACCATAATAACTGCTAGTATTAAGCCAAAATAGACAATCCAACTAACCACTTCTGATTTTTTCATAATTTGTTTCTCCTATTTACATCTTTCGTAAATTACTTTTGCTACATCGACATCAAGTGGCTTGCACCTATGGTCAACAGCACGTGTACCATTAGCAACAAATTGATTAAGTAATTCTTTTATATTTACGTTTTCAATTCCTAAGTCTTTAAATGTAGAAGGCATCTCTAACTTTTTAAAGTAATCCTTAATACTATCTATAAATAATCTTGCTCCTTCAGCATTTGATGCAAATTTACAATCAAATAATTCACGAGCTAATCTAGCCATCTTTTGTTTTTCTACCATCATATATTCTTCTGCCCAAGCTGGGAAAATAACAGCAAGTCCAGCGCCATGTGCAACTTCTGGATAAATTCCAGAAAGAACATGTTCTAAATAATGGCATGGCATCTTATATTTTTTGCCAATAGAAGTAATGCCGTTATGTGAATATGAAGAAGTTAGCATTAAATTTGCTCTTGCATCATAATCCATAGGTTTATTATATACGATTATCCCGGATTTTATAACTGTTTTTAATAGTCCAATAGCAAATTCATCTGCTAACTCATTTTTGGTTGAGGTTGAAAAATATCTTTCTAATGTGTGCATTAAGATATCAACTGTTCCTACTGCTGTTTGGTACTTTGAAACGGTATAAGTTAATTCAGGATTTTCAATTACTAATACAGGTCTAACAAGATCAGTATTAAAACCTTTTTTCATTTTACGTTTATCATCTTGAATTACACATGAACTAGATAATTCACTGCCGGCTCCTGCAACCGTTAAAATTACAGCTACTGGAATAGCACGTTGTGGTTGAGCTTTATGATCGTTATAATCAAAGACATTTCCTTTATAAAATGCATTAACGGAAATAGCTTTAGCAACATCGATTACGCTTCCTCCACCAACTGCTAAAATAGTATCAATGTAGTATTCTTTTACGGCTTTTCTTCCTTTTTCAACAAAGGAAACATCAGGATTTATACGAACTCCTCCGAGTTCAATATATTTAATTCCACTTGCTTTAAGAGAGGCTGTTACTTTTGCAAGTAACCCACTTTTTATAACAGAAGATTGTCCATAAACTATCAAAACCACTGCAGAACCTAACTCTTTTAATCTTGCACCGATTTCTTGTTCTTTGTCGCGCCCAAATAAAACACGAGTTGGAGAATAAAATTCAAAGTTTAACATTTAGATATTTCTCCTATTAGTGTGATATAAATTTATTAAATCCGTAAGTAAAACTGGATCCAAATATACATTAATTTTATTGCGAATTAATGATGTTTGTAAGTCGCTTTCTTTAGTAACGATATCGGTTAATAAATATATAATTCCTCTTGATAAAAATTCTGTAATTTCACGAATGTTATCGTTTGATAATAAGTCGGCACTTTTATTTTCTTGAATACGATAGGCTGTATAAGGAATAATTAATTTTTTCAAAAAAGATTCAAACAATTCATGAAGAGAAGAATTTATAAATTCTGTAAATAAATTAATATTTTCTTTAATAGCTTCAAGTACTTCACTTATATAGTAAATATTAATTTCTTTGTCTTTAAAATCATCGTAATAATCACCTAAAATAGAATCAACTAAATCATATATGTCACGATAATAATAATAAAACGTTTGGCGTTTTATATTAAGTACACCGCAAAGAGATTGAACATTAACTGCGTCAATCCCTTTGGTTGTAATTTCTTTTAAAAAGGTTACTTTTATTAAATCATTCGTTTTCATGACTTTCTGTTTTCTCCCTAAATTTTTCTAACATATCAAATAAACGCATATTTTCAAACTTCTTATCATTCCATAAATAGAACGCCGTTCCAATAAGGAATATTACTAAGACCCATAAGACATTTAATAACTTAAGATCAGTAATTTCAAATAAGAACCATAAATATCCGAAAGTAACAACTTCTCCAGATGCTAAAGGAATTTTAATCATATAACATCCAGTTACTAAAGCAACTGATAAAATTGAAATAGTTATAAATACACCTAAACGATATTTTGAAAATGGCGTACAAATTTTATAAAGAGAAACAAAACCGAAGAGAGCCATTATTATGGCGCACATCGCAATAAATCCGCTCCTTCCTCCGTCACTTACAAGTTCGCCCGCTGAATTAAGAATAAGTTTATCACCTAATATAAAGTGATCTGGCGATGCTTCGTTAATTGATAATAAGATAAATAATGTCACAATCATAAAGAAAATAGATGTCGCAATCGGAACCGCTTTTTTAATTGCATTTGAGAAGAATTTTCCTTTAATTTGAGCACTATTAGGTTCAAGAGATAAGAAGAAACCACCAACTCCAATACAAGAAATTTCCCAAACATAGTAGTGGTTAGGATTTAATGGATAGGTCATATTAGCATCACGAGTAGCAAACGTCATAATAATAAAGAGTATCGTAAGAGCCATTGTAAAAAGTGTCTTTGATAAGAATAATGCCGAACTACGTTGTAAGTTATTAAT
This sequence comes from Bacilli bacterium, assembly GCA_036657515.1. Classification (GTDB taxonomy): domain Bacteria; phylum Bacillota_I; class Bacilli_A; order RFN20; family CAG-826; genus Alectryobacillus. The sequence continues at coordinate 4,531 of JAVXGI010000005.1, forward strand.
AACTCTTCTACCTTCAGCAACAACTGTTGGTAAAACACTAAAATTAGAATCAAGTAAAACAAGGTGTGATGCATTTTTTGCTGCATCACTGCCGCTTGCCATTGCAATGGAGCAATCGGCTCTTTTTAAAGCTAATATATCATTAACACCATCTCCTGTCATAGCAACAGTTTTTCCATAATTATGTTTAAGGGAGATAACTAAAGCTTCTTTTTGTTCAGGAGAAACACGACCAAATATTTTATAATCATTAGCAATTTCCATTACTTCATCTATACTTTTTCCATCAAGACTGATATATTTTTCATAATCTTGAATACCAGCTTTTTTTGCAATTTCGGAAACAGTAGCAGGATCATCTCCAGAAATAACACGAATATCAACACCGTTAGAAGCAAACCAAGCAAGAGTTTCTGGTGCATCTTCTCTAATATGATCTTCAAGAAGAATAATTCCAACACAAGTCATCTTTGGAAGTTTTTCTTTAACAATACCTTTTTTTGATTGGCATAATAACAAACATCTATAACCTTTTGAGTTATATTTGCTGATAGTTTTTTCAGTAATAACTTTATTATCAATATCAATATACCCATATGCACCAATTGCATATGTTCCTTCTTTATCAAAATCAGCTGCGCTAAATTTGGTATCAGAAGAGAAAGCTAATATATTTTTTGGAGTAAGGGCATTAAATGAACCAAATTTAGAAAATAATGCTTTTGAAGTATAGTTATCATCGTTAGTAGCTTTAATAACTGAAGCTATCATTGCTCCAACATTATCACTAGTAAGGGTTTTATCAATTCTAATATAATCTGCAAATACCATTGTTCCATCAGTTATTGTTCCAGTTTTATCAAGACACAAGGTATCTACTCTAGCTAACATTTCAATACAATATAATTCTTGAACTAAACATCTTTTTTTAGCTAAAGTTAAAACACCAACTGATAAAGCAATTGAAGCAAGTAAGAACATACCTGCCGGAATCATTGCAACCATTGATCCAACAAATCCACCAATTAATCCATCATTAGTCATTGGAGTACCAGCAAACATTTCCCAGCTAAATTCTGAAGGATTAATATACCAATATGAAACAATTTGCACAACTCCTAATAAAATAACAATCATGCCTATAATTCCAAATAGATAATTTAAAGCTGCAAGAATTTCTGACTTAGGTTTTGAAACAATACTAGCTTTTTCTTGTAATTCTTCAGCTTTATTAAGTTTTCCAACTTTATTAATTCTTGCATAACACGATCCACTAGAAACATAAGTTCCGCTTAATATAACATCCCCAATATTTTTCTTTACTGCGTCAGGTTCACCTGTCAACATAGCTTCATTAACACTGCATTTTCCTTCAATAATAATGGAATCAGCTGGTATTTGTTCCCCGTTTTTAATGTAAACGATATCATCAAGGACTAATTCACTTGAAAGTACTTGAGATTTAACTGAGTCACGAATAACAGTTGATTCCATTTTATTAATAATGGATAATTTATCGACTAACTTTCTAGCTCTAATATCTTGAATTAAACCAATTACAGCATTTATTGAAATAACGCCGAGGAAAGATAACTGAGTATATTTTCCTGCAATGGCACATAAAACACCAAGTGTATAAAGTAAGACATTAAAAAAAGAAAAAAGATTGTCAAAAATGATTTTCCAATAAGATTTTGTGACAACTTTTTTCTTTTTGTTGGATAATCCTGCTTCTTTTCTTTTTAACACAACGTCGTTAGTAAGTCCGACCATTATTGATGGTGTATATCTTTGTGATTCATCCACCAGTTTTTGTAGTCTTTCTTTATCACGTTGTAATCTTATAGAAGATAAATTTTTAGGAAAGATTTTTTTAATAAATGCAAACATATTTTACTCCGTTCTCAGCGATACTACTGGATCTTTTCTTGATGCGACAGAAGATGGAATTAGTGAAGCGATAAAGGATAATGCAATAGCAAGTACTACAAGTATAAAACCAGCTAATGGATTTAAGAATGCTATATTACCTATATTATAAGAAGGATAAATTATGTTAATAATGTAATTAAGTGGCGCTGATAAAATATAAGTCATAATAATTCCAATTAATCCCGCAGCAAAACCTTGCATAATATTTTCAGTTCTAAACAATCGTCCAACGTCTCGTTTTCGTGCTCCAATTGCACGTAATATTCCTATTTCTTTTGTTCGTTCGATAACACTGTTATAGGTAATAATACCTGTCATAACACTAGATACAACTAAAGATACAGCAGCAAATGCGACAAGAACAATAGAAATAATATTAACCATTTCTCCAATTGAATTAGTAAAAGTACCAATGTAATCAGAGAATATTATTTGATCAGCATCTTTTTTGCCAACATTATATGCGTTTAAATATTCAATTAATTGTGCTTTTTTAGTTAATGAACTTGGAAAAAGAATAATACTTAATATATTGCTCGATTGCGACAAAATATAACCAAGATAAATAACAAAATCTTTTGCAAGGGTTGGTTGTTGAGCAAACAACCTGAAAAGATTTTCAATATCGTTGTTGCCAAGTAAATCAAAAGCCGTCTTCATTGCGTCAGTCATTTCGTAGGTTCCACCATGATAATTAACTGTGCTAAAGAATCCTGAAGCTGAAGTATAATAGCTATCACTATATTCATAGCCGCTACCATTAACAAAATCTTGGAACGGCACTGTAAAATGCACTAATTTATTATAGGCATCCATTATTTCTTCAAGTTTTGGTTGCTTTAAAACAGACATTGCTGCTGGTATTTTATATTTTGTACCAAACTTTTCATTCATAAAAGCTAAATAATTAGTCTTAGTTAATATTCTTTCAAGCTCAGATAAACTATTAAAGTAAAGATTGTCTTTAATAGTATTTACTAATTTAGATTTGTTGTTATGAGTCATTACAAAGTTTTTAAAACATTCATTGTAGCAAATGCTTGTTGGCATATAGTCTAATATGGCATCTTTTTTAACACGTAAAATTGATGTAACTTTAAGTTTATAAGCTTTAGCAACCTTTCCATTTGCAACAAAGGTTTCATTATATAAAGATTTATTAGCAGAATTTGAAACATCATATACCGGAACATATTGTTCAGTTGTCGTAGAAGGAAGAGTAACATCAAATTTTTGAATAGCTCCTGTTTCATCCATAAATGATATACTTGAAGTCTTTTCAGGATAAACATGACTCTTAATTGTTCCTTCATCATACACTTCATCATTAATATAGAATTTATATTCTTTACCAATAAAATCATTAAAATTTATAGTCTTTAAATCCTTTAATTGATTTTTGTTATATAAACCAAAATCCACTAAAGTTTTTTGACTAACTCTATTATAAGAATCTACTACTAAAGAAACTTCAAAAGTATCAGTTTCTCCATCTCCATTTGTATCGACCATTTCTTGACTTGGGAAGACACCAAAAACATCATACGACTTACGAATATAGTCTTCTTTTCCATACATTTCATGGAGTATTGTTTTTGGTAGACCTGTTATTGAGGCAATATCACTTATTAAACTACTATCAGTTGAGCGATATGGGTTAACATTTATAACCTTTTCACCATCGTTTGAGAATAAACCCATATTAATGTTATTAAAGTTAATAAGTTTTGAGCCAAGTGAACTTGCGTATTTAGTATTAGCGATATCATTAAGATAATTAATGTAATCAAGACTAAAGTTATTTCTATGAACTTCTGTTACATAACTTTTAGCTTCGTCTTCCTTATATATATGTATTTGATTATCATCTGGAAATACATCATATTCTACTTTGTTTTCGTTTTTAACATAACTATAAGTCATATTAGAAATTGTTAATGGTGAATTTTGAGCAGTGGCTTCTTCTAATCTTGTAATATAAGTTGTAAAACCATTTGATAAAGCTAAAACAAGTCCAACACCAATCACACCAAAACTTGATGCAACAGATACTAATATACTTCTACCTTTTTTAGCAAATATATTTTTCCATGCAAGATTAACAGAAGTAAAGAATCCCATTGAAGTACGAGGATTTTTAATCTTTTTATGATCTTTGTTATTTTGAGTATTAATAGTTTCAATTGGTTGTTCTATTTCTTTTATTAAAACTTCTTCTTTTTCTTCTTTATTAATAGGTTCAATGTTTTCTTTCTTTTTCTTATTATCTTCATAACCTACAATTCTACCATCTAACATTTCAACTATTTTATCACTATATTTATAGGCAAGATCTTTATTATGGGTGACCATAATAATAGTTTTATCCTTAGATATTTCTTTTAAAATATCCATAACTATTACACTAGTTTCACTATCAAGTGCACCAGTTGGTTCATCAGCTAAAATAATAGAAGGATTATTAACAATAGCTCTAGCTATAGCAACTCTTTGCATTTGTCCACCAGATAATTGATTTGGTCTCTTTTTAATCTCTGCTTCAAGTCCTACTTTTGTTAAAGCATTAATTGCCATTTCACGACGTTTTTCAATACCAATTCCAGCAAGAGTTAAAGAAATTTCAATGTTCCCTAAAACACTTAAATGCGGAATTAGATTATATGTTTGAAAAACGAAGCCAATTTTTCTATTTCTATAAGCATCCCAATCTTTATCAGTAAAATCCTTAGTAGATTTTCCATCAATCACTAAGTCACCTGAGGTATATCTATCAAGTCCGCCAATAATATTTAAAAGCGTTGTCTTTCCGCAACCAGATGGTCCTAAAATTGAAATAAATTTGTGCTCTTCAAAAATAAGATTAACGTCTTTTAAGACTTTAACATCTTCAGTTTTTGTAAGAATATAGTTTTTGTAAATGTTTTTAAGTTCTAACATACAAATATTATTACACATATTTATATTTATTGATTATCTTTTTTTTACAATATAAAAAATAATTTTTGTCAGTGACAAAAAAACGGTTATTGAAGAAATTTACTTCTCCAATAACCGCGCAAAACTCAACTATTTTCTTTTTGTGGCAAAAAAATCATTTAATAATTTTTTTGCCTCGTCTCCTAGTGGACCGAGTTCTATTTCAGGCGTAAAGTTTATTTGTTTAGATTCATAAACATTATTTGTTGAAACAAGTGCACCAAATTTATCATCTCGTAATGCAAAAATAACTTTTTTTATTTTATGGAGATAAATTGCTCCAGCACACATTAAACAAGGTTCGAGAGTAACGTAAATTATTGCGTTATCTAATCGAGAAACTCCTAATTTTTTAAGAGCTTTTTTAATTACTAACATCTCAGCGTGATCAAAGTTGTTATTGTTAGCATTAGTTTTGTTGTGAGCTTTAGCAATAACTTTATCATCAAGCACTAAAACAGCTCCGACTGGAACTTCATCTTCTTTTATAGCTTTTTTAGCCTCACTTAATGCAAGGTTCATAAAATATATATCTCTATTTTTCATAAAATAAAACCATCGCACATATAGCGTCTCCTTAAGGCTGCTACATTCCTGTCCTGACCTGGTTCGAAGTGTTATATCACGATGGCATAAATATTATATCAAATTATTTCTTAATAGGTGAGATTTTTTCTAATCCGCCCATAAATGGTCTAAGAACTTCTGGAATAATAACGCTTCCGTCAGCTTGTTGATATTGTTCAAGGATTGCTGGAACAATACGTGAAGTAGCAAGACCTGATCCATTAAGTGTATGGAGGAAATGCATTTTTCCTTCTTTATCTTTATAGCGCATCATGCCACGTCTTGCTTGATAATCTCTTGCGTTAGAAACAGACGAACATTCTTTATATATTTTCATTGATGGAATCCATACTTCAATGTCGTATGTTCTAGCCATTGAATGAGAACAATCACCAGCAGCTAACTTTGAAATTTGGAAATGTAATCCAAGTTCTTCAACAAGATGTGAAGCTTTATGAACTAATTCATCAAACATTGCATCGCTTTCATCTTCTTTTGTATAAGCAACCATTTCAACTTTATTAAATTGATATCCGCGAATAGTTCCTCTTTCTTCAGTTCTATAAGAACCGGCTTCACTTCTATAACATGGAGTATAAGCAAAATATCTTTTTGGAAGTTCGTTTATATCAACAATTTCATTGCGATGTAAGTTAACTAGTGCTGTTTCAGCAGTTGGTAACATAAATCTACGTGGTTCCATATTTGAAAGGAAGAATACATCGTTATCAAATTTTGGAAATTGTCCAGCAGTATAGCCTGATTCGACATTTAACATATGTGGAGGAAGAATAAATGTATAACCATCACGAATATGTTCTGCAACAAAGAAGTTAATCAGTGCCCATTCAAGTTGAGCTCCAATTCCTTTATAAATCCAAGTTCCACGACCAGAAATTTTAGCAGCTCTTTCATAATCAATTAATCCGAGTGACTCAGCAAGTTCAACGTGATCCTTAATTGGAAAATCAAACGTTGGTTGAGTCTTATAAGTGTAGATTGCTTTGTTGTTTTCTTTTTCGCCTGGAAGTAAATCTTCATCAGGTAAATTTGGCAATACTTTTAAGAAATCAAAAATGAATTTTTCAATCGAGTCGAGTTCTGCAGCGTTTTTTGAATTTTGTTCATTCAAAAGTTTGACTTTTGCAAATAATTCTTCAGGATTTTTTCCATCTTTTTTATATTGTGGAACCATTTTTGAGCACTTATTTTGTTCAGCTTTATTTGATTCGACATCAATTAATAACTCTTTTCTTCTCTTGTTTTTTTCTAAAAGTTCAGAGAAATCCACATTAAAAAGTTTTCTTTTTAAAAGTTCTTCTACATGTTTTGGATCTTGTTCTATTTTTTTAATATCAATCATAAATAATTTCCTTCCTTATAATAAATTATTATATATCATTTTTAAATTTTCGCCTAATTGTTTAACATCACATTTTGAAACAAAATAATAGGCATCAGAGACGGTATTTGAAATCTTATAATCAAGAAAATTTGTGATCATTTTATATAAATCACCAATGTCGTCAGTGTGCATAACAAATGGTTGACGGTAAATATTAGGCAAAGCTAAATCATAAGCAATAACTTGTGTTTCAGCTGCCATAGTTTCAAGAAGTTGCACATCATCGATGAAATAACTATTTAAAAATAAGACACATCTAGCGTTTTTTAATAAAGAACGATAAATGTTAATATCAACAAATTTTGAGAAAACAATATTTGGAGCTGGTTTCTTATATTTTTTACTAAAACGTTTAAATAGTGGGTTGCTATATTTTCCTGTTCCGATGCAAATGACTTTAGTATCAGGTCTTAATAAAGCAACGGCATTTAAGCGATCTAAACATTCTTTATCTTCATAATCTGCAAAAGCTAATAGAATTTTAGTTTCAACACCAAGTGAAAAATAACGACGAGCAAGTCCCATATCAGTTTCTGGTAGAAACTTGTAAATTTGTAAATTAATACCACTTGTTACAACTTCAATCTTTTCGCCTTCTAATCCTTTTGCAATTAAAGCATCTTTATATTCTTCAATTGGAACAAGAATTTTATCAGCTCTATCAAAAATATCAACGAGTGCTTTACTTAATTCTTCTTTAAAGAAAGCTTCAAGAGAAAGAATACGTTTTCCATGTCGTGCATCTTTTGTATAAAACAAACTAAGAACAACTTTCTTTCCATCTTCTTTAAGTTCTTTTACAAGTCCAAGTGGAAATGGCCAAATTAAATGTGCGATTTCATCGGGTGTTTTATAATTTGGGTTGAACCTAATCTCGTTTTCCACTAAAGCAGCTTTAATATTTTTTCTTATACGTTCAGCTTTAAATTTTGCTTCTTCTTTATTCTGGAATAAAATTATTTCATTCATATTTTATTCCTCTTTTTCTGTTGCTATATAGTTTTCATCAAGAATGTCGTTTCCTTCGCTAACCTCATCAACAACTTCTTCTTGATGAGGAACAATAGCGATTGAGGAAACGGCTTCTTTTTCTTTAATATTAATAATTTTTACTCCCATTGTATTACGTCCACAGATTTTAATTTGTCCAAGGTTAACCCTGATTAAAATGCCGCCTTTTGTAATAACAACAAGATCTTCTTCGCCTTTTACAACTTTCATATCAACAATTTGTCCGTTCTTCTCGGTTGCTTTTATAGTATAGACGCCTTTTGAGCCTCTGCGTGTTAAGCGATACCCGTCAAGAGTAGACATTTTGCCATAACCATTAGTTGTAATAACAAGAACTAATTCACCTTCTAAACTAGTAGAAAGAGAAATAGCAGTACTGCCATCAACATTCATTCCTTTAACTCCAGCAGCACTTCTTCCCATAACTCTAACATCAGTTTCGAGGAATTTTACCATCTTGCCATTGGTTGCAACAAGACTTACATAAGCACTACCATCAGTTTTCTTAACATCAAGTAATTGATCATTTTCTCTAAGAGTAATGGCAATCTTACCATTTTGTCTAATTGAATCAAATTCTCTAATATCAGTACGTTTAACAACTCCAAGCTTGGTAGCAAAGAATAAATATTCGCCTTCACAATATGAATCACAGGTAATAATTGATCTAATATCTTCGCCTTCTGCAAGGTTAAGGAAATTAGAAACAGGAATGCCTTTAGCAATTCTATTTGCTTCAGGAATGCGGTGTCCTCTAAGGCGATATATACGACCTAGATTTGAAAAGAATAATAAATCAGTATGAGTATGAGCGTTAACTGTTAAGAAAACCTCATCATCAGCATGAGTTGACATTCCTTTAACACCTTTTCCACCTCTATTTTGGGTTTTAAAAGTATCAAGAGACATACGTTTAATATAACCAGACTTTGTAAGTGTAATTACAATATCTTGTTTTTCAATCAAGTCTTCGTCTTCAATTTGTTCTTCAGCATCAGTAATAATTGTTCTACGAGCATCACCAAATTTTGCTACAACTTCTCCAAGTTCTTTGAAAATAACTTCAAGCTTATTTTCTCTACTTGCTAAAATATGTTCGAGTTCTGCAAGGGTTTTGATGATTTCGTTAAGTTCGTCGACTAACTTTTGTTTTTCAAGTCCAGTTAATCTGCGTAGTGTCATTGCAAGTATTGCTTCAACTTGTTCATCACTTAATGCATATTTTGCTTTAAGAGCATTAGCGGCTTCTTCTGAAGTATTAGTTGATCTAATGATTCTAATTACGTTATCAATATCATCCGTTGCAAGAATTAATCCATCTAAAATATGGCGACGAGCAATAGCTTTATCTTTTCTATAGACAGTACGTCTTGTAATAACTTCAATTTGGAATTCCAAATAATGTTTTAACATATCTTTTAACGTTAAAATCTTTGGAGCACCATCAACAAGAGCAATTACTTGAGCATTAAATTTACCTTGTAATTGAGTTTGTTTATATATTTGATTAAGAACAACTTCTGGTACGGCATCTTTACTTAATTCAACAATAACTTTAATTCCAGTTCTATGAGATGTTTCATCTTTTACATCAGTTATTTCTGGAATAATTTTACTATCAGCTAATTCTCCTATCTTACGAACAAGATTAGCTTTATTAACTTGATAAGGAATCTCAGTAATAATAATTTCTTTTTTATTACCATTAGCACTATCAACAATCGTAGCTTTTCCTCTTACAACAACGTCCCCTTTTCCGGTTTCATACATTGTTTTAATTCCGGTTCTTCCTAAAATATATCCGCCAGTTGGGAAATCTGGTCCACTAATATAATTTTCCATTAATTCCGTAACGGAAATATCAGGATTAAGTGCGTAAGCACGTAATGCTGCGCACACTTCGTTTAGATTGTGCGGAGGAATATTTGTTGCCATTCCAACAGCAATTCCATTACTTCCATTTACTAAAAGGTTAGGAAATCTTGCTGGTAAAACAACTGGTTCTTTTTCACTTCCATCGTAGTTATCGATAAAATTAACTGTATTTTCTTTAATATCACGAACCATATTAGCGGCAAATCTATTTAAACGAGCTTCCGTATAACGATATGCAGCGGCTCCATCTCCATCGATATTGCCGAAGTTACCATGTCCATCAATTAACATATATCTCATCGAGAAATCTTGAGCCATACGAACAAGTGATTCATAAATTGCGGTGTCACCATGTGGGTGATAATTACCCATGACATCTCCAACGATTTTAGCACACTTAACGTGTGGCTTATCAGGAGTGTATCCTGATTCGTTCATAGCGAAAATTATACGTCTATGAACGGGTTTAAATCCGTCTCTTACGTCAGGTAGAGCACGAGAAACAATAACAGACATTGCGTAATCTAAAAATCCTGACTTCACGTTTCCTGAAACTTCAACATCTTTAATTCCAGCAACAATTCCATCATTAATAAAAACTTCTTCAGTAGGAAGGCTATTTTCTTCACCACTTATTTCTTCTTCTACAACTTCATCAATTACTTTATTTTCATCTTCCATTATTTTATTTCTCCTTACTAAATATCCAGATTCTTAACAAATTTAGCATTTTTAAGAATGAATTCTCTTCTTGGATCAACGTCTTCTCCCATTAAATCGGTAAATACCTTACTAGCTGCTGCAGCGTCTTCAAGAGTAACACGTAACATCTTTCTATGAACTGGATCCATTGTTGTATCAGCTAATTGATCTTTATTCATTTCACCAAGACCTTTATATCTTTGGAATGGGTAGTTACCTTTTAATCCTAATTGACGTTTAATTTGTTCAAGCTCTTCATCACTATATGCATAGTATTGCTTTCTTTGATGTTCTACTTTATAAAGTGGAGGTTGTGCAATAAATACATTTCCATGTTTTATTAACTCTCTCATAAAATTAAAGAAGAAAGTTAATAACAATATTCTAATGTGTGATCCATCAACATCAGCATCCGTCATAATAATAACTTTATGATATCTAATTTTAGTAATATCAAACGTCTCATTATATCCAGCTCCAATTGCTAAAATTAGATTGCCGATTTCAGCATTTTTAAAGGTACGATCTTCGTTTGCTTTAGCGGTATTTAGTATTTTTCCACGAAGTGGTAAAATAGCTTGCGTTTTAGCATCACGTCCATCTTTTGCTGTTCCAGCAGCAGAATTACCTTCAACGATAAATAATTCACAGTCTTCTGGTTTTTTACTTGAGCAAGTTGAAAGTTTACCAGCTAAAGAAGCAATCTTTACTCCGGCTCTTTCACTATCACGTGCGAGTTTTCCTTTAATACGAGCACGTTGAGCATTTGCGGTTTTATTTACCAACATTTCACCTATTTTCTTATTTTCTTGTAAGAAACGTGAAAGTTTAGCTTTTAATATTTGATATGTAACAGTACGAACTTCACTATTACCTAATTTTCCTTTAGTTTGTCCTTCATATTGTGGATTAGGATGTTTTACTGAAATAATAGCAGTAATTCCTTCTAAACAATCATCGATTATATAACCTGGATCTTTATCTTTGGTTTTAAGAACAAAATCACGAGCATATTCATTAATCGTTGTTGAAAGAGCAGTTCTAAAACCAAATTCATGAGTACCTCCGTTTACGGTACTAATATTATTACAGTATGAATAAACTCCTGTTGTATCATAGCTATCTCCTCTATATTGAAAAGCAATCTCAACATAGATTCTTTCTTTTTTGCCTTCTGGCATTGCTACTTCTTCAGCGCCTTCACAATAAAATACTGGACAATCAACTTCTTCTTTCTTTTGAAGTTCGCCATATATTTTTTTACCACTATTTAAGAAGCTAACATATTCTCTAATGCCGCCTTCAAATTTAAATGATTCAGAAACCGGTTCTTCATCACGATTATCAAAAATAGTGATTTTAACACCCTTGTTTAAGAAAGCCATTTGGCGGACACGGTCACGAACGGTGTCGTAATCATATACGTGAGTTTCTGTAAATATTGTTGGATCAGGTAAGAAAGTTACAATTGTTCCATTGTGGTCAGAAACGCCAATTTGCACTGTATGAATACTAACGTGTCCGCCGTTTTCAAACCTGGTATGATATTTTTTGCCGTCTTTATCAACGATAATATCGACAAATTTTGATAAAGCATTAACAACTGATGCACCAACTCCATGTAATCCACCCGATACTTTATATCCGTTATTGTTGCCAAACTTACCTCCAGCGTGAAGCATGGTATAAACCGTTTCTACGCCAGACGTTCCCGTTTTTTTAACAACGTCAACTGGAATTCCTCTACCATTATCGCTAACAGTAACCGAATTATCTTTGTTAAGGGTAACATTAATTTCAGTACAATATCCTGCTAATGCCTCATCTATTGCATTATCAATAATTTCCCATACTAAATGATGTAATCCAACCGAAGAGGTTGATCCAATATACATTCCTGGACGTTTACGTACAGCATCAAGTCCTTCAAGAACTTCAAGATTATCTGCAGTATAATGTTCTGTTGCCTTTTCTTGTTCACGTTCGTTATCAGTATCAAGAACTGTATAGTTCGTGGTATCTTCCATTTCACGTTTTAAATTAGCCTCTTTTAATTCGGCTTTTATATTTCTTTCTTCTTCCATACCTTATTCTCCTTTGCGATAAGCGTTATATTCATATTCTTTATAATCTGTTTTTGTTGCACTTATAAATACCTGTCCACAGTCTTTTAAGTATTCAATCAAGCGCGCAATATTTGTTTCATCAAGTTCTGATAAAACATCGTCAAGTAAAATAATCATGTCGTATCTCTTAATAATTTTTGCACTAGCTAAGATGAAACATAATATTGCAAGTCTATTTTCACCTTGAGAAGCGCGAACGGCCATATCTGCTCCATCAATTTTTAAGTAATAATTTTCTTTATGAACTCCAATTTGCGTTACTTTATAAAGCTTATCAAGCGCATAATTTGACTTATATATTGCTAATAAATTACTCTCATAATTATCATCAAGTGGAACGAGTGGTTCATAAACTAGAGATATGTTTTGAGCTTTATTAGAAATTAACTTAGCAATTTTAGGCATTTCTTCATTGATTCGTTTAACGTATATATCGCGTAGCACTGCAATAGAATGCGAGCGTAACGTTAATTCTGTTGTAAGAGTATAAATATACTTGTCATTAAGCACTTGTTCTTTAAGGGCTTCATTTCTTTCTTTTAGTAGCTTTTTATATTCAATATAAGCACTACGATATTTTGCTACCGTTCTTCCAAGCGAACTATCAATCAAATTACGACGAACATCTTGCGTTTCAATAAACGCATTTACCATTGAAGGATTAAATAATACGCCATTATAGATTTCCATTAATTCACTGGTAGATTTAATAGGTTTGTCATCGAGAAAAAGTCTTTTTTTTGCATAGTCACAATATAATGTAACTTTGTGAGATATATTGTTGTTTAATATTTGCGCAGTTATAACAAATTGATTTTTATCATTTTGAATTAAATTAGTGATATCACTTGTTCTCCAAGATTTTCCAAACATTAGAACGTATAAGGCTTCAATAATATTTGTTTTTCCTGATCCGTTTTCACCAACAATGATATTTAAGTTATCTTGTGGAAGAAACACTAAGCTTTCATGATTTCTAAAATTAATTAATTCAAGTCTTTTAACACTCATTTAGAATCTACGTTAATAATCATCTCACCAATCTCAATCTTGTAACCTGGATATATCTTACGTCCACGTCTTACTTCTAATTCTCCATTTACTAGCACAGCATTGGCTGTTAAGAAGAGTTTTGCTTCTCCTCCTTCGCTAATAATTCCAGAATATTTTAGTAATTGTTGAAGTGTGATATATGGAGTGTTAATACTGACATTTTTTACTTTTTCCATTTTGACTTCCTCGCTGTTAATATTATATCAAAAACAAGTCTATTAATGAATATAAATATTCATTATAGAGCAAATATTATTTAGCATGAAAAAGGCCTTTGCATTGACGCTGCAAAGGCCTTAAAATCGATAATAATTCTGCTTAGTTGAACATTCTTAAAGGCGTGATAACTTGAACTAGACTTGGTTCGTTTTCTGATCTGATAATAAATGGCTTTAATGAGCCTCCAAATTCAAATATTACATCACTTTGTCCAAGAGCTCTGATAGCTCCTAAAACATAATCACAGTTATAAATTAATTCAAAATCTTCACTATCAAACGAGAATCTTGATATGCTTTCTTCAACACTTCCAAGAGTTGGAGATTTTGAAGAAATTTTAAGTTCTCCACGAGTTATTTTAAGTTTTGCTGAGACATTTCTTTCAAGGAATAAGACCGAAACTCTTTCCATTGCATCAATCATTTCTTGAGCATTAGCTTCTAAAACAATAGAAAAACTACGACTAATAATTGAAGAAACATTTGGATAATCTCCTGAAATTAATGTGGTAAAAAGTATGGTATTTCCAAAAACAAAATATGCTTTTTTCTCTAAAATTCCAATTGTGATTTCTTTAAATTCTTCAGCCATTTTTGCAACATCTTGAAATGTTTTGGCAGGAATATTGGCTTTTAAGAGCTTATTTGTGCCAATTTTAACGATTTTACGTGATAAACGTGCGGTATCGGTAGCAGTAATTGTTAGCTCCCCATTAGCGGTGCAGAAATTTACTGCAGTTAAAATTGGCTTCGAATCTTTTGTTGAAGCAGCAAAGGCTACTTGATTTGCACATTTAGCAAATTCTTGAGTAGACATTTTAAAACTGCATTCTTCATCAAGTGCAAAGTCAAAATTAGGGAATTCTTCAGCATCCATTGTTGCTAATTTATATGATGATTTACCATCGTCAACTTTTAAAATAGAACTATCTATTAATTCTACAGAAACATCTGTTCCACTTAGTTTTCTTACAATTTCAACAAGACGACCAAATGCAAGACATGATCCTTCGCGTTCTACTGAAAGAATAGTTGTTCCATCTTCTTTGGTGGTTGCTATTTTATCAATAATAGAAGTATCACCATTTGAAGTAGTAATATCAATTCCTTGTTTAGTTACGGTAATTTTAAAATTAGCAAGAGCTGGAATAATAGCCTTACTTGCTATTGCTTTGCTGGTAGTATTGAGTGATTTTAAGAATGTTTCGCGATGAATAATAAATTTCATATATATTTCTCCTAAAGAATAATAATAGTAATAAGGGCTGTGGATATGTGGATAAGACGAATTACATATAATATTTTACCATAAATGGACAAAATATTTGAGTAAAATAAGCAGTTTTATTTAGATAACCTTGATTTAATCTCTTTTATTGCCATTTTCATGAGGTCATCTGTTTTCAACATATTTTCCACTTTACTGACAGCACTTATCACAGTGCTGTGATCTTTTCCGCCGAAGGTGGCACCGATTTTTACAAACGGAACATCTAATTCGGTTCTAATTAAATACATAGTAATATGTCGAGCCAGTGTAATTTGTTTAATATGACTTTTACCAAGAACTTGAGATGGCGTGAGATTATAATAATCAGAAACGATATTAATTATCTTTTTTTCTGATATTTCTTCATTAGCATCTTTTAATCCTAATAATTCTTGGACAGCTTCAATTGTTAATTCAAGTGTAATATGGTCGGTTGGTTTAAAATTAATTGTGTAATTTAACAACTTAAGGAACGCTCCTTCAAGTGATCTAATAGAAGAAGAACACTTATCTGCTAAAAACTCTAGACATTCATGGTCGAAATTAGCAATATTTAATCCAGATCTTACAATCTGTCCTTCTAATATCTTAATACAGGTATCTTTTTCAGGTTTTCCAATACGAGTTAGTAAACCTTGAGAAAAACGTGTGACTAGACGTTGTTCTAGTCCTTTTAAATCTTGAGGTAAACGGTCACACGTAATAACAATTTGTTTATCAGCATTAATAAAGTAGTTAAAAATAGCAAAAAAGAACTCTTCTGTCTTCTTTTTATCTGCTAAAAATTGAATATCATCAATTAATAAGACATCAGCACTTTTAATATAGTCTTTTAATGCTTCAACATCTTGCTCTCCACGAGTTGATTTAATGTATTCTTCAACAAATTGATCAGTTGAAAAAACAAGTACATTTTTACGTGGTGAATTCTCTTTTATGTAGTTGCCAACACTATGTAATAAGTGGGTTTTTCCAAGGCCTGAATCACTATAAATAAATAGTGGATTATACATAATTCCAGGATTCGAGGCGACGATCAGAGAAGCTTGTTGAGCTTCTCTGTTGGATAAACCAACGACGAAATTATCAAAGGTAAAACGTGGGTTAAGACGCGAATCTTTAAAGAATTTTGATTCGGTATCAACTAGTAATTTTAGCGTAGAATTGCTCTTTATATCTTCAGTTGCAACGAATTTTATTTTATAATTTGTTTGGGTAATTTTAATAACAGCGGCATCAATTAAATCTTTATATTTAGTTGATAGTAAATTAATGGCCACTTTGCTAGATGCGACAACAAAAATTGTATCTTGAGTCAAATTATATATATAAGAATCCTTAAAAAAAGAATCATATATATGACTATTATTGATTTCATCAGAGATCTCAGCGAGAACTCTGTTCCAGATATTTGTAATCTCACTTAAACTTACTTTCATATTCTTTAAAATGATAACATACCCACATATGAAAAACACTAAAAAAGTGAAAATATTTAACTTTCCACATTTTAATGTTAAATTTGATTGATAAACACGCGTTTACCAACAATTAACATACATCCACTGTGGAAAACTATTATAAACAAATGACTATTTTTATAAAATGTGGAAAGTGTGGAAAACTAATAAATGTGCGTATATAATGGAATTATAGAATATTAATTTCCCACAATTATAGTGTGTAAAGAAAAAAGATGTTGAAAGATAGTAGTTATATAGTAGAGATTTAGTGGTATACTTTTACTAGGACAAACAAATAATAATTTAAAAAATTGAATATTATATATATTTCATATATAATTATAACGTTTAAACTTATTTAAGGAGAAAATTATGAGAAGAACATATCAACCAAGTAAATTACAACACGCACGTGTTAACGGATTCAGAGCAAGAATGTCAACTCCATCTGGAAGAAAGATTATTGCATCAAGACGTGCAAAAGGCAGAGCTAGATTAGCTGCTTAATTTTAAAGCATTTAAAATGGATCTAAAAAGTAGAATCAAAAGAACGCAAGAATTTAAAGAAATTGTTGAAAATAGAAGATTTGTGAGAACAAATTCCTCTATTGTTTATTACAAAAATCAAAAACTCGATGCACCAAGATTTGGAATCTCTGTTTCTAAGAAAGTTGGAAATGCCGTAATACGCAACAAAACTAAAAGAAGATACAGAGCAATTATTAATAGTATAAAATCAGAAGGTATAAAATTTGACTTTATTGTTATCGCTAAACCACTGATAAATAATTTGACCTATAAAGATATTGAAAATGATGTAATTGGTGCAATCGACAAGATTAGGGAGAAAATAAATGAACAGAAAGCTTAAAACTGCTCTTATATTTGGAGGACTACTTGTTGGTGCTGGCGTTTTATCAAGCTGCACAGCTAGTTTCTGTTCAAATGAAGATACCTCAAGAATTCTTTACGTCCTTGATAAGGGTGTAACACGTTATTATTCTGGGGCAGAAGTTGCAGAAAAAAAGTTAAAAGATACGGTTAAGTTAGAAGGTTACGATGATGTTTATACATTACGTAGTTTTGAAAACTCACCAAAAATAAAAGCAGTTATTAAAACTGCTTCTTCACAACAGACTAATTACTTTATTCCTTCATTGGATTATTTTTCAGCATTTGATGATGTTGTTTTAGAATACGCAATTAAGAATTCTGGAAAAACAACAACAAAAGATACAACTGCTGCAGACATTAAGGGAATTTTAAAAGAAAATGGCTATGTTAAATTTTTAGGAAAGAATGAAAAAAGCGAAGATACATTATTTGTAAACTACGCTAAGATTAATAAAGTTTTAGAAGAAAGAATAGCTGGAGAAACCAAACCACCATTTAATGTACCTGGTATTGACTTTATCAACTTATATAAAAATACCATGAATCAAGCAGTTGCTGCTTATAGATCATGTGTTACTACGGTTGATGGAGAATATGGAAACTATGGTGAAGATGGAGAACAAATATTCATTGGAGCAAAAAGTTGGGGTTATGCATGGAGCAAAGGATTCCTTGAAGGACTTCTAGTTTATCCAATTGCTTATATGACCGACTTCTTCGCAATGTCATTTGCGGGCGGAACAACTGCAGGACTTGCAGCTGGTTGGCCACAACTCCTTGCAATTGTTCTTACAACATTTATTGTAAAAGTAATAATTATGTTATGTACGCTTAAATCAACTCTTGGACAAGGCAAGATGCAAGCAGTACAACCACAAATTGCCAAATTACAACAAAAATATCCTAACGCTAATACAAATCAATATGAAAAGAATAGATTATCTCAGGAAACGATGGCGCTTTATAAAAAGAATCATATATCTCCATGGGGACAAATGATTGTAATGGTAATTCAATTTCCAGTCTTTATATGTGTCTGGGGCGCACTTAGTGGCTCAGCTGCATTATCGACAGGTTCGTTCCTTGATCTTAACTTAAGTTCAACAGTCTTAACTGCACTTCAACAAACTCAATCTTTACCAGGAAATGGTATGGGTTGGTGGACAGCATTAGGTTTATTTATCGTAATGTCAGTTGCTCAATTCCTTGCTACTAAAATACCAACTTGGTTAAGTGCAAGAAAAATGAAGAATGTAACTAAATTAAATAGTAGTGCAACAGCATCTAGTTCAGCAAGTATGATGAAATATATGCCATATATTATGTTGGTAGTAATCATAGTAATGGGTCTAACACTACCTTCTGCCATGGGTGTTTATTGGTTAGTTAGTGCTTTCCTTGCTATCTTACAATCTGTTGCTGTCTACTTTATTAATAATCGTAAGAAGAAAGGGAGCAAATAATATGAAAGAATATACCGCTAAAACACTAGAAGAAGCTATTGCAAATGCTGCTATTGATCAAAAAGTAGCAATTGAAGATTTAGTTTATACAGTTAGAGAAGAAAAGAAATCATTTTTTAAAAAAGTTGCTACAATTGAAATATATGAAGTTGCTGATGCAGTTGCATTTGCTGAAACCTATATTAAAAATTCATTAGCAAGTTTAGGTATTAAAGCTGAAACTAAATCAATTATTAAAACAGAAGTAGTTACTATTTCAATTAACTCTGATAACAATCCTATATTAATAGGAAAGAATGGTAAAACATTACAAGCTTTAACTGAACTTACAAGATTAGCAATCTATGCTAAATTTAAGAAAAGATATAAGTTATTACTTGATATTAATAACTATAAATATTCTAAATATAAAAAGATCACCTTTATTGCTCGTAAAATAGCAAAAGAAGTTCTTCAAACAAAGCAATCTGTTCGTCTTGATCCAATGACAAGTGATGAAAGAAGAATTATCCACAACGCCCTTGTTTCCTTTGAACACATCTCAACTGAATCAGTTGGTGAAGGAAAAACTAGAGCTATTGAAATTAAATACGTCGATTAATTAATTAGGCCTCACATTGTGAGGCCTTTAATATTATAATATATATATGTTTAACACTATTGTTGCCTTAGCAACTTCTCCTTTAAAATCTGCCCTTGCTATCATTAGATTATCTGGTGATGATTGTTTTGATATTGTCGAAAAAATATTTTCTCGTAAAATAAAAGATGTTACTTCAAAAGAAATATTTTTTGGACAAATAAGAGATGAAGAGGAAATAATTGACGACGTCGTAGCTTTAGTTTACGCCGCTCCTCATGGCTTTACTGGAGAAAACTCTGTTGAAATAATATGTCATGGCTCTCCTATAATTGAGGAACAAATTATCGGATTATGTATTAGGAGCGGCGCAACCTACGCTACTGGCGGAGAATTTTCTTCACGTGCTTATCTTAATAATAAAATGGGATTACTAGAAGCAGAAGCAATAAACGACGTAATAAACGCAACTACTGCAGAAGCAAAAAAACTTGCAATGTACAGTATGCATGGTAAAACTCGTGAATTAATCGAACCATTAAAAGTAAAAATTGCTGATATCTTATCCCTTATTGAAGTAAACATAGACTATCCTGAATATAACGATATTGAAATTGCTACTAAAGAAAAGATCGAAAAAGATATCAGCGCCATTTTATTATTGTTAGATGAAACAATAAAAAATGGATATAAAGGAAAGATAATAAAAGATGGAATTAGTGTTGCAATTGTTGGTAAACCTAATGCAGGAAAATCATCTCTTTTAAATGCGTTACTAAATGAAAAGAAAGCAATTGTTACCTCTATTCCTGGTACAACTCGTGATATTGTAGAAGGAAGTATATCTTTAAATGGAGTAGCTATTAATTTAAAAGATACAGCAGGAATTAGAACTTCTTTAGATGAAATAGAACAAGAAGGTATTAGAAAATCATTGTTTGCTTTACAAGACGCAGATTTAATATTATATGTTGTTGATTCAACAGACGATGCTGAAGATAAAGAAATATTAGAACATATTAAAAATAGAAACTATATTAAAATATATAATAAGATTGATCTTAAACCTAGTGAAAAACAGGACGGCATTCTTTTAAGTACTCTTTCTAATAATCTTAATTCACTTAAAGATGCTATTTTAAAAAAGCTAAATTTAAGAGAAGAAAACTATCTTAATCCAAGTGTAAATAACGTTCGTGAATTAGGATTATTAGAAAAAATAAGAATAGAACTTAAAGAATGCATTAAAGAAAATAGAGAGAATATTTCTTTAGATTTAGTGGCAATAAGTTTGACCAATGCATATAATGATGTGCTAGAAATATTAGGAGAAACCAATACGACAGATTTTTCAAAAGAAATATTCTCTCGTTTTTGTGTCGGAAAATAATATGTTTGATTCACACACTCATATTTTAGATCCTAAATTTGTAGGATACGAAGAAGAATATATTAGAAATGCCGAGAAGGTTGGAGTAAATGGATTTATGTGTATTGGCTTAAATAATGCTAATACATTAGAATGCATCAATCTTGCAAAGAAGCATTCTAATGTATTTGTTTCAGCTGGATATTTTCCACTTGACGTTAATGAATTAGAGGATGCTGAAACACTAAGCTTATTTAATAAGATTGTTGAAGAAAATAAAGATTATGTTAAAGCAATTGGTGAAACAGGATTAGATTTTTATTATGAAAAAGATGAATCTAAACGTAATCAACAAAAGAAATGGTTTATATATTCTATTGAGCTTGCAAATAAAAATCATTTACCAGTAATGGTACATATGCGTAATGCTACTCAAGAAACTTATAATATATTACAAGAACATACTCCACTTTATGGAACAATATTACATTGTTATAATGGCTCAGTAGAAATGACTAAATTATTTATTAAATTAGGTTGTTATTTTTCAATTGGTGGAATTATTACCTTTAATAATATCGGTGATTTAATTGAATCAATTAAAATAATTCCACTTGAAAAATTACTTTTAGAAACTGATGCTCCATATCTATCTCCTGCTCCATATAGAGGAAAAAGAAATGAAAGTTCTTATATGATTGAAGTGTTAAAAAAAGTAAGTGAAATACATGAAATATCAGTTGATTTATTAGATAAAATCACCACGCATAATTCAAGTGTAGTTTTTCACGTGAAATATGAGTAAATATGTGATAAATGCAGTGTTAATTGTTGAAGGTACAAGTGATGTTAATTACTTATCTTCATTTATTGATGCCGAGTTTATAATTACTAACGGTTCAGAGATTTCGCAAAAGACAATTAATACGATAAAAGTTTTAAGCCAGAACCACGATATCATCGTATTTACAGACCCTGATGGGCCTGGAAAAAGAATAAGAGATATTATCACGCAAAACATCCCTCAAGCAAAGCATGCTTTTGTTAAAAAAGAGTTATCAATTAAAGGGAAAAAAGTTGGGATTGCAGAATGTCAAAAGAGTGAGGTTTTGCGTGCCTTAAATGAAATCAAAACCTTCGATTTTTCACCTAAAAATGGTACAATAACACTGCAAAACATGTACCAATTTGATTTAACTGGAAGCGATGCTAAAAGAAGAAGAAATTACGTAAGTATGAAGCTTGGAATCGATGAAGTTAATGTAAAGACGTTATGTAAAAGACTAAACCAATTAAACGTTTCTTTAGAAGAATTAGCAACTATTATGGAAGGATATAAATAGAAATGGAACACAAAGCACAAAAGCAATACGGACAAAATTTTCTTGTTAATGAAGATATATGTAGAATCATTTCTTCATATCTTTCAAATGAGGTAAATAATGTTCTTGAAGTAGGGCCAGGACTTGGAGCACTAACTAAATATCTTGCTAAGAAATACACTACTTTAACAGGAGTAGAAATAGATAGAAACTTATATGCTAAATTAGTAATTGAGTATCCTAATGTTAAATTTATAAATGATAATATTAAAAAAATAGATATTAGTAGTTATGATTTAATAGTAGGAAATATTCCTTATAATATAACAACAGAACTAATATTAAAATGTATTAAAGAAGGAACAACTGCACAAGAAATAGTATTTATGGTTCAAGAAGAAGCTTATAAACGAATTGTAATAGCAAAAGATAAAACTGAACATACTCCGCTTTCTACTTTAATAAATATGTACTTTAATCAATCGCTATTATTACGTGTAAATAGAAGTGAATTTAATCCAAGACCACATGTTGATTCCGTTGTCTTTAAATTAGAAAAGAAAAAAGAAGATCTAAAATATAGTCCTGCAGAAATTTATTCTTTCTTGTTAATTCTTTATTCTTCACGTCGTAAAAACATATTAAATAACTTAATTAAAAAATTTAATAAGGATAAATTAAAAGAAATTTTATTAAAATTAAATGTTCCTGAAAACTTACGTGCAGAAGACTTAACTAATCTACAAATTGTTTCGCTTTATAGCGAGTTAGTATTAAAATAAATGAGAGGTATTAAAATATGATGTTACAAGCCTATGCAAAAATAAATTTAGTTATAAATATCACCGGAAAAAGAGATGATGGTTATCATAATCTAGAAATGGTCATGTTACCAGTTACACTTCATGATTCTATCGATATTGCTCGCCGTAAAGATGGTGGTGAAGAAACATATGTTACATGTGATTATTTTGAATTATATGATTGTAAATACAATTTAGTTCAAAGAGCTGTAAAAATTCTTAAAGATGAATTTGATTTTAAAGATGGTTTTAGAATTACTATTTATAAACGTATTCCAGTTTCAGCCGGATTAGGTGGTGGCTCTGCTGATGCTGCTGCGGTAATGTTAGGAATTATAAAAATGCTTAAATTACAAATTACTGATGAACGTTTAATGGAATTAGGAAAGAAAGTAGGATCAGATGTTCCTTTCTGTTTATTCAATAAGCCTGCAAAAGTCGAAGGGATTGGTGAAAAGTTAACATTTATTGATTCTAAATTATCAGGATTAAATGTCTTAATTGCTAAACCAAAATCAGGTTTATCAACTGAAACTGTCTATAAAACTAGTGATAATTTTATTCTTCCAACATTTAATACTGATAAAGTAATAGATGCTATTGCTAACTTTGATCTTGAAGAATTAAAAGCTAATATTGGAAACGCTCTTGAAATACCAGCCTTCTCAATTAATAAAGAATCAGAAGAATTAAAAGCTAAAATCATTGAAGCAGGATTTCCTTTCACCTCAATGAGTGGGTCAGGATCAAGTATCTTTACTATTTCTTCTAACAAAAAAGCTCTCGTAAAATTTATGGAGCAATTAGCAAAAGAAAACTATTCAGTTGAAATTTGCAAAATTAAATAATAAGTAAAAAAAGATCAGCAATGATCTTTTTTTGTTGGCGTAAAAAAAAGAAAGCCACTTAGAACTATTTATTCTAAGTGGCTAATTTTATTAATAAGTTTTAGACTTATTTCTTTTTTGCTTCAAGTGCTCTTTTTTCTTTAATAGAAGCTTGAGCAGCAGCAAGACGTGCGACTGGAACTCTAAATGGTGAGCAAGAGACATAATCTAATCCGGTTTCATCGAAGAATTCGATTGAAAGTGGATCTCCACCATGTTCTCCACAAACGCCAACGTGTAAGTGGCTATTTGCTTCTCTACCTTTTGTTGTTGCCATTTGAATTAATTTACCAACGCCTTTAACGTCAACGTGTTGGAATGGATCAGATTCAAAGATTTTCTTACTGTAATAATCTGGTAAGAATTTACCAGCATCATCACGTGAGAAACCATAGGTCATTTGGGTTAAATCGTTTGTACCAAATGAGAAGAATTCTGCTTCAGCTCCAATTTCGTCAGCAAGTAAAGCAGCACGTGGGATTTCAATCATTGTACCGATGTGGTAGGTTAATTTTTCTCCAGAAGCAGCAATTACTTTATCAGCGGTTTCAGTTAAGATTGATTTGACATATCTAAATTCTTTAACATCAAGTGTAAGTGGTACCATGATTTCTGGTTCAATTGCTTTACCTAAATCTTTTTGTGCTTTTAAAGCAGCTTCGATAATAGCAGTTGCTTGCATTCTAGCAATTTCTGGATAAGAAACGTCAAGTCTGCATCCTCTATGGCCCATCATTGGGTTAAATTCGTGTAAGTATTCAATTCTTTCTTTAATTGTTTCAACAGAGATATTAAGAGCATTTGATAACTCTTTAATCTTATCTTCTTCTGTTGGTAAGAATTCATGAAGTGGTGGATCAAGTAAACGAACGTTAACATTTAAGCCGTTCATTGCCATATATAATCCATAGAAGTCATCTCTTTGATATGGAAGAAGTTCAGCTAAAGCAGCTTCTCTTTGTTCAACAGTATCACTAAGAATCATCTTTCTCATGTGGAAGATACGATCTTTATCAAAGAACATATGTTCTGTACGGCATAATCCAATACCTTCTGCACCAAATTTAGCAGCGGTAATAGCATCACGTGGAACATCAGCATTTGCTCTAACAACTAATCTCTTATATTTTGAAGAGGCATCCATCATACGTTTGAAATTACCAGAGGATACGTCAGCTTCAATCATCTTAATTGGTGTATCATAGACTGCTCCTGTTGAGCCATCAAGTGCAAATGTATCATGTGCTGTATACTTTTTGCCATTAACTGTAACAGTTTCAGCTTCTTCATCAACTTGAATAGTAGAACAACCAGAGACACAGCATTTACCCATACCACGAGCAACGACTGCAGCGTGAGATGTCATACCACCACGCATTGTTAAGATACCTTCAGCAGCAACCATTCCTTCAATATCTTCAGGGGAGGTTTCAGCTCTAACTAAAATAACTTTTTCTCCAGCAGCATGTCTTTCTTCAGCGCTTTTTGCACTAAATGCTAAGTGTCCAGTTCCGGCACCAGGAGATGCTGGAAGTCCAGTTGCAATTGGTTTAGTAGCAGCTAAAGCAGTAAGATCGTAGGTTGGGTGTAATAATGAATTAAGGGCTGATGGTTCAACTCTTAAGACAGCTTCTTCTTCCGAAATAAGCCCTTCATCAAATAAATCCCAAGCGATTTTTAAGGCAGCAGCAGCGGTTCTTTTACCGTTACGTGTTTGTAAGAAATATAATTTACCATCTTCGACGGTGAATTCCATATCTTGCATATCTTTATAATGGTTTTCCATTAATTTTACTGAATCAGCGAATTGTTTATAAACTGCAGGCATTCTTCTTGCTAATTCATCAACATGAAGTGGGGTACGAATACCAGCAACAACGTCTTCACCTTGAGCATTTGGTAAATACTCAGCAAAGATTGCTTTATCTCCGGTAGATGGGGAACGTGAGAAAGCAACACCAGTTCCTGATGTTTCTCCTTTATTTCCAAAAACCATTGATTGAACAGTAACAGCAGTTCCCCATTCGTATGGAATGCTATTCATTTTTCTATATGTATTTGCTCTTGGATTATCCCATGATCTGAAAACTGCTGTTACAGCTTCAATTAATTGAGTTTTTGGATCACTTGGGAAATCTTCGTGGAATACTGATTTATAATAATCTTTGAATTTTACTACTAATGCTTTTAATTCATCAGCTGTAATATCAGTATCAAGTTTGTAACCTTTTGATTTCTTTAAATCATCTAACATTTTGTCCATTGCAGCACGTGGATAACCTTTTGCAATGTTTGTAAACATTAAGATAAATCTTCTATAACTATCGTAAGCGAATCTTGGATTGCCTGTTTCTTTTGAAATAACTTCAACAGTAACATCGTTTAATCCTAAGTTTAAAATAGTATCCATCATTCCAGGCATCGATACTCTAGCTCCAGATCTAACTGAGACTAAAAGTGGATTCTTTTCTCCACCAAACTTCTTACCTGTTTCTGCTTCGAGATCTTCGATTGCTTTGTAAACTTGATTTACAACAGCTTTTGGTAATTCCTTACCGTTTTCGTAGTAACTAGAACATGCTTCGGTCGTAACAGTGAAACCTTGTGGAATTGGTAAACCAATGTGTGTCATTTCTGCTAAACCGGCACCTTTACCACCAAGAATCTCTTTACCTAGTCCATAAGCGTTCTTAAAGTGATAAACATATTGTTTTTCAGCCATTAAATATTCCTCCTTTGGCGAACTTATTGTTTTCAATGCAATAACATATTTATATTATCATAAAACCTTGTTTATTTATAGTACAAAAGTATGAAAATTTATAGTAATATATATAAGGCATATGTGAACTGTAATATATAAAAGGGAACAAACATGGAACAAACAAAAAACAAAATGATGCTTATAATTGACATTGGTACACAATCTTTAAAAGTATCGATAATAGATAGTCAGGGCTATTTCTTAGCTCATACTAAACGAGAATATAAAGAACCTTATAAATCTCCTAAAAACGGATATTGTGAACAAGATCCTAAATTTTATTACGACACTTTTTGTTCAGCAACTAAAGAACTAGCTGCAACAGTTCCAGCTTTAATGAAAGGCGTTAGTGGAGTTTTACTAACTGCTTTTAGAGATAGTGCTGTTATGTTAGATGAAAATATGAACGTTCTTCACGATACAATATTATGGCTTGATCAAAGAAATGCTAAACTTACTAAAAAATTAAAATGGTATAAAACTGCCATATTTTATATGGTAGGAATGCTTAACACTGTTAAATATAATAGAAAAAGAACAGGTGCCGTATGGATGGAAGAAAACGATAAAGAAACCTGGGATAAAGTTAAGCATTACGTTCCAATAACCGCTTATTGGAACTACTTAATGGTAGGAAAACTTGTTGATAGTTCTGCAAATTGTTCAGGACATTACCCATTTAACTTTAAAAAAGGAAAATGGTATAAAGATACTGACTTAAAATCCTGTGTTTTTGGAATCCGTCACGATCAATTATGTGATTTAGTAGGAGTTGGCGAAGTAATTGGACAAATATCTAAACAATGTTCAATCGATAGTGATATTCCAGAAGGACTTACAATGTATTCAACTGGACCTGATAAAGCTTGTGAAACCTTAGGAAATGGCTGTTTACAACCAAATCACGTTTCAATATCGTATGGAACTGCTTGCACCATCGATATTCCTTCTAAACGTTACGTTGAACCTGAAAGATTTCTCCCTGCATATCCTGCAGCATATGCAGGTGCATACGATATTGAATCCCAAATTTATAGAGGTTATTGGATGATTCGTTGGTTCATTAAAGAATTCGCCAACGAAGATGCAAAAAAAGCCAAACAATTTGATATTAGTATCGAAGATTTTCTTGATAATAAGATAGTAGATATAGAACCAGGTTCGAATGGGCTTATTTTGCAGCCGTATTGGGGACCAGGATTAAAACGTCCTTTAGCTCGTGGAGCAATTGTCGGATTTAGTGATACTCATACTAAATATCATTTATATAAAGCTATTATTGAAGGTATTGGATTTGCTTTAAGAGAAGGATTAGATACCATTTATCGCCGTATGGGAAAACCTGGTAGACCAGAATTTCTTGTTGTTTCGGGTGGTGGAGCAAAGAATGATATTATATGTCAAATTACTGCTGATTTATTTAATGTTCATGTAAGAAGAACTCAAACAGTTGAAAGCTCTTCACTTGGGGCAGCTATGGCTGGATTCATTGCTATTAGTGAGTTTAAAAATGAATTTGAAGCAGCTGATAAAATGGTCCGTTATGAGAAAGAATATGTCCCAAATAAAGTGAATGCTAAAAAATATGACTATCTTTATCATAAAATATATTGTAAAATTTATCCTCGCCTTAATGAAAGTTATGCCGAGCTGAAAGGATATTCGAGTAATGAAATATACTAAATACAACAAACATAAAAACCTAGTCACCTTCTCTAATTCGCTCTTAAAACGATATAATTGTAAAACATATCACAAATCTATTAGTGATATTGATGTTTTACTTAAACGAAAAAGAAAAGTCGTTGTAATTCTTTTTGATGGATTAGGAAAATCAATCATAAAAAATATTTTACCAAAATCTTCTAATTTTAGAAAAAATAATTTTATGACTATTTCTTCAACTTTTCCACCAACAACGGTTGCAGCAACTAACGCCTTATTAAGTGGAAAATATCCAAATGAAACAGGTTGGATTGGATGGACTACCTATATTAAATCAATTGATAAAGTAGTAGAAATGTTTACAGGAAAAGAATATGTCAGCAAAGTATTAATTAAAAATGAAGATCTTTGCCGTGATTTATTTCCATACGAAAACATCTTTAATACAATAAGAAACAATAATCCTAGTTTACACGTTGGAACAATTTATGGTCAATATAGTACTATTAATCGTCCTAACTCAATTAGTGAAGTATTTGATCAAATAGAAGCAGAAGTTAATGGATATGAAGATTCATTAACTTATGCTTATTATCCTGAACCAGATACAACTCTTCATGAATTTGGAGAAAATAGTAAAGAAGTAAAAGTATTAGTTGAAGAAATTGAATTATATACAACGCGTTTTGCAGAAAAACACAAAGATACTCTCGTAATTGTAATTGCTGATCACTCTCACATTCTTGTTGAACCTATTTATTTCAATAGATATGAAGATATTACTGAATGTCTAAGTGGAGTCTATTCAATTGAAGCAAGATGTGCTTCATTTAGATTAAAACCAAATCCTGCACTACAACGTCAGTTTGTTACTAACTTCAAGAAACACTTTGGTAAAGACTTTGTTTTACTTACAAGACAAGAAGCTCTTGATAAAGAACTATTTGGACCAACTAGTACACAACTAAAAGGATTTGAAAAATACATCGGAGATTATGTTGCTCTTGCAACAACAAATAGATACTTCGAACTTAACGAAAATCATCCATTTATTTCAACTCACGCAGGAGCAACAAAGCGTGAACTTAATATTCAAGTAACAGTTTTTAACGAACATCCTAAAAGATAAAAAAAATAAAAAACTTCAGTTTTCTAAAAAATAACTGAAGTTTTTTTATTACTTTTTTTAATCTTTAAAACCTAAAAAGTGTGCAGAACCTCACTATAATTTTTTTAATAAAAAGAAAAAAACTTCTTAGAAATTCTAAGAAGTTTTGTAAAATAGTGAGGTTCTGCAGCGAAATTAACTTTCGACCAATGGTTCGTTTTCAAGATTCGTACCAAGGAATTGAGAATTGTAAAGTTCTGCATAGAAACCGTTTTTCTTTATTAATTCATCATGAGTACCATTTTCAATAATGTTACCTTTTTTCATAACAAGAATTACTTTAGCATTTTTAATAGTTGATAATCTATGAGCAATAACAAACGAAGTTTTACCTTTCATAATATTGTCTAGTGCATCTTGAATAGCTTTTTCTGTTCTAGTATCAACACTTGATGTAGCTTCATCAAGAATTAAGATTTTTGGTTTAGATAAGATTGCTCTAGCAATAGTTAATAATTGTTTTTGACCTTGAGATATATTAGATCCATCTTCGTTAAGCATAAAGTCAAATCCACCTGGAAGAGTGTGAATAAAGTGAAGTGCGTGAGCTTCTTTACAAGCTTTAGTAACTTCTTCATCCGTTGCTTCAGGAGCACCATATTTAATGTTTTCTTTAATAGTGCCATTAAATAACCATGTATCTTGAAGAACCATACCAACTGCATCACGAAGTGTATCACGTTTATAATCTCTAATATCAACTCCATCAAGCAGTATAGAACCGCTATTAATCTCATAGAATCTCATTAATAAGTTAACAATAGTAGTTTTTCCTGCTCCAGTTGGTCCAACAATTGCGATTGTATCGCCAGTTGAAATATGAAGATTCATGTTTTCAATTAATGGTTTATCTAAAGTATAGGAGAAAGAAACATCTTTAAATTCATATTCGCCATGAATTACAGCTTCATCACTAATAGCATCTGGAGCATCTTGAATTTCTTCTTTTTCATCAAGTAATTCATAGACTCTTTCAGCACTTGCAAAGACGCTTTGAATAACGTTTATTATTTGACCTATTTGTTGGAAAGGACGAGTGAAAGCATTTAAATATAAGAAGAAAGCGTTCATTGATCCAGCGTCACGCAGCAATCCACCAACAACAGCGATAAAGACAAATGCTAAGTTGTTAATAAAGTTTGTAGTAGGGAAAATAAGAGAAGATAAGAATTGGGACATATTATCAGCTTTAGCCATTGTAACGTTAGTTTCAGTGAAGTCATCAATAATGTCTTTTTCTTTGTTGAACAATTTAATAATCTTATATCCAGCATAGTTTTCTTCAACTTTACCATTTAATATACCTAGTTCTTTTCTATAAGATAAGAACATTTTTTGGCTACGAGTAGCAACAAGAAATACGATTAACATAATAAATGGAAGGACAGAAATAGCAATTAATGCTAATTCCCATCTTGTAATAAACATAGCAATAACTGCTCCAATAAAAACAGTTACGCTTGTAAATACTTGAATAATAATTTGTTGAATATTTCTTGAAATATTATCAACGTCGTTAGTAGCACGAGATAAAGTTTCGCCATATGCAACTCGATCAAAGTAAGAAAGAGGTAATCTATCGATTTTATCTTTTACTCTTGCTCTCATTGAATAAGCTAACTCACCTGATACACGAATAATTAAGATGTTAGCAAGCCAACCAGATATAGCAGAGGCTAGATATAATCCAAGCATGGTACATATTTGAATAGTAAATTTTGTAAGATTTTCTTGTTCAAGGAATGCATTTTTCATAACACTAGCTGTTGTATCATTAATGAAATCTTTTAACATCATTGGTGTCATAATAAAGGTAATAGCAGAAATAATACAGAAAATAATAACGATTGCAATAATAACATAATGAGAAGAAAGATCTTTAAATAAACGTTTTGCAGCTAACTTAGTATTCTTTGGTTTATCTGCACTACGTGAATTGTTATGTGGAGCCATATTAGTTATTTCCTCCTTCTGCTAAATATTTTGCTTTAGACATACGAATAGTTTTTTCAACTTCTTCTTTATCTAATTGAGATGCAACAATATCTTGATATACTTTACAATTAAGTAATAAGTCTTTATGTTTTCCTTGTCCTACAATCTTACCTTCATCAAGAACAATAATTTCATCAGCATTAATAATTGTTGATACTCTTTGAGCAACAATTATGGTTCCTGATTCTTTTGTAACTGGTTTTAATGCCGTTCTTAACTTAACATCGGTTTGAAAGTCAAGAGCACTAAAAGAATCGTCAAAAACATAGATTTCAGGTTTTCTAATTAACGAACGAGCAATAGCTAATCTTTGTTTTTGACCGCCGCTAAAGTTCTTTCCAGATTGAGAAACGAATGTATTAATTCCTTCAGCACTTTTAGAGATAAAGTGAGTTGCTTGAGCGGTATCTAATGCTTTTAATATTTCTTCATCAGTAGCATCAGATTTACCAAACTTCATATTATCTTTAATAGTTCCACTAAATAAGACTGCAGTTTGTGGAACAAATCCTAATTTATCACGAAGAGTTATTTGAGGATAGTTCTTAATATTAACGTTATCTAGTAATATCTCTCCTTCAGTAACATCGTAAAAGCGTGGAATAAGATTTACAATTGTTGATTTACCACAACCAGTTGATCCGATAATAGCGGTTGTTTTTCCTTTAGTAACACAAAATGAAATATGAGAAACACAAGGTTCAGAAGCACCTGGATAAGCAAAAGAAACATCTTTAAATTCTAATTTTCCATGAGTATCATTAGTTAATTCAGCTAGTTTTTCAACACTATATGCTTCATCATCATTTAATTCTTCTTTAATATCAAGAATTTCATTAATTCTTTTTGCACTTGCACTAGCTTGTGGAAACATAACAAATACCATTGCAAACATTAAAAATGACATCATTATTTGACTTGTATATTGAGCAACTGCCATTATATTTGCGATATCTTGAGCCATACTAGCAGGATATCCAGCATTTGCAATTGAGAAGAAACCAACAGAGAAAACAGCTAAATAAGTAGCATCAAATATAATGGCAATTGTTGGATCGGCAAACGACATTACACGGCCGACTTTAACAATTGTTTTAGTCATATCTGTATTAGCAGCTTTAAATTTTGTTTGTTCTGCAGGTTGTTGATTATAAGCTCTAATTACTCTAATTCCAGTTAGATTTTCACGTAAAACAAGAGTTACTTTATCAAGTTTAGCTTGGATTAATTTAAATAATGGAGAAGCTAACATAAATATAATTCCCATTGCGATAAGAATTAAAGGAACACTAATTGCACTGACAAGACCAAGACTAGCGTTAGCTTGAATAGTTTTTCTTAATCCAATTATCATCATGGTTGGTGACATAACCATGATTCTAATTGCCATTAATAAGAAACCTTTAATATTTTCAACGTCGTTTGTTGTACGAGTGATAAGAGTAGAAGTATCAAATTTTGAATATTCACTTAAAGAAATAGAATTTACTTTTTTAAATGTTGCTTCACGGAGATCTTTACCAACCATTGCTGATAAACGAGCGGCCATAAAGCAAGTTAGGCATGCGCAGCATGCAACACCAAATGCAATTGCAATCATAATTCCGCCATTTGTCCATATTTGGCCAGTAATATTTTCAATCACTGCTCCTGGCATTGATGATTGGCTAATCAATACTTGAATTTTACTCATATATTCAGGTAATAACATTTGTAGTTCACATTGTGCAATGACACAGATTGTAATAATTAATACTTCAGGCCATCTTTTAAAGATAAATTTAAATAATCGAAACATTTTTCAATTCCTCCTCTTTTATAAAAAATCCAATAAACGTCGCAATATTAGGCTTATGTTTAGTCATTAAATAGCCTTTGCAGTTTATATTAGCAATACATAATCCAGATAAAGATGTAACAAGAAGCATAAGATATTCTTCCGCTGGTTTATTAAGGACTAATTTATTTTGTTTACTAAGTTGATCTAAGACGTTATATAGATAACTAAATGGTTTATCTACTCCGACTGATTTTTTAAAAACAGTACTTAAGATCTTAATATCAGAGAAAAGATCAAAATATAAACTAAGAATAAATGTTCCTTTTTGTGTTTTTAAACAAGAAAAGAAGAACTCTATTATATTAACAAATGCTTCAACTGGATTAGATTCTACAAGGTCAAGTCGTAACGTACTTTGAATAGTAGTTCTAACATAACTCATAATATGATGTAATAATTCTTCTTTATTTTTAAAGTAATGATAAAAAAGTCCATGTGATATCTCTAGGTCTCTAGTTATATCATCAATGCACGTATTAGATATTCCTTTGGTAGCAAAAAGTCTCAGAGCAGACTCTAATATTTCTTTCTCTCTTTTTCTTTTTATTGCTTCGTTTTCAATTTTTGTTCTTGGCATGAAATTATTTTATCATTATTGACAACGTTGTCAATAGCAAAATTACTTTTTTTGTAAAAAAATTAAGTGACAATCTTAACGCAACATAAAAAATATATACAATTTAAATCTGGCCTTCCTTATTAATGGGAAGGCCAGACAGTAAAATAAGAAATTTAAAAAAATTAATTAGCTTTATTTTTTTTACTTAATAAAATTATAGCAAATGCACCAACAGCACCAATTATTAATAACATAATTCCGGTTGGAAGTTCCCAATAAATAGAAGAACTAGTAGAATTACTCATCCAAACATTATAAACTTTTTGAACAATTTCAGGATTATAGAACATTGAAACTATTGATCCAAGAGAAAAACCTAAAGCACCAATATAGGCGAGAGGTTTATTTTTCTCTATTATTTTAGCAATAAGCTTAGAGAAGAAAAATAAACCTACTAAAAATCCAACAGCAAGACAAGCAAGAAGACCTAAAAATGCAGGATTTGTCTTTATGTAAGTTAAACTCACACTAGACATTAATTTTGAAAAGAAACCTAGTTGCATTAATAAAGCAGTTGCGGAAAGTCCAGGAATTAGCTGAGTTAAACTTACTAATATTCCTATTATAATGAAGACAAAATATAACCAGATTGGAGCGTTATCAATTAAAGATCCGTAATCAGCAAGGAAAGTGGTAGAAAGGACTGACATTATAATAGGAATAGAAAGACAAATTATTACTAATATAACGTGAAGAGGTTTTACTTTATCAATTTTAATTTCGTCAGTAATAGAAGGAAGAGAACCGATCATCATTCCAGCAAATAAAGCAACAAAAGCAAACATAGCTATTGCTACTAATTGTTTAACTCCAAAGAAGCCAACAACAAAGCCTATTAATCCTCCTAATATAATAGGAAGTAAGAATAAAAAACATCTAGTAAAGCGTTTAAATATATTACTTATAGAAAAGATCATTTTATCATAGAGTTTAAAGATTATGGCAGCTTGACTTCCACTGACTCCAGGGATTATTACAGCAAGACCAATAATAAATCCTAAAAGAGCTGATTTGATCCAGGAAGCAAAAGTATGAGGAGGAATATCTTCTTTAGTT
The DNA here is from genome assembly GCA_036657515.1 of Bacilli bacterium. Lineage (GTDB taxonomy): Bacteria > Bacillota_I > Bacilli_A > RFN20 > CAG-826 > Alectryobacillus. The sequence goes on from JAVXGI010000005.1 coordinate 39,554, forward strand.
TCTATTTCTGTTTTAGTGTTTAATTCTTCCATAATTACTCCTTTAATTCTTTCTAAATTATTATAAAACAAATGAGGTGATTTACATAATATTAATAACGATGATTAAATGGATATAAAATAAATATTGTATTATAAAAATAAGTAAATTTTTAAAAAGAGTTTTTAATTATGGTATAATATTGCTTATGGAACAAGAAAGATATTTGATTATTGGGTTAGGTAATCCAGAAGATAAATACTTAAATACTAGACATAATACTGGTTTTAGAGCAGTAGATTTTTTTGCTGCTAAAAATAAATATAAGTTTGATAAACAAAATTTTAATTCACTTTATTCTAAAGTAAAATATAAAGGAAAAGTTCTTATTATTGCTAAACCTTTAACCTATATGAATAATAGTGGAGAAGCACTATATGCATTAAAACAGTTTTTTAAAATAGATGTTAATAATATCTTAGTAATATATGATGATATGGATACTCCAGTTGGATCAATTAGACTTAAAGAAAGAGGATCAAGTGGCGGACATAATGGTATTAAAAGTATTATTAATGTTTTAGGAACTGAAGAATTTAAAAGAATAAAGATAGGAATTGGTCAACCTGTTTTTGATTCAATAGATTTTGTTTTAGGAAAGTTTAATGAAGAAGAAGAAAAAGAAATTAACCTTGCATTTCTTAAGGTTTCAAATGCAATAGAGTGTTATTATGATTCAACCTTTGCTCGTGCTATGAGCTTATTTAGTAAATAATGGAAAAAAAATTAATAGATATTATAAAAAGCATATCATTTGATACTAGTTCAAATTCTTTTTTAACCGATGAATTAATTGGAATTGGTGTTCTTACTTCTAAAATGTTTCTGTCTAAAAACGAAAATATAATGGTGATTACACAAAATTTATATAGCGCAGAAGCACTAAGAAATTTTGTATCTTCTTTAATAGGAGAAGAAAATATTATTTATTTACCAGCCGAAGAAATGTTGATGGTTGAATATTTAGCTTCTTCATCGGACATTGTAAGCGATAGAGTTTTTGCTCTTCATTCAGCTCTTGAAGCCAAACATAAAGTATTAATATGTAATATTGCTGCTGCTGCAAGATTTTATCCAACAACAGATATTTTTAAAGAATTTTGTTTTCACATAACAAAAGGAAGTTCGTTAAATTTAAAAGAAACGAGAGAAAAACTTCTTAAAAGTGGATACAAATTAGTAAACAAAGTTGAAAAGTCTTGTGAATTTGCTATTCGTGGAGATATATTAGATATATTTTCGTTAACTAATGATTATCCTTGTCGTATAGATTTATTTGATGAAGAAGTTGAGAAAATAACTTATTTTGAGATTTCGACACAGGAAAGTTTTAAAGAAGTTGAAGAAGTTGATATTATTCCTTCAAAAGATTTTATAGTTACGGAAGAAGATATTTCACAAAATTCTCAATCAATAATAGAAGAAGCAAAAAAAGAAGCAACAGAAGTTAATCCTGAAATATTATCTAATACTGATGCTGATTTAATGCTACTTAGTAATTGGTCTTCAGAGCCTAGATTGTATAAATATTTTTCATCACTTTCAATAAATCAAAATACTATTTTTGACTATTTTCACTGCAGAACCTGCATATTTTCAAATTATGATGCAACTATAATTGGTTATAATTTGCTATTAAGTGATTCTGTGGATTTTCTAAATAAGCTTAATCAGCAAGGCAAAAACATCAATACCTTATCATTATTTTATGAAGATATATTTAATAAGATCAATTGCAGAATTATAAAAAATAATGAAATTAGTATTGAAAATCCTACTTCTATAAATGTTAAACTTCCTACGTATTACTCAAAAAATCTTTTAGATAGCAAACTAAACCTCGATTCTTATGTTTTGAATAAATATATTATTCACATATGTTTTATTTCGGAACAACAAATGGATTTTTATAAGAAAAATGTGCTAGATGCTTTTTATAAAGAACTGGATGTTGAGTATTTATTAAACCATAAAATATTTTTAGAAATTAATACGTTATCGAATGGTATTGAGTTTAGTGATGCAGGTGTAGTTTATCTAACTCCAAAAGAAATTTTTGGTTATAAAAATAATTTTAGTAAATATTCCACTAAATTTAAGCAAGGGACCGTACTTAAATCATATGATGAACTAAAAGTTGGGGATTATATAGTTCATGAAAATTATGGGATAGGTAAATATGATGGGTTAAAACAAATTACAAACAATAATCTTACAAATGACTATATAAGAATTATCTATAAGGATGATGATGTACTTTATGTTCCTCTTGAACAATTTAAGTTAATACGAAAATATATATCAAGAGAAGGCTATACTCCAAGTCTTAGTAAATTATTTAATGGTAAATGGGAAAAAACTAAAGAAAAAATTAAAAAAAGAGTTAGCGATCTTGCCGATAAGCTTGTTGCTTTATATCAAGAAAGAGCTAGTAAACCAGGTATCTCTTTTGCGAAGGATGATATATATCAAGAACAATTTGAAAATGATTTTGATTATCAATTAACTCCAGATCAAGAAACGGCATTAAGTGATATTAAAAAAGATATGGAATCTTCTCTTTCGATGGATAGATTAATTTGTGGTGATGTTGGATTTGGTAAAACAGAACTAGCTTTTAGAGCTGCTTTTAAAGCTATTAATAGCGGAAAACAAGTATTATTGCTTTGTCCTACAACTTTACTTGCAAAACAACATTATGAAAGAGCAATCGAAAGATTTTCTCGTTATGATATAAGAGTTGTTTGCATGACACGTTTTTTATCAGTAAAAGAATTTAATAATGCTGCTAAAGATATTGGTACTAGTGCCATTCATTTTGTTATAGGCACACATAAAGCCTTATCAAAAAAGATTAACTATAAAGATTTAGGTCTTTTAATAATAGATGAAGAACAAAGATTTGGAGTTGAACATAAAGAAAAGATAAAAATGATGTTTCCAAATATTGATGTTTTAACATTAAGTGCCACTCCAATTCCACGTACATTACAAATGTCTCTTGTTGGTATGAAACAAATGTCTTTAATTAATACCGCTCCTAAAAATAGGACTTCAATTCAAACTTATTTAGTAAAATATGATAAAGATATGGTCTATGAATTATTAAGTAGAGAATTAGTACGTCACGGACAAGCATATTACGTAATCAACAATATTGAAACGCTTTTTAAAAGAGCGGATGAGATAGCAAAACATCTTCCAGGTGCAAAAATCGCTGCAGTTCATGGACAAATGGACAAAAATGAAATTGATGAAATCATGAATGAATTCTATTTAGGCAATGTGGATGTTCTTGTTACAACGACAATTATTGAAAACGGAATTGATATAGCTAATGCTAATTTAGTGCTTGTTGAAGATGCAAATAGATTTGGTTTAGCTCAACTTTATCAAATAAAAGGAAGAGTAGGAAGATCAAATAGATTAGCCTACGCATATTTGATGTATAAACCAGACAAAAAAATGGATGATTCTGCTAAAAAGCGTTTAAACACGATACAAGAATTTACAGAATTAGGTAGTGGATATAAAATTGCTCAACGAGATTTAATGATTCGAGGTGCAGGAGATATCTTAGGAGCGGAACAGGCTGGATTTATTAACGAAGTTGGCATCGATTTATATTTAAAACTATTAAACGAAGCAATTAACGAAAAGCAAAATGGAGTCGACAAAAAGAAAGATATTGAATATCAAAAGATGCTTATTAATGGATTTATTCCTGATAAATATGCAATTGATAACAATAAATTTGAAATTTACCAATTAATAAATGATTCTGATACATTAGATGATCTTGAAAAAACGATCAAAAAGATTATTGATATTTATGGCAATATTCCAACAGAAACGAACAATCTTCTTTTAAACAGAAGAATTAAAATTTGTTTAAAAAGAGACATATTTGAAAAATATATCGAAACTAAAGACGATATTCAACTTTATTTATCTAATCTTTATAATAAAGTTGATGGAATTGGTTTTACTTTATTTAGTTCATTATTTAAGTATTCAAAGAAAACAAAAATAACCACTTCTAATGGATTAATTAAAATAGCATTAAGAAAAGATAATAGATGGTTAGAAGACTTTAATGATATAATTAATATATGTAGTAAGGTATATGAAGGTAGCAAAAAATGCGAATAGATAAATTTTTAAAGGTCTCAAGAATTATAAAAAGAAGAACCATTGCCAAAGAAATATGTGAGAATGGCAGGGTTTTTGTTAATGGAAAGGCTGTTAAGCCATCAGAAGAAGTGAAAATAAATGATGTTCTTGAATTAAATTTAAATGCTCGCCAAGTAAAAGTTAAAGTACTAGAACTTCGTGAAAACGCTCGCATTGAAGAGGCGGATAAAATGTATGAAATTATTAACAACAATAAATGAAACTTTAGATTTAGATAAGAAGAAAAAATATCTTTTAGGTTGCTCGTTTGGACCCGATTCAATGTGTTTGTTATCATTACTTTTAAAAAACGAATTTAATTTTGTTATTGCTCACGTAAATTATAAAACCAGAAAAGAATCAGATTTAGAAGAAAACGCACTAACAAAATTTTGCGAAGAAAACAAAATTAAATTATTTAAAAAAACTTATCACAAATCAAATGAAAAGAACTTTGAAGCTGATGCTAGATATTTTAGATATGATTTTTTTGCTGAAATATATCGAAAAGAAAATTGTGATGTTTTATTAACCGCTCATCATTGTGATGATAGTATTGAAACGCGGATATTTAATCAGCAAAGAAAATCATATCCAACTTTTGAAGGGATTACAGAAGAAACATATATTCAATCGATGTTAGTTAAAAGACCATTACTTGTTTATGATAAGAAAACAATAATGAATTATGTTAATGAGAACATGATTCCTTACTCAATTGATTCAACAAACCTAGAAGATAGACATACAAGAAATAAAATAAGACACACTATTGTTGATAAAATGTCTTTAGCATTAAAACAAGAAGCAATAGATAAAATTTCATTATGTAATGAAGCCTTAAAAGATCTATATATTCGTATTACTGCAGATAATCTTTATGAAAGAGAAAACATTAAAACCTGTTCTTCTAGTGACTACTATTTATTTTCTCACGCCATTGTAAATCTAGTTAAAAACTGTACCAATCTATTTCCTAATGTTGGAATAATTAAACATATCTTTGAAGATATTAATAATGGGAAAAACAATAAAATTTATCCTATCGATAAAACTTATTCGATTGTCCTTGAAAACGAAACAATAATGGTTGTAGCAACGGCAGAGTTAAGTAAAAAATACAAACTTAATTTCGAAGAAGGAATTAAATTACTAGGACTTAATGTAAATATTTTCAAAGATAAATTTCCCACCTATGATATTGGGGAAATTTATCTCTCTCCACTTGTTGAATCACAAAATATTGTTGTCAATAATAAACCTAAAAAAGTCCGCAGATTCCTGATCGATTGTAAAATTCCTTGTTCTCTTAGAAAATTATGGCCAGCAATATATAGTAAAGATGGTGCATTAATTTACTCTCCTCGTTATCGAGAAGAGGAAGATCAATTTAATACGAATATCCTTAATTTTTCTTGTGATAAATTGTTTCTATTGCCTTCTAGTGCGCAATATGAAGAATGAGTAAGTAAATTGTTTTATTTATTAAGATATTTGTTATATAATTCGTAGTGATACTTTGTATCATGATTATGAAAGGAGTGTTATCAATAATATGAATAAACGCAATAACGGAAAAAAATCTATACTCCCTCAACTTTTAATGTCTATTGTTACCATTAGCTTAATTGGTTTTATGATTTGGTTTTTTGTCAATATGTCGATGCCAAAAGCAAAGATACTTTCACGTAACGAAATAATAAATCAAAATGGTGATTCAATAGTCTTAAACATAAAGGTATTATCGGTTAATGAAGAATACGACGGAAGAATGGTAAAAGTAAGTGGTTACTATACAGAAGCTGATGTAACATCACTACAAAGTAAAAACATTGTTCAATATACTTTTACTATGAATTATGATGAATATATGGGAGTTAATGGCGGAAGCTCTTATAAAGTTGACGAAAATAAAGCCTATATTGGAACTACTGATAAAATGGATACAACAACTATTCCAGAAAGAACCATCCATGAATATATGGTAGCAAACATGAGTTTTGCTGTTAAAGATTATGCTAATGCTGGAGAAATTGCCAATAGCAATGTCTATGGAAAAGTTACTCAAGGAAATTATAAACCTGATGGATTTATAACTTGGTTACCAACAATTATATTTACTCTTTTATTTGTAGTTGGAGGTTACTTCTTAATTAAGATGTTTATGGGTTCAGTTGGTGGATCAAATAAACAAGCAATGGATTATAATAAATCCCGTGCACGTCGAGTTGAAAATAGTAAAATTAGATTTAAAGATGTTGCTGGATGCGATGAAGAAAAAGCTGAAATGGTTGAACTTGTCGACTATTTAAAAGCTCCAGCAAAATATACAAAAGCTGGTGCTAAATTACCTAGAGGCGTCCTTTTAGTAGGTGCTCCTGGAACTGGTAAAACATTACTTGCAAAAGCAGTTGCTGGAGAAGCTGGCGTTCCTTTCTTCTCAGTTTCTGGATCTGATTTTGTTGAAATGTTTGTCGGAGTTGGTGCTGGTAGAGTAAGAGACTTATTTAAAACCGCAAAACTTAACGCTCCTTGCCTTGTTTTCATTGATGAAATCGATGCCGTTGGTAGACAACGTGGAACAGGAATGGGTGGCGGAAACGATGAACGTGAACAAACTCTTAACCAATTATTAGTTGAGATGGATGGTTTTGCTGATAATAGTGGAGTTCTTGTCATAGCTGCAACTAATAGAGATGACGTTCTTGATCCAGCCTTATTAAGAGCTGGTAGATTTGATAGAAAAATTACTGTTAGTTTACCAGATTTAAAAGGAAGAGAAGCAATATTCGCAGTTCATGCAAGAGGCAAAAATGTTGATGAAACAGTAAATTTTGCAAATCTTTCAAAACGTACAGTTGGTTTCTCCGGAGCTGATATTGAAGCTGTACTTAATGATGCTGCAATATTATCTGTTCGTGAAAACAAATCAACAATTGGTATAACTGAAATCGATGAAGCAATTGATAGAAGAATTGGCGGTCCTGCTAAATCTTCAAGATCAATGACCACTACTGAAAGACGTATGATCGCCTTCCACGAAGCAGGTCATGCTGTTATCGGACTAAATTTAAAAGATAGTGATAAAGTTCAAAAGATTACGATTGTTCCACGTGGTAATACCGGTGGACACGTCCTTATGACACCAGAACAAGATAGATTCTTACTTACAAGAAAAGAATTATTTGCCCGTATTGTTGGATATCTTGGTGGAAGATCGTCTGAAGAAGTTTTCTTTGATGATATTTCAACCGGAGCATCAAACGATATTGAAATGGCAACACACATTGCTCGTTTAATGGTCGTTGAATATGGTATGTCTTCACTTGGACCAATTCAATACGAACAACCAAATGGTAACGTATTCCTTGGTCGTGATTATACAAATACCTCACGTAATTTCTCAAGTGATGTTGCCAAAGCAATTGATAAAGAAATTCGTGCAATTATTGATGAAGCACATGCTACTGCTGTTGCTTTAATTAAAGAAAAGAAAGATGATATTATTCTAATTGCTGAAACATTATTAGAAATTGAATCAATTACTTCTGAACAAATTGCCTATTTATTAGAACATAGATCTCTTGAAGGATTTGTAAAACCTGTGGTAAAACCAGCTGATACAATCATTCCTGAAGTAGAAGTTCCAGAAGTTGATAGCGTAGTTTTACCAGATGTTGAATTACCTAATGATGAAAACAAATAGTATAGATTTTAAAGAAATATTTAGCAAAAAGAAAGTTGTGCTTGCCCCTATGGCAGGCATAACTTCTTTTGCGTATAGGGAATTTTACCGTCAATTTGGTATTGGCTTAACTTATAGTGAAATGATATCTGATTGCGGATTGATTTATCAAAACGCCGAAACAACTAAATTACTTTATACCAATAATAAAGAATCATTATTTGCTGTTCAATTATTTGGTGGTAATAAAGAGAATCTTGTTAAAGCAGTTAAAATCCTTGAAAGTATGCCGATAAAATATGATATTTTAGATCTAAATTTAGCTTGCCCAGTTTATAAAGTTACCAGAAATAATGGCGGATCTAGTTGGTTAAAATCGCCAACCGCATTAGAAGAATTACTTGTTGCAATCGTTGAAGCATCAAGCAAACCAGTAAGTTGTAAAATAAGACTTGGGTGGGACGATAATTCAATAAACGTATATGAGATTGCAACTATGGCTGAAAAAGCAGGAGTAGCACTCCTTGCAGTTCATGTACGAACTGCAAAGCAAGGTTACACCGGACTTGCTCAATATGAAAAAATTAAAGATTTAAAGAAATATATTAATATTCCATTTATTGTATCAGGTGATATTTTTTCTGTTGAAAATGCCAAGAAAGCAATTGAAATTACGGGAGCTGATGCTGTGATGCTTGCTCGTGGAGGAATTGGAAATCCTTTATTAGCTTTAGAAATTAATAATGCATTAACAAATAATGATCCAGTTGAGATTTGCAGGGATTTTGCTACTCAAAAGAAGTTTTTAACTCAATATATGGAGTTATTAATTGAAGAAAAAGGTGAAGAATTAGCAATTAGATTACTACGTGGAATTGCTCCAAAATTCTTTAGTAGTTTTCCAAATTCAAAAAACATTAGAAAAGATTTATCTTCAAATATTGTTAGAAAACAAGATGTTTTAGATATATTAAATCATTATGATACCTGTGAAAGCTTAAAGTAATTAAGAATATACTTATTTTCATTCAAATAATTGATAAATTGTATAAATATAGTATTATATTAGACAGGGACTAAAGGAGAAACTTATGGAAGAATTATTAAATGACCAAGAACTCGTTAGAAGAGAAAAGATAAATAAATTAAAAGAACTCGGAGTCGATCCTTTTGGCGAAAAGTATGAAAGAACTCATAATTCTTTAACTGCAAGAGAAGCAGTTGAAGGAAAAACAAATGAAGAACTAGAAGCTAATCATATATATGTAAATGTTGCTGGCAGAGTAATGTCTGTTCGTCGTATGGGAAAAGCTAGTTTCATGAATATTCAAGATAAGTTTGGAAAAATACAAGCTTATATTGGAATTGATGTTGTTGGAGAACATGATTATGAAGTATTAAAACTTACCGACATCGGTGATTTTGTTGGTTTATATGGTAGATTAATGTTCACGAGAACCGGAGAATTAACTATTAGAGTGGAAAAGTATACATTCCTTACAAAATCACTCAAAGTTTTGCCTGAGAAATTTCATGGTTTAACTGATATTGAAGAAAGATATAGAAAAAGATATATTGATTTGATTGTAAACGATGATGCAAAACGTGTGGCACTATTACGACCAAGAATTATTAGATCAATTCAAAATTATTTTGATAATTTAGGATTTGTAGAAGTTGAAACCGGAGTGCTTCAACCAATATTAGGTGGAGCTTCTGCTCGTCCTTTTGTTACACATCATAATACATTAGATAAAGATTTTTATTTACGTATTGCAACTGAATTACCACTTAAAAGATTAATAGTCGGTGGACTTGAAAAAGTATATGAGATTGGAAGACTCTTTAGAAATGAAGGAATGGATACAAAACATAATCCTGAATTTACAACAGTTGAACTATATGAAGCATTTGGTGATCTTCAATCAATGAGAAACTTAATGGAAGGCGTAATTAGAAATACTGTTAAAGAAGTTTTACATAGTGATGTTATTACATTTGGTGAACTTGTTTTAGATATTAGTAAACCATTTAGATGGGTATCAATGGCTGAGTTAGTTAAAGATAAAACTGGAATTGATTTTACAGCAGATATTACATTTGAAGAAGCAAAGAAACTTGCTGCTCAAAACGGCATTAAAGTAGAAACTCATATGACAAGTACTGGATTTATTCTTAATGAATTCTTTGAAAAGTTCTGTGAAGGTGATTTAATTCAACCAACATTTGTAACAGGACATCCAATTGAAATATCTCCACTTACAAAAAAGAGTAAAGATCCTCGTTTTACTGAAAGATTTGAATTATATATGGCTGGATTTGAAGTTTGCAACGCATATAGTGAACTTAATGATCCACTTGATCAAATTGAAAGATTTGAAGCTCAAATTAAAGCAAAAGAATTAGGCGATGATGAAGCTAATGAAATGGATTATGATTTTATTGAAGCTCTTGAATATGGTATGCCTCCAACAGGTGGCGTTGGAATGGGAATTGATAGATTAATTATGTTACTTGCTAACGAACAATCTATTAGAGAAGTAATACTCTTTCCATGTATGAAAGATAGATAATATATTTTAACTTTTTTTGCTAAAAAGTTTAAATCGTCCCCACTATATAGGTGTGGACGATTTTTTTATTAATTTTGATATTGTGCCTATCAAAAATGTGTTTTGACAAACGTCTATTATATATATATAATATAAATGCATTTCTATATGCAAATATAGTTATGTCCTACTACTTCACCGAAAGTAGTCAGATGTCCAAAGGAGGGGTACATATGAAAAAGTACGAATTAATGTATATTTTAAGACCTTCACTCGATGATGACGCACGTAAAACACTCATTGCATCATTACACAACATTTTAGCAACAAACGGAGCTAAAGTTGGTAAAGTCAATGAATGGGGACTTCGTGAACTTGCTTATGAAATTAAGAAAGAAACGAAAGGCTATTACGTTCTTGTTAAATTTGAGGGTGATCAAAAAGCTATTAATGAATTTAATCGTTTAGTCTTAATCAATACTAATGTCTTACGCCATTTAGTAACGATTGATCAAGAATAAAAAGGAGAGTGTATGATTAATAGAGTAGTATTAGTTGGAAGACTATCAAGAAATCCAGAAAAAAGAACAACAGCAAACAACAATTCAGTAGTTTCCTTTTCCGTCGCGGTCGATAATATGACCAAAGGCGCTGATGGACAAAAAACTACAAGTTTTATTCCATGTGTTGCATGGAATGGTTTAGCAGATAATATCGCTAAATATACTAAAAAAGGATCGCTTGTTGGTGTTGAAGGAAGAATCGTTCAAAGATCTTATAAAAACAATAGTGGCGTTAATGTCCAAGTTGTTGAAATAATTGCTGAAAACGTTCAATTCTTATCACCTAAATCTGAAAGAACAGAAGATTCCTCAGCTTTCGTTGAAGAAAACACTGAATCTTCAGGTACATCTGATATCGATATCATGTCTGGAGACGAAGATCTCCCATTCTAACTAAAAAAACAAAAGAAAGGAAATAAATATGGCATACAAAAAAATGAGACCTCACAAAAAGGTCTGTTACTTTACAAAAAACAATGTGAAGTTCATTGATTATAAAGATGTCGAACTTTTAAAGAAGTTCGTTACACCAAACGGCAAGATTGCTCCACGTAGATTAACTGGAACATGTGCAAAATATCAAAGAGAACTCGCAAGAGCAATTAAGAACGCAAGAAAAATGGCATTATTACCATACGTTGCTGATTAATACTAAATAATAAGCCATTCGTTATGAAACGAATGGCTTTTTTCTTTTATTATGCTTAAAAGCATAATATAATATTATTAATATGAAGAAATCTTATAATACTATTAAAATAGTTTCTTACTTTACATTATTAGTGCAGGTTGTTTTGATTTTAACGTTGTTTTTAATGTATTTTTATAACTCTTTTGATATTCAAACTCTTTTAACGGTACCGTTTATCTTTATTTTTGCTGCCGTGTTTGTGACGGTAGATGCGATAATTATGTTAATATCGGTATTTGTTATTGAAAGATCAAGATATAAGCAAGATATTCTTACTGCTGATTTATTTGGTTCTAATATTCAAGAATCATTAGATTTTACACAACTTGGAATAATTGTAGTTGATGAAAATCAAATTATTCTTTGGGAAAATAGATTAATGGAATCTCATTGTCATGAGTTACTTGACACTAATATTTTAGATGCTTTTCCAAAATTAAGAGATTTATATGGATCTAATACCTCTAATTCGGTAATTGTAACGATTAATGAAAAGTTCTTTAATGTAATTTATATGGCTCAAGCTGGAGTATATCTATTTAAAGATACGACAGAATATGAGAACTTATTTAAATATTCTAAAAACCAAGCAATTGTTTTAGGAATAATTGTTATTGATAACTTTAATGAAATTATTAGTACGGATGAAGAAACGTCTGATGTTATTGCTAGTGTTAGAACTAAAATTAATGATTATTTTAAGACTTATGGAGTCTTATTACGTAAATACAAGAATGACTCTTATTTTGCAATCTGTAATTATAATTCTTTACTTAGAATGCAAGATAATAACTTTGAAATTCTTGATTCAATTCGTTCAATTGAAGGTGAAAACGAAATAAATCCTACTCTTTCAATTGGTTTTGCTCATGACTTTCCTTCTGTTTATAAACTTAATGAAATGGCTAGTAGTGCCCTTGATATCGCAATATCACGTGGTGGAGATCAAGCTGTTGTTTCAAAATATGGTAGTGATTTACAGTTTTATGGTGGAAAAACTGAAGCTGTTGAAAAGAAAAACAAAGTTCGTGTTAGAGTACTAGCTGATTCACTTTTCTCAGTTTTAAAACAAGCATCAAACGTATTAATTATGGGACATATCGATATGGATATGGACTCGCTTGGCAGTGCGTTAGGTGTTAAAGTAATGTGTGATTATTTAGGACTTGATGCTCGAATTGTTTATGATTATAAACTTGTTGAAAGAAAAACCCGTTCGGCTTTTTCTCAAACATTTTCAAAAGAAGAAGCAGCTGATTTAATTATTAGTCCAAAAGATGCAATTAACAGTGTAAATCCAAAAACTATATTAGTAATTGTTGATTTCCATCGTCCTTCAATGGCTTTAAACAAAGATTTAATTGAAGAATGTTCAAAAGTTATTGTTATTGACCATCATAGAAGAAGTGAAGAATTTATTAGTAATCCAGTTTTCTCATATACTGAATCAAGTGCATCTAGTGCATGTGAACTTATTACTGAACTTATATATTATGCATCATCTAATCCACAAATAATTATTCCTAGTTCTTATGCTACGATTATGCTTTCTGGAATATTTATGGATACTGGATTTTATAGTAGTTCAACTTCAGGCATTAGAACGTTTGAAGCAAGCATGGTTTTAAGAAAATTTGGAGCAGATAACGTAACAGCTGATGAATTCTTAAAAGATGATTTTGAAGAAGCAATGCTTATTTCTAAGATCTTAACTGGATTAAAAACTCCATATACTGGTATAGTTTATTGTACGGTTGGAGAAGAACTTGTTGATCCTGTAATTATTAGTAAAGTTGCTAGTAGATGTGTTGATATGAAAGATATAAAAGCAAGTTTTGTTATTGGCAGAACTAATGAAAACGAAGTTAAAATAAGTGCTCGAAGTGATGGAAGTGTTAACGTTCAATTACTTTGTGAAAAAATGGGTGGTGGCGGACATTTTGCTGGATCTGCTGTTACTTTTAAAAGTACGAGTTGCAGCGAAATTGAAACTATTTTATTATCAAATTTAAAAGATTACTTAAATGAATCTAAAATAAAACCAGGTGAAGGAAAAGAGGAGAATTAATTATGAAAGTTATTATGTTAAGCGATGTTAAAGGTGTTGGAAAAACCGGACAAATTATTACAGTTAAAGACGGATATGGATCAAACTTCCTTATCCCTAATAAACTTGCAGTACGTCATACTGACACTGCTATAAAAATTTTAGCTGACGAGAAAAAAGCTGAAGCAGATAAAATAGAAAAAGCTAAAGCAGAAGCTAATAAAGCAAAAGAATTACTTGAACAAGTTACGTTAGAATTCACAGCTAAACCAGCTGCTGATGGCAGAATGTGTGGAACTATTTCTTTAAAGCAAGTCGAAAATGAGTTAAAAACTAAATTTAAAATTGAAATTGATAAAAGAAAATTTGTTGAAAAATTTCCAATAAATGCATTTGGTATAACAATGCTTAAAATTGAATTATTTAAAGGCGTAATTGGTGTTATCAAAGTTCATGTAAGTGAGGGAAAATAATGGCTAATGCGTTGCCAACAAACAAACAAGCAGAAGCTTATTTAATTAGTGCTGCACTTGGAAATGAAACAAATGCTAAATTTATTGTAAATGAGCTAAATGAAAATGATTTTACTGATTATTCATTAAAAGAAATTTTTAAAGTGTTCGTGTCTTTATATGAAAATAAAATGTCTCTTGATATTTCAACAGTTGGTGCCGTTCTTGAAAACAATGGTGTTCTTAGTAAAATTGGTGGAGTAAATTTTCTTTCAAAATTACTTGATCAATATTTAACCGATGAAGGCGTTGAAGAAACAGCTAAAATATTACGTGATAAAACAAATGCTAGAGAATTATTAAATACTTTTCACGACTTAGAAACAAAATATTTTTCTAAGTCGTTTGAAGATGACAATTCTTTTCTTGGCAACAGTGAAGCAGAAATTAATGCTATTACTGCTAATAGAAGAGTAAGTGGATTTAGAAATTTAAAAGAAATTAGTAATGTTATTAGAAATAATATCGAAATAAGTAAACATAGTTCTTCAAGTCTTGTTGGACTTGATACTGGATATCCTCTTCTTAATAAAATCACCTTAGGTTTTAATAAAGGAGAAGTTATCGTCATTGCTGCTCGTCCTTCTGTTGGTAAAACAGCATTTGGAGTAAATGTTGCATATAATGTCGCATCTCGCACAATGACTCCGGTGTTAATATTTTCAGTAGAAATGAGTCCGGAAGCATTAGGAACAAGAATATTAGCAAGTGTTTCAAACGTTGATTTATCGAAAATATTAACCGGAAACGTTAATGATAAAGATATGGTAAAGATTGGTGAAGGCATTAAACAAATGGAAAAGACACCAATTTTTATTGATCCTACTCCTAATATAAAAATTGGTGAACTTGTTACTAAATCAAGAAAATTTAAAGCAGAGAATCCTAATTTATCAATGATTCTAATTGACTATATTGGACTTATTACAACAGATAAAAAATATGAATCTAATCGTATTCAAGTTGGAGCAATATCTCATGAATTAAAAGCTCTTGCTAAAGAACTTTCGATACCAGTTGTTGTTATTTCTCAACTTTCTCGTGGTGTTGAATCAAGAACAAATAAACGTCCAGAGATGTCTGATCTTAGAGATTCTGGAGATATTGAACAAGATGCAGATAAGATTTTACTTCTATATAGAGATGACTATTACGATAAAAAAAGTAATAAAGAACCTGGAAGTGCTGAAGCTACTTTTGCTCCAGTAGATCGTGAAAGAGAAAGAATTAAAGAAGAAATTGGTGATGTATTAACTTCTACTGTGGAAATTAATGTTGCTAAAAATAGAAACGGACAAACAAATACTACTTACTTATTATTCTTTAAGAATTTATCTAGATTTGATACTCCTACTGATGATTTTATTGATAACTATAAGAAGACTAAATCTTATTAAGTATGAAAATATTTGTACTTGCTAGCGGTTCTAAAGGAAACGCTACTGCAGTTGAAATTAATCCTCAGCAATATATATTAATTGATCAAGGACTTAGCTTATCTTATCTTTTGTCTTGTCTTAGAAAGTGTGATATTGATATCGATAATATTACTCATTATTTCTTTACCCATCGACATGGTGATCATGTGCTTGGTATTGAAGCCATTGATTCTAATAAAATATATTCACTAAAGGGAACATTAGATTTATCTTCCTACCACTATTTAAGTCCGTATTATACGTATGACTTTAAAACTTTTAAAGTCATACCGTTTTTAACATCGCACGATGCTCCTTCTTCTTGCGGATATTCGTTTATAATTAATGGAGAATCATTCTTTTATATTACCGATACTGGTTTTATTCCACAAGAAACAATCGCTATTATGCATGATAAAAACTACTATATGATTGAATCAAATCATGATTGTAATATGGTATTAAATTCAAATAGACCAGAAGCTCTTAAGTTAAGAATTATGGGAAATGCAGGGCATTTATCAAATAAACAATGTGTAGAATATTTAAATATGGTTGTTGGTTCTAATACAAAAGAAATTATTCTTGCTCATGTTTCCGATCAATGTAATTCAGATAAAAAGATCTATGAGGCACTAGATAATTCATTTATATATAAAGATAAAGTAAAGATATTAATAGCAAGACAATGGAATGTTATTAAGGGTTAATGCTTTATGCTTAAAATAAAAATAGTTTGCGTAGGCAAACTTAAAGAAAAATATTATGTTGAGATGCAAAATGAATATGTTAAACGTTTATCGCGTTACATTGAACTTAATATTATTGAAGTAAAAGATGAAAAAATAGATGCAAATTCTAATGCTGCGCTTGATACGGTTGTAAAAGATAAAGAATTTGAAAACATTAAGAAAGTAATTAAAGAAAACGATTATATCGTTCTCCTTGATTTAAAAGGAATTGAATATGATTCAATTGAACTTTCGGAAAAGTTCAATACTTATCTTAGTAATTCACTAACTAATGTAACCTTTATTATCGGAGGTTCTTTAGGATTTTCTGCTAAAATAGAAAAATTGGCAAAAGAAAAGATTAAGCTTTCACACTTAACCCTTACTCATCAAATGAGTAGGGTAATTTTATTAGAACAAATATATAGGTCGTTTAAAATTCTTAATAACGAAACCTATCATAAATAATCCTAATCAATTATCCCTAATTTTTTAAATGAATTTGCCCAACCATCGTCATCGATATTATCGGTAACAAAGTCAGATTCGTTTTTTAAGCATTGAACTGCATTTCCCATTGCTACTCCAATTCCTGCGAATTGAATTAGTTCCATATCATTGTTACCATCACCTAATGCCATGACATTTTCTGGTGTTAACTTTAGATATTCAAGTAGTGCTAATAAGCCTTTTGCTTTATCACTTCCTGTTGGCATGATATCAACTGCATATTCATCCCATCTTGCACTTTTTGCACCACTAATATGTGGTAAGAACAGCGATTCATCAAGTTCATCGCAAAAACAAATTGCTTGATAGACTGTACGGTCGTAATGATTTGGATAACTTCTTGGTTGTGGGAATCTTGTTTTATACTTTTCATGAGCTGAAATAACACGATCATCAATGTAGTTAATATGACCTTCATCAAGTTCAATTAAGGTTAAACCAAATTTTAATCTCTTTGAAAACTTAATCAAAGCATCAACAACAGTTTCTGGTATCGGATATTTATAAATTACTTTTCCATCAATAATAACAGAACTTCCATTCATCGTAATTAAACCATCTGGTTTAATGATGTCAAGAATTCCAGTTTTACCAATAAGATACTTATTTCTACCAGAACAGAGGAATACTTTTATTCCTTTTGCTTGTAGTTTACGAACAGCATCGATTGAACTTGCTGGTACACAGTTTTTAGTATGTGAAAATAATGTCCCATCAATATCAGTTACAACGATTTTTATATCTTTTCCATCCATTTGTTTGCCTCCTTTCTTTAAATACTCTATACTATATAAGTTATGGAATATATTGAATTTAATAGCTTTAAGCAAGTAGTCGATTTAGATAACCCTCTTATAAAAAAGTTCATTGTCGACAATGAATGTTCATTTTATATTGAGCCGATTTTCTATACACAATTACAAGCAATGTTTGCACATCACAAAAAGTCTATTGATAGAATTATAGATAAAATGATGCAATTAGTCAAAACAAATAAGAAAGTAATTTTTACAGGAGACTTTGAAGCCCCTGCACTTGATGTCGAAGGATATGTCTTTAAAGAGATAACAGACGTTACCGATCCTCTTATGATTTTTGTTGAAGATAAATCAAGAGGAAGCGACTACGGCGATTAAATAACAAATAATTAAGAATAAAAAAATAGGATTCACGATGCGTGAATCCTATTTTATTTTTTATAGTTTTTAAGCAATTGGCTTTAGTTGCTTCATAGATAGCCACATTGCTCTTACACCAAATATTAGAACAAAGATAAGTGTAGCAAACTGTGTTAAGAAGAAACCGAAGACAAGAGACAAGATAGCAGGAGATAACATTGACCAGAATGAGATCTTCATGCACTCCCAGAATGTATAAGAACGATATGGGTTTGCTTTTCCTCTAGTAAGGATGAAGAACATTAATCCCATTAATAGTACAATACCAGCGTTTATTCCAAGCATGATTGATGTTTGGACTAAACAATTTTTGTTTTTTGTATTCATATAACCTAATTCAACAAATTTTTGCCAATCTTCATAGGTTTTAACTTCACTTAAACTTTTAATATCTTTTAAGTTTAAGTAATCTCCACCAGTTGCGGAGTAGTTAGTTTTGTTGTTTGGAAATTTGTAGATTGTATAGGTATCTTTGCCAAGGATAAGAAAGGAAATAGTTCTTTTTAAATCTTTGGTTTCATATTTTGTTGGGACATCTGGCATAGTAGCAGTGATTACATCACCTTTTAATATGCGAGTTATGTTTTCAGAAATAAGTTCGTTTTTAAATGTAGTAAAGTTATAGACTTCAAGAATAGTTATGTCTTTAGAAGATCCGGTTGGATTAAGAGTAGAATCTGGTACCATAATTTTTTCAATATATTTGAAAGGTACTGGAAGAGGAGCTTTTGGATCGGTTGTTTCACCAAGTGCAGTGTTCCATGTTGCAATACTAAGTGTTCCGTCTCCGTTTAATGTTCCTTTGCTACTGTCAATTACGAGATCAAGTTTTTTCTTATCAAGAAATGTACTAAATGCTGGTAATGCTCTATCAAGGTTATAGGCGTTAGCAGCTAAGAATTGACCGCCATTAACAAGAGCAGTAGTAGTGACAATTGGTATGACTGAAATTATCGTTGAAAGTAAGAAGAATATAATGGCATACCACCATTTTTTTCCTCTTGCGCCGTCTACGACTGCGCTGTTACTGTATAACGATCTAAAAAGTAATCCTAATGTTTTCATATAACTTGTATTATATAGAATATACATGACTATATCAATTATTTTTACTTTATTTACTAATA
>JAVXGI010000006.1:0-22225 GCA_036657515.1 Bacilli bacterium
AAAGTCGAAAGAAGTCATAGAACAGACCAGGACAAATTTTATAGGCATTTATCATAATAGTTTAAGTGGCAAAATTAACATTATGAAAAAAATAATATTTTATATGAATGAGACATTATACCCTTTCCCAATTCTTTGTATCGTGATTATACTTTTTTATTATTTTTGCAGGATTACCTGCAACAATTGAATAACTAGGAACATCTTTTACTACTACTGATCCAGCACCAATAAAAACATTATCTCCAATGTGAACACCGCCAATTATACAAACATTAGCGCCTATATCAACATTGTTTCCTATAATCGGTACTTGATTGACCCCATTTGAATCTTGGCCTAGTTTAGCACCAATCGTTGTATTTTGTGATAATTTGCAATTATCACCTATAACAGTTGAAGCATTTATTATTATAGAACACGCATGTCTAATAATAACCCCCCCCCCCGACTTTAGCAGCATAAGAAATATTTACACCAGACACGTGTCTTAATTTAATTAACATATATCTATAAAACAGATAGGATATTTTTTTGTGATTATAATAACAATAATTGCATAAATAGTAATAGCGAGTAATTCTGAATTCTATACAACAGTTGTAAATCACAAAACGTTTTAATATCGAAGGAACTTTTTTCTCATACAGTTCTTTATAAATAACATAAATTGAATCAATCTTTTCCATTAAAATTTTATCCCTATTTTATTCGCTCCTTTTATTTATTTCTATTAAGCAATAGTTGCAATTAAAATTCTCTTTTTAAATTATATCCATTATTAGTTTTTGATATTTAAATCATTTTTTAAAACTTCCAAAAATAATCCTTAATATAAATTTTAATACTGTTCTAATGAAGAAATATTCTATTAAATATTTGCTTTTTGTTCACCTTATAAAATATTATTCGTCATATCTATTTCATTAAGAATCGCTTTAAGTTTTTCAAGATTTAGATTTCTTCTTTGTATTTTTTGCGGAACAGCTCTATAAGTATTAATATCAAAAAGAGTTTTTCCCTCTAAAGTATCCATTAACGCAAATGGAGAACCACTTGTATAAGGAATCTTAGAAAGCATGTCTCTGTCAATGCGACGTTTTTTAATAATACATAATATATAGTCATTCATAAAATAATCAATTGCAAAATTATGTTTTTCATAGAACTTATTATAAAACATAACACAATATTTCATAATATCATTTCCTTTATATGTTCCTAAGAAAAATGTTGTATAGGTTGACTCAAATACTTTTCCCCAAAGTTCGTTTTTAATTTTTGAATCATGGTTTATGCTAAGAAAACCATTTTTTTGGATTGTTTCAAACATATCATATCTTTCAAAAAATAATAATGTAGAATCACACCAGACCCCCCCCGCGCGTAAATAAGAGATTGAATCTTAATATATCCGAAAATGTCTCGATGGTTATTTTTTTCTCATTAAATAAATTAATTATATGTTTTTCTATATGAACATATTGTTCAAAATTATTTAAATCTAATAAATGGATGTTGTAGTCACTATAAAATTTATTAATTCTTTTGAGACACTCTTTTTGTAATTCAGGAAGTTTATCAATTCCTTGCGCCCAAAAAAGGAAAATATTTTTTTGTTCATTATCGATTTTAGGAATTTTAAAACCGCTAGTATCGAGATCAAAAAAATCATTTCCAAATTCTTTTTCTAAAATAGATATTGCCATTAAACGTGTTTTATATTTATATTTTCTAAATATACTAGTAACAAAAAAAGAAAAAGAATATTTTAAGCCGAAATTTTTATAATGATAAAAGCTCTCTTTGAAAACTTTTTTTGCATATTTTATTATTTTTTTAACTAATTTCATTATTATTCTCCATTTTTTTCGTTTACATTTATTTTTAATTATATAAGAGTTGATTCAAACATTCAACTATTGTTTATTCCTTTTAAAGAAGGTTTTAACATATCTATTATATAAGTTAATAAAGAAACTATCTTTAATTATAAAGCAAGCTGCTATATATATAACGAGCCCAACTAATGCAATAAGTAAAAAAGACCATACTGAATAAGTAATATATTTGTTCATAAAGAAAATAACCACAAACATTAATGACGAGGCGAGTAATGGCTTAATAGTCATTGGTAGTATTTTCTTTAAAGAAACTTTTTTTGTTCTAATTGCAATTATTAATAGTACCAAACAATCAACACTTTCAGCAATTGCACAAGTAATTGCTGCTCCAATTGCCCCATAAAGTGGTATAAAAATAAAGTTCAATATTAGTATTGTAATCGTTGTTATAATATGTGCAATTATATTATATTTTTCTTTGCCAATTGCAATAAAAAGTTGATTCCCAAATACACAACCTAAAGCACTAGTGATAAATCTAACTGATAAAATATTCAGGATCATTGGTACTTCATCATATCCTTCTCCTAAAAACCAAGAACTAATACTGTTAGATAAAACACACATTCCTATAAGTAATGGTATTCCAATATGCCAAACATAATCGCAAGCAAAATTAATATGTTCTTTTACTTTTTCATCATCCCCATTTGCATGATCGTAAGAGTTTCTCGCAACCATGATCGAATCAATTACAATCACTAACATAAGTATTGTTTGATTTAACTTCATGCCTTGAAAATAATTACCATTTTCATAATCTGGATTAGGGCAAAGATAACCGATCATCAAATTATTTAATGTTCCAAATACAGTTGCAGCCATTATTGACAAAAATATAATAAAAGATGGAAAAGCATGTTTTTTATATTCTAATTCTTTAAAGCTGATTTTAGTAATACTTTTTCGTAGTTTTGGCCACATAACGAGATTTGACAAAACAACTGATAATGAAAAAATCAAAATATATATCCACATATCAGTTTCTTTTTTTACAAATATAAAAATGAAAATTAAACAAATCAATCTTAAAACTAATGTTCTAATTGCAATTGATTTGAAATCTTCTTGACCTTGATAATAAAAATTAACATCGAAAATAATTCCAAAGACTTGAATTGAACCAATTAAAATAAGTAAAGTATAACTTTCGCCATATAAATTCACTGATAACGTTGCAAAAAGAATTGATATTGAAAACAACACTAAAAAAAGTCTTATTAATATAATTTCCCAAAAGGTTTTGCTTCTCATGTATTTATTATCTTGATATTTTGCAATCTCTCTTTGACCGTATATTGCAAAACCAAAATTTGCAATCATTGTAAAATACGTTAATATATTATTTGCAAAAGCAACTTGACCATTTCCAGATTCATGGAAAATTCGCGCAAGATATGGAGTGGTTATTAAAGGAATTAACAACGTTAAAATCTGACTTATAAAATTGAAAAAAAAGTTATTTTTTAATGATGATTTTTTTGACATTTTTCCTATTTTATCCATAAATACTTATTGTTTTAATTATTAAAAAGCTCCTTACATTTTATTGCCTTCATTGCTTCTTAATTATACCGGTTTTGAATAAGATATGTAATGAATAATTGTTTTATATGCACTAATTACAATATATTATTGCATTTTTTGGAATTTCAAAATTTATTTAATCGTTTTAAATAATTTTATTAGCTAACAATTTTTGTATCACTATCACATATTAAGAAATGTGTTTTATTTTATTCTTTATTTAAAACAAACTTTTTACTTTTGAATAAATAAAAGTGTTTTTAAAGAAACATCATTTATAAGATTTAATTATTTTATAAATTACAATCAGAGTCTTTTAAATACGGGGCATCAATATCCTTCTTTGAAACAATCGGATTTTCACATTCCCAATCAATGCCTATTTCTGGATCATCCCATTTTATAGCTCTATCAAGACTATGTTCGTATAATCCATCTACTTTATATAATACTTCACACTCATCAGTCAAAGTGATAAAGCCATGCCCGAATCCACTCGGAATAAGGATTTGCTTTCTGTTTTCCTTTGTTAATTCAACACAAACCCATTTTTTATAAGTGGGAGAATTTTTTCTTAAATCAACAGCATAATCCATTACTTTCCCATTTGTGCATCTGACAAGTTTAGTTTGTGGAATTGGATTATTTTGATAGTGAATTCCTCTTATTGTCCCTTTTTTAATAGAGTAAGAGTGATTGTCTTGAACGAAATCGATAAATACTCCCAACGATTCTAAAGTTCTTTTAGAATAGCTTTCGCAATAGTACCCTCTATAATCTTCAAAATAATCCGGTTCATATACTTTTACACCTAAACCTATGTCTATTATTTTTCCGCCCATATTATTCCTCCTTAAATTGCTCAATCAATGTAGACTGTAGCAACAATTCTTTATAACTTTCTTCTTTGGTCTTTTTATCAAAAATACACTTTATAAAATATTCAATTGATTTTTGAAATGAATTATCTTCATCTAGTTTTATTTCGTTTACGATATTATTATTCTTAATTTGAATGATAGGTTTTAATGTTTCTGGAGTAGTAAAAATTCTTTCATTAAGTAAAATTCCTTTTGACCCCCACACTTCTAACTCACATTTATATGAGTTATCCATTCCAAATGATATTTGAGCAATTTCTTTTTGTTTATTAACTAAAGTTGCTGAACCACCTATATCCACTTTGTAATTTTCGTCATAATTAAGTTGATGAGTAACAAGACTGATTGAGTCTCCAAGTAATCTCCTTGCTAATTTTAATGTATAACCTCCGCAATCAAGTAATGCTCCTCCACCTAATTCTTTGCTATATCTAAAATCTTTTTCTCCTCTAAAAGGAAATCCGAACGCTATTCTAAATAAGCGTACTTTACCAATTGCATTTTCTTTGATTAAATCTTCAATAGCATCTATTTGATTATGAAAAATAAACATATAATTTTCACAAATAGCGAGATCATTTTCATTAGCTATTTCTACCAATTCTCTAGTATTATTAAAGTCCGTTGTAGAAGGTTTTTCAACGAACACGTGTTTGCCACTTAAAAGAGCAAGCTTAGCCCATTTAAAATGAAGAGCTGGTGGAAGAGGAATATAAATTGCATCAACTTCTTTAGAAATAATGATTTCATTAAAAGAATTAAACACTTTTCCTCCATAAGTTGAGACAAAATTAAATGCTTTTTCGTTATCGTTATCAATAATGTTTAAATTATGTGTAGAAGAAACAGACCCAAACCATTCTTCTTCATTAGCATGAGCAATCCCTATAAACTCCGCACTATCAATCTTTAATAATGCTGGCATAAATCTTCTAAATGCTATTTCAGATGGACATAATACTCCAATTTTTATCTTTTTCATTTCGAATCTCCTATCAATGATAACAAGTTTCTTAATTGAATATTTAAAATATTATTAGTTTGTACCATTAAATTTAGTGTTTTATAATCGAGCCAAATGTATTCCTTCGGTAATTTTTCTATTTCTTCTTTATCTATTTCTATAATGACGTTCCTATTTTGTTCGTGATAAAATCTTCCGCCTTCTTCAGAAAGTAAAACATTATTTGCAATACCAATGTTTTCTTCCATGTGTTTTAAATAAATACATTTGAGAGTGTCTTTGTCGTTCTTTCCTATCTCAATAAATTCTTCTTGAATAGTCGGTCCAAACTCTGCGCAATCAAATGTTCCATATTCTTGGGTAATTTTAACTAAATATTTATATTTATTGCCAAATTTAGCATAAAATAAAACAAATAATGCAATGCCACTTGCTTCCATTAATGGTTGATTCCAATTCGTTACTTCTCTTCCTTCGATTTCTAAATTGCAAAAAATAACTTTAAAATTAGATGATGTTTTTGAAATTATTTCATCCTTCTTAATAAGCCGTGTTTTTAAAGAACTCAAGGAACAAAGTTCGATGCGTGTAGTAGAAAACATCTTGGAATCATTAAGCAATGCAAAAGCCTTAGATAATTCGCTCTCATCATTGTTAAAAATTGAATTAAATAGATATTGGTTATTAATGTATTTTCTATAATTTTCGATATTTGTATAATCGAGACAATAAGGAATACAAGAAATTACTGTTCTTGTATCCATATTTACTAAATTATCATATTTCATAAGATTCTTTATTTGTCCTAATGTCATCCACATATGTGATGACAGTACTTCAATATTTTCGTTTCCAATATCAATAATAATATTTCTATTTCTTTTTTTATAAAACCTAGAAGATTGTTCTGATTGAATTTGATCTACAATAATATCATATTTATTAGAATTCAAAAAATATTCTAGATAATTAGGGACTTTGCCGCCATGTTTTTGTGTAAAATTGCTCTTAGTTGCTTGAATTGTTGGAGAAATTTGTATTTTATTAATATTCCCTGGCTCGATCTTAGCTTGCATTAAAAAATAAAGAATTCCCTCTATTTGTTTGCATATAATTCCTAAATATCCAATTTCAGATTGAACGATTATAGGTTGTTCGTAAATTAAATCTAAATCTTTATAAACTTTAATTCCTTCAATTGAAAAAAAGGAGTTATTTTTATTGCTAATATTACCATCCTTATTAAATTTCCAAAAATCTGAAATATCATCTAGGGATGTTTTAGCAATATGAACTTTAATATTGCTATTTTTTTCCCTAATCCATTCTAAAATCGAATAATCAGAATGAATATATTCTTTTGTTTGTAAACTTTCTATAAATTTTAATGCATTCATATTTGCCCTCGCAATAAATTACTAAATATTGTCTAACTTTTTATCCTTCTTTTTTATATCAACAAGACATACAATGATGGAGCGGTAACTTGTATATTTAAATTTTTTCCTCTATCGATTGCATAAAGTTTATAGAGGATATCGTGATTAATTTAGAAATAAATACCTGTTTTATAAAATACTTTCGTTTCTTTTAAATCTAAGAATAAATTCAATAGTTTTAAAAACCAATAATTGATTTATTATATTATAAAAAAATTAAATATAGTATTGTTTACAAACGTATCATAGATCAAAGCACTTTGTAAATTTGAATAAAAAATAGAAGAAATTTCCACTAATTGCATAGCTACAACAAAACATATTGCCATATCGCATTTATTAATCTTATGAACAAGAATATTCTTAAATTTAAATGATTTATATGATAATAAACTTGCAAATGAAGCAATGCTTAATGGAATCATGTTTCTTGATACTCTCATATAATCAGCGGATACCGCATAAAATGGAATAAACATACATGACCAAATCGATAAAACGAAAATTAATTTGGCGCTTTTAAAAATGAATGAATCTTTTTTTATTACATTTGAGTTCGCCAATTTTAAAAATTCACTATATATTAAATTTGCTGCAATGAAAAATGAAATAGTTGAAAAATAAGTCACAATCCAGCCATTTTCATTATCAACACGAAGATTTCTATCGATTCCAGGAATATGTCCAACAATATGCTCTACACTTAGTAAAACGTTTGACACAACATCCCTTTGCACTCCAATTACACAACACATAAAAAACAGCATATATATGGCTTTTCTAATATTTTTAGATTTAGTTGGTATTAAAAATAGTAAGAAACACGGAATATATATAACCATTATTTTATGTAGAGTGCAGGAAAGCGCAAAAAGTAAAATAAAAAATAATTTCCGTCCCATTCCTTTTTTTAAAAAGAATTGAATGGAGAATATTAGCACAGATAAAGCTAAAAAATTGCGTGTTTCTATTACATCTAGAAGGAATGGATAGATTAAATATAAAACAAAAAATATTATTTCGTTTTTCCCTGCTATTTTTTTAACGCCAAAATGAATTAATAATATTCCTATAAAATATTCCAAGAATCTAAATGTGCTTAAACTTAGATCCATTCCATGAGCAATATTTAATAAAAATCCATATCCAATATCTTTTGTAAAAAAAGCATATTTTGAAGTTTCAAATATGTCGGAATATATTTTAGCATCATTATTCGTTAGATTTCCACCACTTAGAATAACAAAATATCCAATAACAAGAAAAAGAGATATCTTCTTAAAAAAAGAATTTTTCAATGATAAAGTGCATGATAGTAAAATTAAACATAGATAAACTATTTGCAACATCTTTGTTCTCTCCTCGTTAAATAATAATCTTATTTATTTTAGCACAAATTATTTTAAAAACACATTTTTAAAATAAACTACTTAGATTTGTTTGTTGTTAGCTTGCAAATGATATGAGACTATTTTATATCTCTTAAATAATAATATTACTCAACTATTTTAGTTTTTCAAGTTCAATCTAATTTAGTGACTGCAAATGATTAAATAATATTGTATAAAAAACAAAAATAAGAATGCTTGTTTTTATACAATATTATTTTTGCAAAATCATGAAATATTATATTACTATTTACAGCGCATCATATTTCATTTGTACCATTGCACAATCTGTGTTTTTAAAGTGGGCAGTTTACACAAAAGAATGGGAATTTATCTAGCTTCCTGCAAAAATTATTTTTATGTTGATATCTCGGTTCTTTTTAACTTCTTTAGATATTATCGTAAGATAGTAACCCAAAGTAATTACTATTTCAATACATTTATTTTCATGTGAAATCATTGAATTTATTTTTCATCTTTTCAAATTCTATACGTGATATAATTAATCATCTTTTTTTAAGCTACAGGATATAATAATTATATCTTAAAAATAATTTGCAGACTAAATTTTGTAAAATAATCAAAAAATAAATCTAGTATCATAATTTACGAAATAAACAACTATTTCTTTTTTAATAAAAAATATAGAATAAAGGTATACTCAAAGGAGAGAAATATGCATAAAATTTTAAAAGTTTTTTTATCTTTTCTAACAGTCGGTTTAATTGGTGCAATAAGTTCATGCATGGATGAAGAAATGAATGCCGTTCAAACACTTTTTTGTTCATCTTCAACTATTGCAACGCATGGCGCACAAGATGTCATGTTAAAATTACATGAAGGAGAAACTCCAGCAGTCGTTTCTACTTTTAAATCAACCATTTCCGCTAAAGATATTACATTTAAATTTTCATTAGTCGGAAGAAGTGTTACTTCTATTAAATATCTCGATCCATCATCAATTGCTTTAACAATTGGTGGCGATTCAAGAGCAAGCTTATCAAAAGAAAAAATAAGAGAATTCTATATATCTGGCAAAGCAATTGAAAATGGTGTCCCAACATTTAGTACAGTAATTGTTGAACCTCCTGGACTTGTTAGCTCAAATTTTACAATTACCGAGTCTCCTGGAAGCAAAATTAAAACATACTCGCAAGACTTTCAAATAATTGGCGGCAAATTTACTAATCCATTTAAGCAAGAATACGTTGAATTAGCAAATAAAAGTAACGGTATATTAACAATTCAAGCTCTTGAAGAAGAAGATAAGAACTTTGGCATTATAAAAAATATAATTCGTGTAAATGTCGAAGATTTTGATACAAGTCTTGAAGATAAACCTTCTGTAATTTTCAAAAGTTCATCTAATACACTTGGTTTAGAACTCACAACAATGATTGGCATCCCTTCAAACTAAATAAATATTTTACAAAATTGCAATTTACTCTTCGCCAAATACAATTATAAAATGTTGCCTTGCAATTGTGACAAGTTTCTAAATATATTGGCAAAGAATTACGTTGTTCGTTTAAAATATTCATGGTATCTCCTTATAAATTAAGTTCTAAACTCAACTATATAGGAGATACTTTTTTATACATCGATTTTATCTCACATCATTTGATATTGTAGAAAAACAATTTAAATTATATTTAATACGATAAATACGCATAAATAATATTAAAAAACTTAAATACGCTTATTTAATTTTTTTAATGCAATATCATAGAGCGGAATTATCAAAAATGTTCCAAACCCAATTTCAATTAACGTTGATAAAAGTTGTGTTCCTAAAATAAGAAATGGATCTATCTGAAAATAAAACACCTTGATTGGAACATTTAAACAAATTTGGGTTGCAACAAGCGAAAATAGAATACATAAACTAGTAGTATTTAAGTAAATAAGTTTATCCTTGTTTCCTTTAAATTTATAAAAGAAACAATATGCGTATATCGAAAAATATAGAACTGTTAATAAATAAGATAAGCAAATAATAAGCATTCGAGTGGAAAAATTAAGCGCATATTGTTTCCCGAATAATACGAATTCAGAGTTAAAGTGAAAAAAGAGAGTGATGCCGATATTAAGTGCAACAAAACTTAATATTTGAATAAATGGAATACGATTAAGTTTTGTTTTAATACGTGGATATATATACATTAATAATCCAGCAATAACGCCATTTAAAATAGGAGCAATACTAAATAAGTAATTATAGGCAAATGCTCCTCTATTAAATAAGAAGAAACCTATAACATCAGATAATAACCCTACAATTCCTCCATATAGTGGACCTAATATCATTCCACTAAAAACAACAAATGAAGGAGCTAAAGATACACGTAAAAATGGTATAGCAGGTATATCTATAATTGATAAAAAACGAGTTAGTATAATAGCAATTGCCGTAAATAACGCTGCAAGTGATATTTTAGTAATAAGATTTATTTTCATAGGCCTTCTTTTTTAGATAACTTTTTTAGTTTTAAGGTAATTTAAAAATAGAGTAGAAAAATATAGTGATCCTGTAATAAGAATAATATCTTCTTCACTAGACTCTAATAATTGTTCAAATTTTTCTTTATACTCTACAAATTGGTATTCTGCTGTAAAAACAAAAAACTCATCTTCTGTTCTAGCACGTTCATGATCAAATGTTGTAAGAAAAATTTCGTCAACATGCGATCCTAAAATCGCAAGTATCTTCTCAACGTTTTTATCTCTAAAAACTCCTACAATTGCAGTCTTTTTTCTCGCACCAATTCTATCTAACGTCATAATAAGTGTTTCAATAGCAAGTGGATTATGAGCGCCATCTACAATTATTCTTTTATCTTTTAACTTAAAAGTAGTAAATCTGCCGTCAAGGCAAGGTTTATCAAAGGCTAACTGTAAAGTTTCAACCTTAATTGGAAAAGTCTCATTTAATATATGGATAGCCTCAAGTGCACAAGCAACATTTAGCCTTTGATAAAGAGCGGAGGTATTAACTTTCACTGAAGGATAAGGATAATATCCGATTACAAGGCTTCCGGCAACAATATCGTAATTATAAAACTCACTAACTGTAAAGACTTTTGATTTACTCTTTTTTGCTACTTCATTTACGGCAAAAGTGCAGTCTTCATCTAACCTATTAATAAGAACAGGACAACCATCTTTTATTATGCCTGCTTTATTGTATGCAATTTCACTTTTAGATCTTCCTAAAAATGCACTATGTTCAATATCAACATTATTAATAATTGCTAATTCTGGTGCCTCTTCAATGTTAGTAGCATCATATAGCCCACCCATTCCAACTTCAATTGCAGCAATATCACATTTGTTTTTAACAAAATAATAAAGAGCTATAAAAGTAATTACTTCAAATTGAGTTAACTTAAATTTAAGAATTTCATTATAATATTCTTCAAAAATAGCTTCTCCTTCTTCCTCTTTTATAGCGACATTATTTATAGATATGTTTTCGATATAAGATTTAAAGAAAGGCGAAGTAAAACAGCCAGCTTTATATCCTGATGCTTCATAAATATTTGCAATAAAATTAGTAACACTTCCTTTACCATTTGTTCCTGTTACATGAACAAATGGAACCGTAAATTTGAATTTAATTTTACGTAAAAAAGTCAGAAAATCATAGTTATCTTGTCTACTTTGGTTATTTTTAATAAGATATTCGTTTAATGTAATTTTTGCACTCATTCTGATTTATCTCCTTTCATTGCTCTATCAATATCACGTTTAATAGATTTGTTTTTCATATCCTCACGTTTATCGTAAAGTTTCTTTCCTTTAGCAAGAGCAATTTCTATTTTAGCCTTGCCATCCTTTAAATATACTTTTGTTGGAATAATAGTAAATCCTTTCTCATCCATCTTCTTTCTAAACTTAATAATTTCAGATTTATGAAGTAAAAGTTTCCTAGTTCTAAGTGGTTCGTGATTAAAAAGATTACCTTGCACATATATTGGAATGTTCATATTCAATACATACATTTCATCGTGCTTGATAATTATATAGGAATCTCCTATATTTGCAGAGTTAAATCGAAGTGATTTAATCTCTGTACCCCTTAATTCTAATCCGCATTCGAGAAAATCACTTAAAAAGTAATCAAAATGGGCTTTTTTATTATTAGTAATAATTTTTACACTCATTTTAAAATCCTCTACTTATTTTATTATACACTGTAACCATTCTATCTAAATGAGCTGGATTTACCATATCAATAGGATGATCAATGATCATTTTTAGATTTGCACTACCAGGCACATCTTCTTTTTTACCAACAACATTAATTAAAAATCTAAAAAACTTCCTTTTAAGCGGCTTCATTAATTGCAAATCTAAACCGCCCGGAAGGAGATATAGCCTAACATGCTTCTCATCTAAATCATTTGTTGTAATAACAAGGTCTTTTGTATCGTTATTTGCGCTGATGGTTGATAAACCATCTGCAAAAATGAAAATATTTTTATCTTTTATAAGATTATAATGTTTCATTAAATTTTTAAGTTTAAGAATTGTGTTTCCACGTAGCGGACCACCAAAAAATATCGTGTCATATTCTTTTAACATTCTTCTACTTATTGTTTTTGCTTCCTTTAAATCTCCACCAATTCTAACATGTAAGTCTTCAGCATATCTTTTGGTGTGGCCGCATTGAGAATAATACAAAATTAAAGTTTTCATAGTGCTTTTATTTTATCACAATTTAGATAAATTTAAAATTTTATTATGCATTATAAATATTTAACCAATCGCTTAGTATTTGTTACATTAATTTACAAAAACAACGCATATTTTGACGCTTTAAAGCATGCTAGTTTTAATAACTAGTATGTGTGTTATTAAAACTAGCAACGCATAAAAGTGTTGACAATATTATTATATAATATTAAAATATGTCTAACGTGAATTTTTTATTTACGTTGTTTCAAATGAAAAGTAAACAGAAAGTCATAGTGACAACATCTTGCGTAATATTTTGTGTTATCTTAGGTGGATATCTGGGTTATTTTATTGGTTCAATATTTAATGCTCCAAAAGTTGAATCCCAAGATTACATTGAACCTAAATTAGACAAGATTGAAGATACTTTGGCTAAAGTTACTAAGATTAAAACGAGTTTAGGAGTAAACAGCTTAAAAGAAATTGATTTTGCTTCTTCTCAAGTTAAAGAAAAATTAACACCATCAGACGTTGTTAATGTTGCTCTTTATAACACCATGAGTTCCAAGTATTTTATGTCATTAACAAATGGCGGAACCGATAGCCAAGCTGGTGCAATGGGAAATGTTCATCAAGTTGTTCTTGCAACATATCTTAAAAATAACAACAATATGTTTATTGAAAGCTTGTCTACTGGAACAGTTAATGTTATTTATCGCTTTTATTGCGATGATGTAACAAAAGATTCGGTTAGAATATTTGGTGGAGATGTCTTAAAAAAAGCTAAAGAAGTTGAAGGAAATCCTTTTACTAAAGAAAAAGCTCAAATATTTGGTGGTAAATCATTCGATAATGCATGTATTTATGCAATATCTAACGATACGGTTATACCAACAACCGATATTAAAGATGCTAGTAAACCAGAGACATTTACAACAGGTATTGTAAAAAATGACGATGGTAACGGCTATAAAGTTACTTTAGCCCTTGATCCATTAAAATCATGCATAGAATATGCAAAACAAATAGCATTAATGAATGTTATGACTCAAAAACCAAACTTTTATAACATTGGTTTAGAATTTAATATCTCTAACGATATGTTAGTCTTAGAAAAAAGAGTTCATGAATATTACATTGTTTTTCCTTCTCTTACGGGTTCTGCTACACCAACCGTTTCATATAACACTGAAAAGTTTTTCTATAGTGATAAAGAATTTAAAATTCCTGCCATGAGTGAAGACGTTGATTACAAATATAAAGGAGCATAAGCTTATAAAAATATGAGATATCTATATAAAAACATTATTATAATATCGATTATTGCACCAATTTCATTTGGCGCAGCTTATTTTCTTGTTCCTCTTTTAGCAGGAAAAGGTCCTGCAAGTAGTGAACAAGAAAAAACCTCTACCCAAAAATTCATTGGTAATCTTCAAAACAACTTTACAATTGGCGATGCTCGAATTGAAGTTAGTAAATATGAAGAAAACGCTATGGTAAATGAATATCTTGATAAAGCTAAAATGTCTTTTACAATTTCTGATAAATTAAATTTAGATTTTAGCGGAGATGTCTTACTAACTGGCGCAATTGCTGGTAATCTAAAAGCTAAATTTAATACCACATCAATGTTAAATATGGACCTTTCATTCATTGAAAGCGTCGCATATTTAAACTTTAAAGAAGAACATATTGATAATAATATTCCTTCTTCTTACAGCAAAAAACTAAAAATGAGTGCAAGTAATTTAATGGATGTTTTATCAGTATTGCCTATTAGCATGCCTTCTTTAGGAGAAGGACTTGATATGGCAAGCCTTGTTGGAATGATCTCTAAACTTCAAGATGTCTCAGATAAATATAAAACAGATAAATATCCTTATGCTTTTGCTCTTCCACTTGATTTTGACTTTATATTTGATAGATATGGAAGTAATATTAAACTTATATTTTATGGAGATGAAAACTTTGAACCTACCGCAATAAGATTAACTAGTAAAGTTGCTGTATATGGCTTTGAAATAGGATTAGAAGTCGACGCTATGTCTATTTATAAAGGTGAAGGAATTGTTGCACCACTTGATGATAATACTTATCAAAATATGGATGGCGTCGTCGACGTTGCTAAAACTATTCCTAATTTAATGAAGATATTTGATACTAAGAAAACAAATATTGATTATGAAGCAACATTAAAAGTTCAATCTGGAAAAACTCTTTCTATAGCTGGTGCATTCTCGCTTGATGATATTGCAAAAAATTATGGTCTTAGCGCTAATGTCATTGATGGAGAGACTGCAAAATCATTTAATATAGCTGGTTTATACAAAGATAAAACAGCTTATATTGATTTTGCAGATAAAGCTTTATTAGGTAAAATGAGTAATGTAACACTTAAAGACATGTTTGATAAGATCAATAATCTTGTCAAAAAATATACCAAAAAAGACATAATGACTACACTTAATGAGTTAATCGAAGACTTAAATAAAAGTAAAGAATTTGATAAGCTTATTGCTAATTTACGTAATTTAGATTCCATTAGAGATTTAGATTCTCTTATTGATATCGTCACTCTTCCAGGAAGCTTATCAATTACTTTAAATAGCAACGTATTAGGTTATGAATACGGTGCTATTAAATTGCTAATTAATACCTCTTCTTCTTCAACTGTTTTAGACAGTATTTCATTAATTGGTTTAAAGTATGGGGCTTATACACTGGACTTTAAATTAAGTATAAGTGATTTCCTTTTGCCTTCAATTGAAATAGCAAATTGTGAAGATTTTGCTCCAATTAATTCATTATTAGATATAATTCCAGCTTTAGCAGAGCAAAAACAATATGCTATTTCCGGAGATGTTTCAATTCTTAGCTCAAGTAGTAAAAAAGCTCCAGTTAAAGGAGAAGATATTACCTTATCTCTTGCTGCTCAATTTGATACAACAGCACAAGAATATTATGGTTATGCTAAACTTGATGATAAAACATTTAATCACTATTTTAGATTTGATGGAGAACGTGATCCAAAGCTTAATGATTCACTTCTTTATATGTTATATGATAGTAGCGATCGTTTGTCTGACGATAAAGATACAAAAGTTAAACTTAAATTAGGTGATATTGGTGATATCTTTACCACTATTCAAACATTTAGAAATCAAATATATAAAACTGATACCAATATCACCGATTTAGGTGCATATCTTAGTAATTTATTGTCTAATCCTGCTTTAACTCAAGCAATTTATAATGCCATATTTACTTGTTCTGGAAACACATTAGGAATCCACATTTCTTCTCTTCCAGAAATAGATAAGGATGGTGCTAATAAGTTATTAGAAATAAAAATGGATTCAAGTATTATTGGTTTAGCTTCTGGAACATTTGATATTAAGATTGGATTTAACGATACCTCATTATGTTATATCAGTTTAAGAGGAGAAAATGTTCCATCTCTTGGAACAATTGATGGTAAATTACGTCTAGTAACCTATGACCCACATTTAGAAAGTAAACCAACGCCGGAATCACCAAATGAATATCGACTTGATAAATCTGCAACCTATTATAATATGTCAGATATTAAACTTCTTATCAGTTTAGGCTGCAATACTGGGTTATTACAGAACAAAAAGTATTGGACAATTAATAGTACAATTAAAATTAATCTTGCTGGAATATATAAATTAGATGTCCCATTTTATGTATATATTAAAAATAATAACGGTGCGATTGAACTAGTTCTTGATATACCTAGTATTCCCATAATGATAGCCAATAATGGCTACGTTAATGTTAATGGCAAAGATTGGACTCCAACAAGTCGCAGTGTAAGATGGTACTACAAAGATGGATTAACTTATATCGATCGAACTGATAAAGTTAAAGCCGGAGCCTTTGGCGGAACTAAAGGAGTATATCATTTAGTCCGTAAATTCGATATATTTAAAGCACTTAATCGAACGACAAAAGATGATAATATTACTCCAACTAATAGCGTTGATAATACTTTAAATGTTTTATCTTACGTTGTTGAAGATACGGCTTACTTAGGAAAATTATTTGTTGATATTCCTACTGCAATCTATGGATCTGTTCGTAAATCATTAGAAAATACAGCAGTAATGAAATATGAACAACTAGTAAAAAATATCTATCATAACACTGAACAAAAACATATCTTCATCTCACTAAACTTTGCAGAACTTGCAAAGAATACTGATATGAGTAAGCTTGATATGTATATCTTCTATGATGAAAATATGGTACTTGATAAAGCTGATATTTATATGACTGCATCAGTTGGCATTGATATTAATATTGATATCCATATGGATCTTAATTTAGCTGCCGAAGAAAACCTTAGCAATGAGCTCTTCTCTTCAATGTATAACTTCGTTGATACATATAAAAGCTTTGAACCATTAATTGATAGTCCAATAAAAGAATACGTTACTACTGCATAAACAAAATGCATTTGGCCTAAACCAAATGCATTTTTTTATTTAATCTTTAATTCACCATCTTCATAATATAACGTATATAATTTATCGACTTTTAATTCATTTTTAAGAATGACGTTTGCAAGATACGTTTCAATTGTATTTTGAATAAAACGTTTAATTGGTCGAGCACCATAGTTTTCGTTATAAGACGACTCAATAATATATTTCTTAACTGAATCATCGAATTTAACACTAAAGAAATTAGATTTTAATCTTTCACCTAATTGATTGAGCATTTTTTCAACAATCTTAATTTGAACATCTTTACTTAATGGCTCAAAATATACTATTTCATCAATTCTATTTAAGAATTCTGGCTTAAAGGTATGAGTAAGTAACGATTCAACCGCAGTAATATTTCCTTCAAGAATATCAGTACTTCCAAGGTTAGAAGTCATAATAATTATGGTATTTTTAAAATCTACAACCACTCCTTGGTTGTCTGTTAAACGTCCATCATCTAGTATTTGAAGTAAGATATTAAATATTTGTGGATGAGCTTTTTCAATCTCATCAAATAAGATGATGGAGTAAGGATTACGTTTAACAGGTTCAGTTAACTGACCGCCTTCTTCGTATCCTACGTATCCTGGAGGAGAACCAATTAATCTAGTAAAGGTAAATTCTCCCATATACTCACTCATATCTAATCTAATTATATGAGATTCACTATCAAATAAAGCCTCAGCTAAGGCTTTAGCAACTTCTGTTTTACCAACGCCAGTTGGTCCTAAGAATAAGAAAGAACCAATTGGTCTTCCTTCATCTTGAATTCCTGCTCTTTGACGTAAGATAGCATTACTTACTAATTTAATAGCGTTATCTTGACCGATTACTCGGTGAGATAACGTATCATATAATCCTAATACTTTTTCTTTATCTCCTTTCATTATTCTACTAATAGGAATATTAGTATTCTTTGAAATTATCTTCGATATTTCTTCTTCATCTACCACTTCTGCAATAATTCTATTATCTTTATTCTTTTCATCTAATTCACTTAATTCTTTTTCTATCTTTGGAATCTCACGATATTGAAGTTCGCTGGCTTTTTGATAATTAGAATTATTAAGCGAAGTGTTAAGATCAAACTTTGCTTGATCAAGTTTGATCTTAAGTTCTTTTTCTTTTTTTACGCTTTCTTTTTCTTTATTCCGCGACAAAACAAGTTCATCATAACTTACGTGGAGATTATCTAATTCAAGTTGTAATTGATTTAGTCTTTTCTTTGATGAATCATCATTTTCTTTACTAATAGCAACTTTTTCTATTTCTAGTTGTCTTATCTTTCTACTTAGTTCTTCTACTTCAAAAGGCATAGATTCCATATCTACTCTTATTGAAGCACAAGCTTGATCAATAAGATCTATTGCTTTATCAGGTAATTTACGGTTAGTAATATATCTATTTGAAAGAGTAGCAGCAGCAATTATTGCACCATCCGTAATTTTTACCCCATGATGTGATTCAAATCTTTGTTTTAAACCACGAAGAATCGAAATAGTGTCGTCAACACTTGATTCTGCAACTAAAATAGTTTGAAATCTACGTTCAAGAGCTCGATCTACTTCAATATATTTTTTATATTCATTAAGAGTTGTTGCTCCAATACAGTTGATTTCACCTCTTGCTAACATTGGCTTTAACATATTAGAAGCATCAAGTGCGCCACTATTTCTTCCTGCTCCAACAATCAGGTGAATTTCATCAATAAATAAGATTACTTTTCCTTCGCTCTTTTTAACTTCGTTTAAAACAGCTTTAAGTCTTTCTTCAAATTCACCTTGATATTTTGCTCCAGCAACTAAAGCACCCATATCGAGTTCAAATATTTGCTTTCCTTTTAAACTTTGTGGTACATCATCTTTTTCAATTCGCTGAGCAAAACCTTCAATAATTGCAGTTTTACCAACACCTGGTTCACCTATTAAAATGGCATTATTTTTAGTTTTTCTTGCTAATATTTCAACAACTTTTCTAATTTCTTCATCACGTCCTATAACAGGATCAACTTTATTAGCTTTTACATCTTCATTTACAATACGTCCATATTTATGAAAAACATCTTTTCCATCGTCAACTTTATTAAATTCCATATCTATTTCCTCCTTGACTATAATTCATTATATAACAAAATTAGCACTTGTCAAGATAGAGTGCTAATTTTGTTATAAATTTGTTAAATATTGATTTTGACAAGTTCATTGCAACTAAAAGAATATAAAAAAATGCAACAAAATATTATTATTTTGTTGCATTGAAATTGTCGCCTAACACATTTAAATAATCATTTGACGGAAATATCTTTCGCAAAAATAACAAAGTATGTTTCATTGCATCCGTCTTCAGTAATATGAAAATTGATATGAATATTCTCAATATTTCCTATTTTCATTGTTTCAACATCAAATGCCAAAACATATGAACCACTACAGGAAAGTGATTTTGTTTTAAATTCAATATTGTTTTCAGCACTAGAACGTTCAACGTTAATAGTAGTTAATATCGATTTTTCTTTTTCGCTATCATCAATAGATCCTGCAATAGAATCGAAATAAAAGTAATTTTTAAAGGTAAAATCGCCTTGTAAATATAATCCACTATCATTTATAAACACGTTATTTATCTGAAATGAATTACCGCGATTATTCGTCATTTTTTCTCCAATAAAGCAGTTTCTTATTTTTACAGGTTTCTCAATATTTTTATTTGAGCATGAAGTTGTTGTAAAAACAGACAACAAAATCAATAATGGCATCATTTTTTTAAAATGCATAATTAATCCTCCGCACTAAGATTACATTAAAAACAATGTTATTTCAACCTATTAATAATTTTTGCATGACGTGCATGTGTTAGGTTGCAAATGATGTGAGACTATTTTTTATCTTTTAAATAATAATATCACTCAACTCATTTTAGTTTTTCAAGTTCGATCTTATTTGGCAGTTTATATCTTCTAAACTATAAAATTATATATTATTATAAAATCTTTTTTCTTTACCATTTGTTTTCCTTGAATGAACTATTAGCTGTCTACGAGAACGATCAACTAGCGAATTCTTAAAGACATCAAATTTTGATAGCAAACGATAAAACAATAATCTTTTTATGTAGTAATTAAAAATATTTTTTTAGTATTCCATCCAAAATTTGCTTTTCAAAAAAGCGATTGTAGCGAATCGTTAGACAAAAATTTTATTTATGTTTTAAAATATAAGTTCCTGCAGAGTTTCCAGCAATCATTCCTTGATAACTAGCTTTAACAATTTGGGCTAAACCACCAGTGTTATCTCCGGCAGCAAAGATATTTTCGTAGTTTGTCTTACATTTATCATCTATTTTAATGTTATTATTATCATCCATTTCTATTCCAAGCTGCTTAGCAAAATCACTAGAACTAGCATCACCTAATGCAATAAATATTCCATCTACTATAATTGGTTCACGATCTTCAAATTCGATCGTGATTTTGCTATCATCTTCTGAGTATTTTACAATTTTTGAAGAAATTACATTTTTATTGCTAAATTTTATTGATTCACCATTACTTAATAAGTAGGAGGTGAGAGCAATGTTTTCGAGATATTCAAATTCATGGATAGCAAATTCTTTGCTACCAATTACTGCGATGTCTTTTTTACGATAGAAAAAGCCATCGCAAGTAGCGCAATAGCTAACGCCATGAGTAAGTGAATCAAAACCAATTGTTTTGATACTAGTTCTTTTTTTACCTGTAGCAAGAACAAGAGTTTTAGTTTCATATGTATTAATATTTGTTGTTACAAGAAGATTGTCGTTTTCGTAGTTTATGTCTATATGAATTACTTTTTCTGTGCATATTTTAATACCAAGACTTTGAGCTTGAGTAATGCCATCTGTAAAAAGTTTTGTTCCTAATATGTGTTCTGTTCCATAATAATTATCAACATAAGATGCAGTTAAAAGAGAACTATCTTTAAGTGTATCAATAATCATGATATCGTCGATATTTCTTCTTTTAATGTAAAGAGCAGCAGTTACTCCTGCTGGTCCTCCACCTATTATAATTGAGTTATAAATCATGTCTTAATTATATTTTAGTTATGAATATAGTGCAATGAATATGCATTAATCAGCTAAAGTACCCATTGGATCCCATGGAGCAAGAACTGTTGATTCTTCGTTTAATGCTGCACGTTCAATTTCGTTTAAAAATTCCTTTTTTATTACTGCTTGATAAGTAAAACTATCAAACCACTTAGCAGACATAATAAAGTAACCAGCTTTTCCTAAATTAGTTCCCCAACTATTTTCAATTTTCCATTTTGTTGGTTTATTTTTAACTAAATTAACGCCAGTTATGACCATTGCATGGTTCATAACCGATGCATGATAATCTAATAAAGTTGATTTTTCTTCCATGGTATCAAAACCAAATGCAGCTTCATAATTTAAGGAATCAGTATCCCAAACATAAGTAGTTCTATTTCTATAAAAAGAAACATCTGATCCAAACCAGACAGGTGATCCTGCTGAAAGTTGTGCAACAACAAGTTCTTTTAAACGATCCATTGAAACGTTAAGATGTTGGATTTTCTTTCCTTCTACAACATTTCCTAAGTATGAGATAGTATATGTTTTATTAAATGGTTTATCTTTTGTTGGTGAGTTAATGATGCTGACATATTCATTTAATGTGTCACCAATAAAGGTAGTAAAAAAAGACATTGGAGTATATTTTTTAACAAAATATTTACCATCAGCATTAGTATATTCAAATTCAAATTTCTTTGGTGGTACTCCAAAACAATTGCATAATAAGCTATAAACTTTATCCATAAATTTATCTTTTAAAGCTGAGATTTTTTCGTCTTCTTTTGCTTCATGTAGTTTTTTGGCTTCACTAGCAAATATTCTAATATTAAAGTTAATCAATTGATTACATTCTTGGG
>JAVXGI010000006.1:22325-52728 GCA_036657515.1 Bacilli bacterium
GCTTCACTAGCAAATATTCTAATATTAAAGTTAATCAATTGATTACATTCTTGGGTATGACCTGAAGCAAAAGTTTCGTTCATAACGTATTTTGGACATAAACCATATTTATTAATTAAACTAGTTAACATATCCCATTGTCCGCCATCAGAAATTGCATTGCTTAATATATGCATCAATACTCTATCATCTGGTTTTTCATCAAGAAGATCGATAATTGAACATAAGGCATAGTTTGTTTTTTCTAATTTGTCAAAAAAAGCAATATAGTTTTGTGATAGTTCGAAAGATTTTACATTAAGTTTCTTAGCAATTTCTTCTCTAAGAACGTTAAGTCCAGCAAATATCCAGCATCTGCCACTATTTTCTTGATCGCAAACTTCCATGGTTTTAACTTCAACATTAAAGTTCATTTGAAGTGGTAAAAGGGCTTCGTTAACATTAACAATAGAAGAAATTGGCCCTCTTGATAAGGCGTTTTTTACAACAATGTTTGTTTTATTTTTATTATAAGCTTTTTCGTAATTCTTAATTCTTTCTTCACTAAGCGATTCATTAATTTCTAATTCTTTTTTCATGTATTTACTCCTTGTATTACAATTAAGATTAAGTCAAAAATCATTATAGTATGAATCGACCATTTTTTCCATAAAAGTATTCAAAATTATGCTAATTTTGAACATTTTGAAGTGATTGTTTGCATTAAGATATTTTTGACTAGATTATTTTTCATAAACTATCAAAAATATATCTCAAAATGTTATAATTTAGGCATGAATACTATTGCTGTTATTGATCTAAAAGCCTTCTATGCTGCTGTTGAATGTGTAGAAAGAAAACTTGATTATTTTACAACTCCGCTTGTAGTTTGTGATACTTCACGCGGAATGGGAACAATCGTTTTAAGTGTCACTCCGTATTGTAAATCACTTGGAATTCCATCTCGCTGTAGAAGAAGGGACATACCACATATAAAAGGAATGATATATGCTGTTCCTCGTATGGCATTATATGTTGAAAAATCTTGTCAAGTAATGGATATTATTCTTAATTATATAAGTGAAGAAGATCTACATGTATATTCTATTGATGAATGTTTTGTTAATCTTACCCCATATCTTGGGTACTATAATAAAACTGGCGAAGAAATTGTTGATATGATTCAAAAAGATATAAAAGCAAAACTAGGTTTAACTGCTACAGCTGGCATCT
This sequence comes from Bacilli bacterium, assembly GCA_036657515.1. Lineage (GTDB taxonomy): Bacteria > Bacillota_I > Bacilli_A > RFN20 > CAG-826 > Alectryobacillus. The sequence continues at coordinate 23,538 of JAVXGI010000006.1, forward strand.
CTTTTAATCCATTTATGGCTAAGATATGCTTAGATAATGAAGGGAAAAATAAAGTACCTTATTTTAGAGCAACTTGGGGTAAAGAAGATATTGAAAATAAATTATGGAAAATAGAACATGTAACCGATATTTGGGGAATTGCATCTGGATATGGTAAAAGATTAAGTAAGATTGGTATTGAAACAGTAAAAGATTTAGCTACTGCTCCAGTTAGTGTTTTACGTGATAATTTTGGTATTATGGGACAACAATTACATGATTTAGCTAATGGAATAGATGAATCTAATTTAAGAGAAAAATACATCCCAGAAACAACTTCTTTTTCTACAGGACAAGCTTTATTTAGAGATTATACCAAGACAGAAGTAGTTACATTATTGCGTGAAATGACTGATAATTTATGTGTAAGATTACATAATTCAAATCTCGTAACTGATGTAATATACGTTGCTGTTATGTATACTTTTAAAGCTGAAAAAGCTGGTTTTTCTCACCAAAGTAAATTAGTTCTTCCAATTGATGACAACGATCTTTTGTTTGATAATATTTTACAGATGTACAACAAATATATTGATGATTTACCAATTAGAAATGTCTATATTTCTTTTGGTCATTTAACCAAAAGAAATAAAGTTCAATTGTCGTTATTTGAAAACAACGAGCAATTAGAAGAAAATAGAAACAAACAAATTGTTATTGAAAAAGTCCAACAAAAATACGGAAAAGATAAACTTTATCGAGCAACGGCTTTACTTGATGAATCAACTTTTATAGAAAGATCGAAACAAATTGGAGGGCATAAAAAATGAGTGATAGAGGAATGAAAAAATGGGTTGCTTACAAATCTCTTGTAGAACAAGATCAATTTTTAGAAGCACATAAATACAATAAAGAACGTATCGAACATCCAGTTTTGCTTGATGACCAAATAGAAAAGATTAATCGTATATTAACTGAAAATATCGAGAATTTATTAAATATTACATATTATAAAAATGGATATTTATATAAAGAAGAAGGCAAAATAAAAAAGATTGATATGAATTCTCATGTAATTTACATTAATGAGAATGCAATCAATCTTAAAGATTTAATCGATATTGAGATTCTAGATTAAAATGCCCAATTGCCTTTAACAAATATTGGAACTTCTTTACCATCTTCAGTTGTTGCAACAATTTCAAGATCTGGAGTACCAATCATAAAATCAACGTGTGTCATTGAATCATTGATTCCTTTTTTAACAAGTTCTTCTTGAGTAAAGTTTTCATAATTTTCAATACAATTAGTAAATCCATGTCCAACAGCTAAGTGGCATGATGCATTTTCATCATATAATGTATTAAAAAATAAGATATTTGTATTAGAAATTGGTGAATCAAATGGTATTAAAGCACATTCTCCTAAATAAGAAGCGCCTTCATCAATTGTAAGCATTTTTCCTAATAATTCTTCATTCTTTTCTGCGTGCCATTCAACAGCTTTGCCATCTTTGAATCTTATATTAAAGTTATCAATAATTTCTCCGTTATAAGAAAGTGGTTTTGCACTATATACAATTCCTTCAGCTTTTCCTTTTAAAGGAGAAGTGAAACATTCTTCACTTGGTATATTAGGATTAAAGTTAATTCCACTGCCAAGTGCTATTTCTTCTCCACCTAACCATAAAGCTTCTTTATGCATTCCAACTGTAAAATCAGTTCCATTTGATGCTTTATAATGAAGTGAGGCAATTTTGAGTTTATTTAAATGGGAACATCTAAAAATTAAATCAGCATTGTGTTTTTCCCATGCCAATATAGGATCTTCATCAACTCTTGAAGTGAGTAAAATTGCATTCCATAATGCTTCCATTGCTTTTGCTTTTCCTAAGGTTGGGAAAACTTTCTTTGCCCATTTATATCCAGGTACACCAGCAATACACCATTGATATTTATTTTCAATCTTATCTCTAAATTCTTTAATAAATTTGTATTTTGCTGCTCTACTCTTTTGAGAATGTTCTTGATTAATTCCCTTTAAACCATCAGGATCATCAGATTCTAAATAAAGTAAGCATGGTAATTTATCAACGCGATTTTGCCATTTTGCCTTTTCAAGATCTGTAAATTCACATAAAGCCTTTAGTGGACTCTTGTTTATTTGTAATTTGGAAATAGGTTGATAACTCCATTCTACTGTTACTTTTCTTGCCTTTCTTTTATAAGCTTCTTCAACACACATTGTTACAAATTCTGGTTGATCTAACCCCGCAAAAATTATAACTTCTTGTCCTGCTTGAACATTAATTCCTTTTTGAATTAGTAAACGAGCATAACTTTTTAAAACTGCTTTTTTCATATATATTTCTCCTTAATTTAATCCTATTAATTCTTTAAACATTGGCAATTCTTCTATCCATGTACAGAAGATGTGCCATTCTTCAAGTTTGTGGTTTCTTCTTTGAAAATAAATTGTTTTTAATTGTTGATAGTTTGTAGTCATTGATGCACCAAGGCAAAATCCACAAGGCAAACTAGCAACTATTTCTTTCCACTTAATTTCTTTATCTGCAATTACGTTAAGTGCATTGTATTCATCAACTAATCCACTAACAATCTTGATAACCTGTGGATTAGTTGCAGAAACACACTGTGTTTCTATTTTAAATTTTAATAATGAATGCATTGTTGACTGGCTAGAAATAAAGTCGAGCCAATGATAACGTTGTGCATGTTTCCACCAATAAAGTGGGGCAATAACATCAAATTGAACAATTATTCCTTTTAAGAAATTATCGTGTCCTTCGCCTTGTTTTGTTGAAGCAAGACTAATAGATCTTTTAACATCTTTTTCATCAACTGCGTCTCTATTTAGTACTGTTCTCATTGGATTTCCACTTGCTTTAAATGCAAAATCCATACCATATACAGCAGTATTTTTAACTTCAAATTCCATTTTTATAAGCCTCCATAAGGTTTTCTAATAAGCATAATCTAGTAAGTAATCCTACCCCTCCAGGAACAGGAGTTTGGTACGCAACTGGTAAATCAGGTTTGCAGTCTCCATATACTTGACCATCAACTCTATTTATACCAACATCTATTATAAATGCATTAGGATTTAATTCATAATCACTTATAAAATATTTTTTTCCAACTGCAACAACTAATAAATCAGCGTGTTTAATATAAAACTTTTTATCTTCTTCTTTTGTTTTTGAATGTAACATGGTGACATTACAATCGTTTTTAAGCAAAAGTTTAGCCATAGGTTTTCCAACTATTTCAGAACGACCGATGATTACGGCATTAGCGCCAGAAAAATTAAATTGTAATGATTTGAGAAGTTTCACGATGCCTAATGGAGTACAAGGTTCAAATTTTGATAATGGATGAAATCCATCAACGTCTTTAAGCGGATTTACAGCAAATTTTATATGCATTTCGTTAATTTGTTTAGGAAGAGGAAGTTGAACTATAATGCCATGTACTGTTTTATCAATATTATATTTAGTAATTACATCAATTAATGAAGATTCTGTTGTATCAACAGGTAATTTTACTAAAGTGGTTTTTATTCCTACCTCATCAGCATCTCTTATTTTTCCACCAACGTATATCGTTGATGCTGGATCATCATTAACTTGAATAATAACTAAATGTGGAGCACATTTAAAAGTTTTAATTTCTTCTTTTAAAACGTTCTTCATTCTTTCGACATATTTTTTTATATCAATCATAAAATACTCCTTTGCTCAATTATATCACAAGGAAACTTAAATATTTTTCACAAAATAAAAAATGTTTAGATTTTACTCTAAACATTTAAATTAGTGCATTACGTTAATTAAAACACAGATAAACATAAATAAGATACCACAGCCAAGAGTCATATAAGAAACAACTTTTTCTGAGCCTCTTTCTTTAGTTTTAGCAAAGATATTCATTCCACCGCCCGTAATGGCTCCGGAAGCACCTTCTGATTTACCACCTTGGAGAAGCGAAAGAACAATAATTAATATTGCTATAATCATTAAGATATAATCGTACCAATTCATAATTCTTCCTCCTTAGTTATATTATGTTCTCACGAACATACAATTTATTCAAGAATAAAATCTTTAATAACTCTAATATTGTAAACTATAAACCGTTTACAAACAACCATAATTTATATCAGTTGCATAATTAATGCTAGTCCATAAATGATACAAAGATATTTAATTCTTAATGTAAAATAAATTAACCATAAAGCAAATTTGCTAGCATCTAAATACGTTCTAATTAATAAAGATATAAAATTACCTAAATTGTCTTTAAATTTTGTTTAAGCACTTCAAAAGTTGAAACTATATTTTCTGCTATTTTTAAATCATTTAAACAATCAAATTCAATATTTGGATTATTTAAATCATTAATAGTAAACAAAACCTTATACGTTTTATCAACATTTGCAGTAGTTACCTCATTTGCAGTACTTGCTCCAACAATAGCTCCAACGCTGCCGAATAATGCATCGCCAATTACAGCTCTCATAAAGCCACCCTCTGTTTTTGTTTTATAAATCGTTGTAGAGTTATCTATAATTTCAATTGATAAAACATCTTCGATTTTTATTACTCTTGATATTGTTGTTCTCTTATCGTTTCTTTTGCAGATACACCATTGCCTTGTGTTTTTATCAATAAAAATTCTTGATTTCCCAAAATCAACCGAATTAGTTACAGTGAAATTACATTTCTTTAATTCATTCATTACGTTAGATTGCTCTATATCATCTTTATGTATTGTTTGATATCTTTGATATTCTTTTCTTCTATAATCCTTAACTAAAGCTTCATACGATCTAAAAGAATAAGCAAACGTTCCAATAGAACCTGCCCAAAATAAAGATGGAATTAGATAAAGTGCTACTAGGTTTGATATATTAAGAAAATATAATGTTAAAAATACTGCAATTCCTAATATTAATGCAATAACACTAACTAATCTATAATCAAAACGTAATGTTTTTCCTTTTTTATTATATTCTTCTTCTTTCATAAAATAATTTCTCCTTAGTTTTTATAGTTGTAAAAACATCATTTTTAATAATCATCAGAAATTTCTTAATAATATTATTATAATTGATTATAAAACATAAAAGAATATTAATCTAACAACTTCATATAACTCAACTAATTTCTGATTGTAATTCAAATATAATATCTCTTAACTCAATAGCTTTTTCAAAATCAAATTCATCTGCAGCTTTTTTCATTTGTTTGCGCAATTCAATAATTTCTCTACTAATGTCTTTCTTGCTAGTTTTCTTTAATATTCTATCAGTATTAATTAGTTTTGTATTATGAATTGGTTCTCTTATTGGTTTAATAATGGTTGTTGGAACTTGTCCTGTTTCATCATTAAACTTTTCTTGAATATCTCTTCTTCTATTTGTTTCATCAATTGCTATTTTCATAGAATCAGTGTAATTATCAGCATACATTATTACACGTCCTCTTTCATTTCTTGCTGCTCTACCAATAATTTGAATTAAGCTTCTTGAAGAACGTAAAAATCCTTCTTTATCTGCATCTATTATAGCAATTAGTGATACTTCAGGAATATCAAGTCCTTCACGTAGTAAATTAATACCAACTAAAACATCATATTTACCTTTACGTAATTCATAAATAATTTGAGTTCTTTCAAGAGTTTTACATTCACTATGTAGATAAGCAACTTTAATACCTTTGGTTTTTAAAAAAGCAGTTAAATCTTCTGACATTTTTATTGTAAGCGTAATAATCATGGTTCGTTCACCATGAGCGACATTATTATTTATTTCGTTGATTAAATCATCAATTTGTCCTAATGATGGACGAACCATGATAACAGGATCTAGCAATCCTGTTGGTCTTATAATTTGTTCAACAAATTCACCATTAGTTTTTCCTAATTCGTAATCTCCTGGCGTAGCTGAGGTACAAATAATATTGTTTATTTCGTTTTCGAATTCTTCAAATTTTAAAGGTCTATTATCTAATGCACTAGGAAGACGAAATCCATAGTCGACTAAATTTGTTTTTCTTGCTCGATCACCATTATACATTCCTCTTATTTGTGGAAGAGTAACGTGTGATTCATCTACAATTAATAAATAGTCTTTAGGAAAATAATCCATTAAACAGAATGGTTGTTCTCCTTCTTTTCGACCATCTATATGTCTTGAATAGTTTTCTATTCCAGGACACATACCAAATTCATTAAGAGAATCAACATCTTGACGAGTACGAAGTTCTATTCTTTCTTCTTCAAGTGGTTTATTATTTGTTTTAAAATAAGTTATTCTTTCTTCTAGTTCAGAAAGTATTTTGCTGCACGCTAATTTAATTCTTGCGTGTGTATTAGCATGATCATATGCCGGAAATATTGGATAAGACATAACCGTTTCTTTTACTTCGCCAGTTAAATAATTCACAATATCAATACTTTGAATAGTATCATCAAACGTATCAATTCTTATAGAGTATTGATCAGAATCTGCACTCATCACTTCAATTAAATCACCTTTAACTCTAAATTTTCCACTAGCTATTTCCATTTGATCACGTTGATATTGTGCTTCAATTAGACTAGCAAAAAAAGCTTGTCTATCTAACTTTTCTCCAACTCTTACTTCAAGAACTAAACGAGCATATTCTTCAGGATCGGTTAATCCATAAATTGAAGCAACCGAAGCCACAATGATAGTGTCGTTTCTGTGAAGGACACTATTGATGGCTGAGGTTCTAAGCATTTCAATTTCATCATTCATGACAGCTTCTTTTCCAATATAGGTATCACTTGCTGGCATATAAGCTTCTGGTTGATAAAAATCAAAGTTTGAAACAAAATATTCGACTCTATTTTCAGGAAATAATTCTTTAAATTCGCTATATAATTGACCAGCTAAAGTTTTATTATGAACCAAAATAAGAGTTGGTTTATTAATATTTGCAATAATATTAGCCATTGTAAAAGTCTTTCCGGTACCAGTTGCTCCTAAAAGAACTTGGAATTTTTTATTAGCTTTAAGTCCTGCTAATAATTCTTTAATGGCTTTAGGCTGATCTCCCGTTGGCTTATAAGCTGAAACTAATTTGAAGCTAATATTCTCGATTTTCACTGCAGAACCTCACTTTTTTATAATATCATTAGGATTAACTCTTGTAAAACCATTGCCAAAAACTGACTTGGTAATAGTAAATGTAACAAAGGCATTTGGATCAACTTTTTCGATTTTATCTTTAACTTTTATATATTCATCTTTATTAAAAACTGCTTTAATCATTATACGTTTTTCATTAGCATAGCCACCTTGAATTTCAATAAGAGAAGAACCTCTTTCTAAATCAATTTGGATATAATCATTTATTTCTTCCCATTTAGTAGAGATAATTTCAGCATTAACACTATTGTTTTTAGAGATATAAATTATCTCAATCATTAAAGCAGAAACAAATGCACTTAGTATGTTAACTAAACATCTCGCGAAATATAAAGAATTAGGAGATGGATCCCAGAGAATTATAATACCTATAAGAATAATTAAAGCATCAATTGTAAAAGAGACAGTTGATTCTTTAAATATTTTTATATATTTTGTAAGGATAAATACGATAATGTCCACTCCGCCAGTTGATCCACCAGCCAAAAATGATAAAGCAACACCTATTCCAACTAATGCACTACCAAATATACCTGCTAATAAATAAGCAGAAACACCGGGAACATTAATTAATTGTTTGCTAATTTCTTGGAAAACATCAACTCTATAAACAAGCATTAAAAAAAGTGGATAAAAAATCGTTGTAACTAATGTTTTGAATGTAAATTCTTTACCTAAAACAAAAAAACCAATAGCAAATAGTACCCAGGTCATTACTGTAATTGAAATATCAGCATATCCTGGAAGATATTGATCAATAATAATAGCAATACCGCTTAATCCACCAGAAATAATATTCATTGGAACAAGAAAAACACCAGTTCCAAGCGCAAGAACAAAACTTGAAATAATTAAAATAGTAAATTTTGCAGAAAACTTTTTAATTTCTTTTTTCGTGTAAACTTTATTAAATATTTTCATTATCTCTAGCCTCCTTCTCTAAATATGCAAAGATAAACCCGTCAAGATCGCCATCCACTACTTCATTAACATCAACCATTTCATAATCTGTTCTATTGTCTTTTACTAATGTATATGGGCAAAAAACGTAAGATCTAATTTGTGATCCCCATTCAATTGTCTTTTGTTCACCAATAATATTTTTTAACTTATCGTTTTTTGCCTTGAGTTCACGCTCATATAAACGTGCTTTAAGCATTTGCATACACATATCTTTATTAAAAAGTTGTGACCTTTCAACTTGGCAAGAAACAACAATTCCTGTAGGTAAATGAGTTATGCGTACAGCAGAAGAAACTTTATTAACATTTTGGCCGCCTGCTCCACCAGCTCTAAAACAATCTACTTTAATATCAGTATCATTTATTTTAATATCGATGTCATTTGTAAATTGTGGAGTTATACCAACGGATGCAAAAGAAGTGTGTCTTCTACCTCCAGAATCAAACGGAGAAATGCGAACAAGACGATGAACACCTTTTTCTCCCTTTAGCATACCATAAACATTCTTACCTTTTATTAATAATGTTACACTATTTATTCCTGCTTCTTCGCCTCTTTGTTCATCTAATACTTGAACACTAAAATTATGACGTTCAGCAAAACGAGTATACATTCTATAAAGGATGTCTGCCCAATCATGAGATTCAGTTCCACCAGCTCCTGGATGAATTTCTAAAATAGCATTCAATTCATCATATTCGCCAGAAAAAAGAATTTCTTTTCTGAATTCTGTGACTTTTTCTTCTAACGAAGTTAGTTCATCGTCACATAATTCAGTCATTTCTTTATCATTAATATCAAGGCTGCTAGATAAATCTTCTAATTCTTTGTAGCTTAAAACTAAACTATTATAGTTCTTATCTTTATATTTTAGACTGTCAAGTTCGCTAGTTATAGCAACGGCTGAATTTCTGTCATTCCAAAAATCAGGAGATTCTGCTAATTTTTCTAATTCAATTACTCTTTTTTTCTTGTTATCCAAGTCAAAGAGAGTCATGGAGTTGTCTAATAATTTCGTTTAATTCCTCAAGTTTGTTTTTGAGTTCAAAAATTTCTCTCATTATTAGTTCTCCTTAGCCGTGACTGTCGGCTTTTGGTTTGGATTAACAATAGAAATATCTTCTTTATTTTTTGATTCTGCATTAATTGTAATTGATGACTCGTCATCTGATTCTCTTGGTCTAATAATAACATTAACAAGATTTAATACTACTTCAATTGAAACAAGATCAAGCATGTCAGCAAACATTTGATATCCTTCATTAACATAATCTTGAAGTGGATTTGTTTGAGCATAGCTTCTTAAATAAATAGATTCTCTTAATGATGTCATTGCATCAATATGATTTGTCCAGTTTCTATCAATACACTTTAAGATTATTTGTCTTTCGACATCATCTTTTGCAACAGCTGGCCATAATTTATTTTTAATACCATAATATTCTTTTAATGTAGTTTCAACGTCATCTGCAGCATCTTCTAAAGTTAAACCTTCGTAAGAATCAGCATTAAATGAGTCAGCTGGTAAAAAACGTGGCATTAAAATCTTTCCTAATAATTCAGATTTAACTAATTGATCTTGAGAATCGGTTGGAATGGATTTTTTGACTAATGATTTAGCACAAGTTTTAAACATTTCTTCAATTAAATCATCAATTGAACTGGCATAAAGAATTTCATCTCTTTTCCCATAAATAATTTTTCTTTGTTTAGATAAAACATCATCATAATCAAGTAATGTTTTACGTGTATCAAAGTTTTGTCCTTCAACTTTCTTTTGTGCACCAGTAACGGCATTCATTATCATTTTGTTTTCAATGGCTTCATCACCCATTGAATCGAAGAATTTGTGTAAATTGTCGCCACCAAATCTAAGCATTAATTCATCATCAAGGCAAAGATAGAAACGTGAAAAACCAGGATCACCTTGACGACCAGATCTACCACGTAATTGGTTATCAATACGGCGTGATTCATTTCTTTCAGTACCAATAACACATAAACCACCAAGTTCTTTTACTTCATCAGTAAGTTTAATATCAGTACCACGACCAGCCATGTTAGTTGCTAGAGTAATTGCGCCTCTTTCACCTGCGTGAGAAATAATTTCAGCTTCTCTAGCGTGATTTTTAGCATTTAATATTTCATGAGGTAAACCAGCTTTGTCTAAAAGTTCTGAAACTTCTTCAGAAGATTCAACGCTTGATGTACCAATAAGAATTGGTTGTCCTTTTTCGTGTCTAGTAGCAATATCTGCAATCATTGCATTAAGTTTTGCTTTTTTATTAGAAAAAACAAAATCTATAGCATCATCTCTAATGACAGGTTTATTTGTAGGAATACAAACAACTTTCATGTTATAAATTTTTCTAAATTCTTCTTCTTCGGTTTTAGCAGTACCAGTCATACCAGATACTTTTGTAAATAATCTAAAGAAGTTTTGATAGGTAATAGTTGCTAATGTAACTGTTTCTTGTTTAATTTCAACGTTTTCTTTAGCTTGAATAGCTTGTTGTAAGCCATCACTATATTCTCTACCTTTTAAAATACGTCCAGTAAAACCATCGATTAATTGAATAGAGTTTTCAGCATCAACTAAATATTCAACGTCTCTACCCATAACATAGTTTGCTTTTAAGGCTTGATGAATTCTATGGACTAAATCTGAATATTCAGGATCATAGATATTTTGAACACCAAACATTCTTTCTGCTTTATCATTACCAGCATCAGTTAAGTTGCAAGTCTTTGTTTTAATATCAATTGTAAAGTCTTTTTCTTTTCTAAGTGTTTTAACAAATCTATCAGCAACTGTATATTGAGATGCACTAGCTTTATTTCCACCACTAATAATTAATGGAGTACGTGATTCATCGATTAAAATTGAGTCAGCTTCATCAACAACAGCAAAATTAAGTCCTCTTAAAACACGTGAGCCAGTATCTGGGGCCATGTTATCACGTAAATAATCAAATCCTAATTCACTATTAGTTGTATATGTAATGTCACAGTTGTGTGCTTCTTGTTTTCCAGATGTTGTTAAATCTCTAACGTTGCAGCCAACTGTTAATCCTAAGAATGTATAAATTTGTCCCATCCATTGAGCATCACGAGAGGCTAAATATTCGTTAACCGTTACAACGTGGACTCCTTTTCCACCAAGAGCGTTTAAATAAACTGCCATCGTGGCAGTTAAAGTTTTACCTTCTCCAGTTTTCATTTCAGCAACGTCGCCATTATGTAAAACTAAGGAACCAATAATTTGAACTTGGAAAGGAAATTGTCCTAATACTCTTCTTGCTGCTTCACGAGCAACAGCAAAAGCTTCATACTTGATGTCTTCAAGTGTTTCACCTTCTGCTAAACGTTTTTTAAAATAAGGGGTTTTAGCTTTTAACTCATCATCAGTTAAACCAGCCATTTTTTCCTCAAAATCAATTACATCAAGGGACTCATCCCAATATTTTTTTAATATTCTCTTATCAAATCTAAAAATCAAATCAATTATATTTGCCATATAAATTCTCCAATCATGCTTAAATATTTTACCATAAATAAATAATTATATTTATAATAAGTTAATTATAACAAATATCTATCCTATTTTTCACTATTTTTTGTACTTTTACATACTGAATTAGTAGCATCAAGTAAATATAAAAATGATACCTTCTTTTTGCTACAATTAATAAGCTTTTCAATTTCATTAAAACCTTCAAATTTGATCCCTACATAAAGGATTCTATTTTTTGGTATTTTAGTTACTAGTTTTCTCTCTATTAAGCATTTATAGATTAATTCAATAGGGTTAAATATTAACTCATTTTCCTCAACTTTTTCTTCACTAATAAGTCTAATATCATATAACAAAAATCTCAATTTTAAATATGTTTCAAAATATGTTAAAAACACCGATCCTAGTTCAACATCTCCACTTTTGCAAAGTTGATATAATAAGTTTCTAATATATTCATTATTTTGATAAATAAATGTAATAGAAACATTCTTATATTTAATTGTTTTAAACCAAGTTAGAAACTTTAAATAGCAATCGTAACAAATTGTAATATTATCAAATAATAAATTCGACAAACTTTTGTTTCTAATTGGTTTAAAACAAATTTTGCAATTTTTTAAAGACATTTATTAGCACTCCTTATTTTAAAAATTGCCTCGGCCATGTCCTTCGTATTTTTCTTAGCAATAAAAATAACTTTTCCATCAGGAAATTTCATTTTTCTTCCAACTCTTCCACTTATCTGAATCAATGTAGCGGCGTTATATATTGCATGATCCGCATTAAAAACAATTACTTGGAGATTTTCGATCGTAACACCACGTTCTAAAACTGAAGTAGTAATTAAATATTGATATTTTTTATTCTTAAAATCAGATATTATTTGAGCTCTATTTAACGCACTTGAATATACACATTCTCCATTTTTAAAAAGATGTTTTAAATAATAATATAGGTCTTTTGCTTGTTCTATTGTTGGAGCAAATACTAGAACAGGTTTGTTTTCTTTTAAGAATTTTCTCAATAACACTGCAAAACGCGCATATTTTGTAATTCCAAGTGCTATAACAACTTCAGGTACAGGCAAAGGATGACGATGAAAACGCACAAGCAATTCAAGAACTTCTCCATTATTTTTCTTAAAATTATCTATATATTCTTCGCTTGGAGTAGCGGAAAGAAGAACAAAATTTCCTTTCACGCTTTTCTTAAACATCTCCAAAAGTAAGTCATTATTAGCATAAGGAAACGCATCAATTTCATCCATTATTAAAAGATCAAAATATGAATCATATCTATACAATTGATGCGTTGTAAGTATTATTAAATTACCTTCTAATAATGAAGTATTTCCTCCATAAACACTTACAATTGTAGCAGTTGGAAAAGTAGCTTTAAATCTATACTCTAGTTCAATTACAACGTCTTTTCTAGGAATAGCAAATCCTACTTTTAGTTTATGTTTAAAACAATATGAAATAAGATTAAAAACTAATTCTGTTTTTCCAGCGCCACAAACTGCATGCACTAAAGAATTTTTCTTTTCTTTAAAATTAATAAGTAATTGATCAGAAATAACTTTTTGTTCTTTAGATAATTCATAATTTAATTCATAATCTCCGCTATTGTATTTAACATATTGTCCACTTGCTTCTTCTCCTCGAAAAGAAATACAATAGCGGCAATACTCCTTGCCGTTATATGTTCCAATATATCGCGGATCTTCGTTTCCACAAAAAAAGCACTTAAATTTATTTCCCATATAATTTAAGTGCTGTTCAATTTTTATTTTTAGTGTTTATTTTCGTAATCTTTTAAAATATTTAAACGTGTTTCATGTCTTCCACCTTCAAACTGAGAGGTAATAAACATCATACTACGATTAATAAGTTCTTCTTTACTTGTATAAGCTGAACCAAAAGCAATCATATTAGCACCATCATGTTCTTTAATAAGATGAGAATTATCATCATTATAACCAATTCCACAATAAGCACCTTTAACCTTATTAGCAGCCATTGCAACACCTTGTCCACTTTTACAAATTACAATACCTAAATCAGCTTCATGATTTGCAACTTTTTCAGCAGCAGCTATTCCAAACTTACTCCATGCAGCAGCATCTTCATTAAATGTACCAACATCAATTGTTTTAAATCCATGGTTTTCAAGATACTCAATTAAATACTTTTTATATTTAAATCCACCATGGTCACTTCCTAATACTATAATCATTTCTTAGCCTCCTTTATTATTTCTTCAAACGAAATAGGACCTTTTCTTATTAATATTATATTATCACACTCATCTATTTCTATAATAGTTGATGGTAAATTTGTTACACAAACTCCATCTATACAACAAGCAATCTCTCCTTCAAATACACTTATAACATCATTTATCGATGTTGCTGGTTTTTCATTAGCTTTATTTGCACTTGGTACAAGTAAAGGAACCCCAACATATTCAATTAAATTAGTTAAACCAGCAATGTCCGCGATGCGGACACCGATAAATTTTGAATTTAATGTCAAATAGTAATCAAGATGTTCCTTTGCTGGCAAAAGCAAAGTAATTGATCCTGGCATATATTTATTAATAAGTTTTTCAGCAACTGGTGAAACTATTGCATAATCTTTAATTTGATTTTTGTTTGAACACATTAAAGTAAAAGGCTTTTCAGGACTTCTATTTTTAACTTTAACTAGATTTGCAAAAGCATCTCCAGAAGTTGAAACAACACCAAGTCCAAAGACTGTTTCGGTTGGAAAAGCAATAACTTCATTTTTTAAAAGCATTTGTTTAATTTCTTTTTTGTCATCAAAATTTAATATTTTCATAATATTGATTCTATAATAAGAATCCTATCCTCTCCGTTAATATCACTGATAAATTTATATTTTATCTTATTTATAATATCACTTTTAATTAATATATTTTCAATAATTGATTTTAAATCGTAACCAATTTCGCAAACAATAATAAATTTATCTAAAGTTATTTTTCTTACGTTATTAATCAATCTTTCATAAAATAAATATGATGGATTAGCAAGCAATGCCGACTTAGGTTCATTACTAATTACACTTTTTGCTATTTCATTAACTTTAGAAATATAAGGAGGATTGCAAACAATTACATTTGCTTTAATATTTTTCTTAATTAGTGGCAAAAAGAAGTCTCCTGCTATCAATTTCACTGCAGAACCTAACTTTTTCTTGTTTTTAAAAGCCACATTTAATGCAAAATAACTATTATCAATTGCATAAATTATGTGAGGTTGTGTATAAATTTTATCAATTGTTATACCAATATTTCCAGAACCACAACATAAATCTACAATAACAATTGGTTCCTTTTCATTTAAAAATTTAGTTCCAATTAATTTAAGTGTTTCAAAAACTAATTCTTCTGTTTCAACGCGTGGAATTAAAACGTGTCTATTTATATAAAATGAAAAATTATAAAAATCAGCTTCGTGTAAAACCTGTTCAACAGGTTTTCCAGCAAGAACTTTATCAATTATTCGTTTTAATACTGGCGTAAATTTTACTTCATCATCCATTGATAAAAGAAGATCAGTCATATCTTTATACTTAAAATAACTTTTCAAAATAAGCCTTAAAACAATCTCATCTATATCGTTTTTTGAAAAAATATCGCAATATTTCTTATATATATCATTTACTTTCATTTGAATCTTCTAACATTTTTTGTTGTAGATCAAAATTGATTAATGCTTCGATAATATCTTCAAGATCGCCTTCCATTACTCTATCTAATTTTTGGACAGTAAAACCAATTCGATGATCAGTTACTCTGTTTTGAGGATAATTGTATGTACGAATCTTTTCAGATCTTTCACCAGTTCCTACTTTTAGTTTTCTTTCAGAACCGATTTTTTCTTGTTGTTGTTGCTCAAAGAAAGCGAACATTTTAGCTCTTAGCATTGTCATACAAATTGATCTATTTTGAATTTGAGATTTTTCTGTTTGGCAAGAGACAACAAGTCCAGTTGGAACGTGCGTAATTCTAACAGCAGATTCTGTTTTATTAACGTTTTGTCCACCAGCTCCTTGAGAACGGTATGTATCAACATGTAAATCTTCTGGATTTATACTAATATCTATTTCTTCTTGTTCAGGCATTACAAGTACAGTTGCAGTTGAGGTATGAATTCTACCAGCTGTTTCAGTCTTTGGAACTCTTTGAACTCTATGAGCGCCACTTTCGAATTTCAATTTAGAATATACTCCATCCCCTTTAACCATGAATGAACAAAATGAAAATCCACCGGCTTCAGATGGGCTTTGATCAAGTATTTGAATCTTCCAACCGCATTCTTCAGCATAACGTGTGTACATTCTAAATAAATCGCCAGCAAAAATATTGCCTTCGTCGCCACCAACAGCACCTCTAATTTCAACGACAATATTTTTGTCATCATTAGGATCCTTTGGTACTAACATTAATTTAAGTTCTTCTTCTGTTGCTTCAAGAAAATCGTTTTTCTCATTGAGAATGTCTTTAGCCATTTCAACCATTTCATGATCGGATTCATTTTCAATCATGAAAAGAGAGTCAGCTCTATCGACTTCTGCTTTAAGATATTCTTCGTATTTTGCAACAATTGGTTCCATGTGTGATTTTTCTTTAGATAAGTTTCTAAACCTATCCATATCAGACATAATCTCACTATTACTAAGGACATCTTCTATTTCTATATTTCTAGATTTCATCGTTTCTAATCTAGACCTCATTTTATCATCCATAAATATACCTCGCGATTTATTATATCATACCAAATAAAATTATTTATAGTATATTGTCTTTATAATTTGGGCTTTTGCTTGTATAATATAAAAAGAAATATGGCATATAAAGCACTTTATAGAAAGTATCGTTCCAGTACTTTTGAAGAAATCTATGGACAATCACATATAGTAAAAACCCTGCAGAACTCAATTAAAAACAATAAAATTGGGCATGCATATCTTTTTTGCGGTCCAAGAGGAACAGGAAAAACATCAATGGCAAAACTATTTGCCAAAGCTTTGAACTGTGATGAAGGTTTAGGATATATATGTAATGAATGTGAAAATTGCAAATTAATAAATTCAAACTCACATCCAGATGTTCTTGAATTAGATGCTGCAAGTAACAGTAGTGTTGATGATATTAGAAAAATAATTGAAAAAGTAAAATACGCTCCAATTAAAGGAAAGTATAAAGTTTACATCATAGATGAAGTTCACATGCTCTCAAATAGTGCATTTAATGCTCTATTAAAAACACTTGAAGAACCACCTGCTGATGTTGTTTTTATTTTAGCAACCACCGAACCTCACAAAGTTCTTCCTACTATTCTTTCTCGTTGTCAAAGATATGACTTTACTAAAATAGAAAGCCAAGCAATCAAAGAAAGACTGTTAGACATTATCGCAAAAGAAGATTTTACTTGTGAAGACGCAGCTTTAGATCAAATAATTGATTTAGCCGACGGTGGAATGAGAGATGCTCTTTCTATGCTTGATCAATTAGTGGCATATTGTGATAAAAATATTGCTTATGATGATGTTATTTCGGTTTTTGGTTTAGTTTCAAAAAACGAAAGAACTACATTCCTTAAAGATATTGCTAAAAAGAATGTCACATCCGTTTTAACTTCATATAACACATTTTGTTCAACTGGAGTTAATATTAAACTTTTAAACGACAGCTTAATTAATGATTTAAAAGATCTTTTAATATATAAACTTACTCATTCGACCGATATGGCAAAATCTTTGCTACCAGCACAAATTATTTCATTAAGTGAATTTTATACCAATAGTGATATTGAAAAAGTTATTAATAGATTACTTCAATGTACAAACGACTTTAAAAATATCGCAAATATTTTGCCATATTATGAAATAATTTTAATCAACTTGTGCAACAAAATAACTGAAGAAAAACAAGTAAAAATACCTGTTGAAACTGATAAAGTTCCTGAAAAGACTGCAGTTCCTCAACCAATTGTAATTTCAGCCCCTATTATTGAAGAAAAAATAATTAAAGAAACTCCAATTATTCCAATCATTAAAGAAACTGAATCCTTTCCAAAAACTGTTTTTACAGAAACAATACCTGAAGAATTATTAACTAATTATAATGATGAATTATTAATAAAAGCTATTGTAAAAAGTTCAAAAGATGAAAAAATAGAACTTTTTAATAAATGGAATAATTTACTTAGCATACGTAACAAAGAAAACGCTAAAATCGTCGATGCTTTAAGTATGTGCAAATTATTTTCACTTTGTGACGAACTTTTAATTCTTCAAACCTCATTTAAAACAGTATTATCTTTTATAAATAATAAAAACAATGCAAAAGACATTACTTCAGTATTAAATGCATTGTGTGGTAAAACAGTTGCTGTTTTTGCAATTGATTATGCACGAGCAAATGTTTTACAAACAACATTTTTAAATTTAAGACAAGTTAATAAATTGCCAAAAGAAAGTACAATAGGGAAATTATTATAATATGAATAAACTTGAATCACTTGAAAACTTAATCGATTCTTTTGCTAAACTTCCTGGAGTTGGTAAAAAAACCGCAGAAAGACTAGCATATGCAGTTTTAAATATGCGTGAAGAAGATGTTCAGGAATTTAGCAAAGCACTCCTTCATGTTAAAAGCAAAATTCATCCTTGCCCACATTGTGGAATGCTTACAGAAAAAGAATTATGTGATATTTGTTCTTCACTTGATCTAAGAGATAAAACAAAACTAATAGTTACAACAACATCTCGCGATGCTCTTGCAATTGAAGCATCTTTTGCAGAATATCCATATCACGTATTAAATGGAAACATCTCTTTACTTAAAAATATTAAACCAGAAAACATTAATATCGCATCTTTACTAGATCGAATTGAAAAAGAAAATATCAAAGAAGTAATTCTTGCAACAAATCCCACCATTGAAGGCGAAACAACTGCAAGATATATCGCTTCTTTATTAGAAAATAAAGATATAATAGTATCACGTCTTGCAGTTGGTATGCCAATGGGTGGCGAACTCGACTATCAAGATTCACTTACTATTAAAAAAGCACTAAATGGTAGAATTAATATAAAATAGGAGGCAATAATTTATGTTTATTACATTTGAAGGTCCAGAAGGAAGCGGTAAAACATCAGTAATGAAAGTTGTTGCTGAAAGGTTTATTACTGAAGGTAAAAATATTATACTTACTCGTGAACCTGGCGGAACAGAAATAGCTGAACAAATTAGAGGCGTTATCTTAGATAAGAAAAACACTTCACTTGATCCAATTGCTGAAGCATTACTTTATGCTGCAAGCAGAAGACAACATCTCGTAGAAAAAATCTGGCCAGCACTTAAAGATGGTAAGATTGTCTTCTGCGATCGCTTTTTAGACTCTTCTCTTGCTTATCAAGGCGGAGCAAGAGGATTAGGAATTAATAATGTTCTTGGTATAAATATGTTTGCAACGGAAGGATTTTTTCCTGAACTTACACTCCTTTTTGATATCGTTCCTGAACAAGGACTTGAAAGAATTTCAGCCAATAAAAATAGAGAAGTTAATAGACTTGATTTAGAAAAAATAACTTTTCACCATAAAGTTCGTAATACATTTTTAGAATTAGCAAAACAATATAAAGATAGATATGTAATTATTGATGCATCACGCCCATTTGACGATGTTGTTGAGGCCACTTATACCGCTATAAAATCAAGGTTATAAAATGAATATTGAAAAATATCTAGAACTTGAACAGCCTACTGCATATAAGCTCTTTTTAAACGAAAAGAAAAATGAATATTTTTCTCATGCTTATTTGCTTGTAGGTGATTCTTCAGAACCAGTCTTAGATATTGCTAAATATTTATCAAAACAAATTATATGTCAAAAAGAAAACGATTCTTCATGTACTAATTGTTCCATATGTCAAAAGATCGATAATAATGATTATTTATCTCTTGCAATAATTGATGGAGAAACCGAAACTATCTCTAAAAGTCAAATTCAAGAATTAGAAGATAGATTTTCTCGCAGTTCAATGGATAAAAATCAATTTATGATTTACATCATTAATATTGCTGAACACATGACAGTTGATGCTGTCAATTCAATCTTAAAATTTATTGAGGAACCACAAGAAAATGTCATCGGTATTCTTACAACAAGAAACATTCAAAAAATATTACCAACAATAATAAGTAGATCACAAGTAATAAAGCTTCTCCCATCTAATTTAAAAACTAAAACATTAGAATTAATCGATGAAGGAATAGATATTAATTATGCTGGAATCTTATCATATTTTGCAAACGACAGTATTCATGCAAAAGAAATTATGGAAGATAAAAAATTATGGAAAATATTTATAAATGCTGAATATTATTTAGCTTCTTTTGGAGAAAGTAAAGCTAAAGCAAATTACTTTCTTGAAAAAGAAGTCTTACCAATCGTAACCGATAAAGATTCTGCTCGTAAATTTATTGATATTATCTCTATTTATTTAAGTGAAAGTGTTAAATACAGGTTTTTAAAAGATACAGTATTAAAATCAAATGAAATAATGCTTGAAAACATATATAATAATATAGCGAATATTGATGCAGCTTTACTTGAACTTTACAGTACAAGAAGTGAGATAGAATTAAATGTTAATACTTCTTTATTACTAGAACACATTAATACATTATTAACTAAGGAGAAAATATGAATTATTATATATATGTTAGATTTAATGAAGGTGGAAAAGGTTACACCTTTTCAACCAACATTGATAATCTTAAAGAAGGCGACTTAGTCGTTGTTGAAACCATAAAAGGCTTAGAAATCGGTACTGTCTGTTCTGATTTATTTTCAATGGACCTTTATAAAAGCGACTTAGAACTTAAACCAATCCTTCGTGAAGCAGGACAAAACGATCTTCAAACTTTAAAAGATAATCGCGAACGCGCAATTAAAGCTTCTGTTGTTTTTACAACTGAAGCTGAAAAACTAAAACTTGATATGAAACTTGTTGATTGTGAATACACATTAGACGTTTCAAAAGTTATATTTTCTTATCTTGCTGATGACCGAATCGATTTTAGAGAATTACTTAAAAGATTAGCTTCTCTTTTACACTGTAGAATAGAATTAAAACAAATTGGTGCTAGAGATAAAGCTAAAATCGTCGGTGGAATTGGAATTTGTGGTTTACAATTATGTTGTAATTTATTTTTAAACGAATTTAATGGTATTTCTATTAATAAAGCAAAGAATCAAATGTTAGCAATAAATATTCCTAAGATCTCTGGTCAATGCGGAAAATTAATGTGTTGTTTAAAATTTGAAGATGATTTATACACTGAAGAAAAACAAAAATTTCCAGAAATGGGAACTAAAATAAGATACGAAAATAAAGACTACTACACATCTTCATTTAATATTTTGTCAAAAAATATTAAATTAGATTCTGGCGATGGTGTTGCTATTTATTTAAGTCTTGATCAAGTTAAAGCTGCTATTGAAAAAGAAAAACAACCTAAACCAAAAGAACCAGTTACTAAAGATCAAAATCAATATAGAAGAAGACAAAAATGAGTGGAATTTTATATTTAGTTGCAA
This sequence comes from Bacilli bacterium, assembly GCA_036657515.1. Lineage (GTDB taxonomy): Bacteria > Bacillota_I > Bacilli_A > RFN20 > CAG-826 > Alectryobacillus. Next base: position 44,828 of record JAVXGI010000006.1, read on the forward strand.
CTCCAATTGGCAATTTAACAGAACTAAGTGAAAGAACAATATCAACACTTAAAGCTGTTGATATTGTCGCCTGCGAAAACCCTAAAAATAGTGGTATTTTGCTCGCACATTTAGGTATCCAAAAAAAGACAATTCAAGTAAATGCTGTTAACGAAGCAAAAACTTCTGAAAACATAATTAAATTAATTATAGATGGTGCAAATATTGCTTTTGTATCCGATGCTGGCTACCCATGTATTAGCGATCCTGGATATTTACTTGTTAAACAAGCTATAAAAAAAGACATTGAAATGCATGTCATAAGTGGATCAAGTGCATTTCTTACTGCCTTAGTAGCATCCGGACTTGATGCCACTAAATTTTTCTTTTATGGCTTCTTATCTTCAAAGAGTGGAACAAAGAAAAATGAACTTTCTACTCTAAAATCACTGCAGAACACCATTATTTTCTACGAATCCTCTCATCGTATTCAAGATACAATGAAAGTAATGTATGAGGTATTTGGAGATCGTAAAGTCTGCGTTGCACGTGAACTTACTAAAATTCATGAAGAATATATCAGAGGAAACTTAAGTGAACTTCAAGAACTTAGTGACAATCAACAAAAAGGTGAGTTCGTAATTATTCTTGAAGGCGCAAGTAGTGTCTGTAGTCTTTCAGAAGATGAACTTCTTAATAATTTGAACTTGTTAGTAGCTCAAGGATATAAGATAAAAGAAGCTTCAGAAGACCTTGCTAAAAAACATAATGTTTCAAAAAATTATTTATACAATTTATATCATAAAAAGAAATAGTGAGCATTGCTAAATGCTCACTATTTTTTTACTTTTTTTCTTGTTCTTCGTCTTCAACTTTGTCTATTATTGGAAAACATTCATGTATATTGCTTTCATCATCTGCGAGAGCTTTTTTTCTTTTTAAATGTCTAAGATATTCATAAATTCCAAACATAGCTCCAACTCCTGTTAAAGCAACAAGTGAGATAATTAGACCAGTGTTAAAATATTCTGATTTAAAATTAAACTCATAAGAAACATTTCCAGGTTCACCAACTACAGAAACGAATCCACCAGTAGATTTAAATACATCTAACTGTTTAGTTGAACCATCACTTAATGTAGCATTACATTTCCATCCTTTATCAAATGCAACGTTAAGAACAATGAATCTTCTTTTATCAAAGTTCGTAGTACATTTATAAGTGTTTGTTGAATGAGTACAATTTTCTAATTTATATTTCTTAAGTTCGTTTATCTTTTCATTATATGTATCTTCAGCATAGGTATAAATATTATAAGGTCTAACACTAGATGGCTCCATTTCTTTATAAGGAATACCAATTATATATTTTATCTTGTTATCACCAGTATAAAGAGTACGGCAATTTTTATAATAAGCATCTAGTAATAAGTTATTATCGTAAGTAATAGTTTTACCGTCTTCCGTTACTAAGAAATAACCAATTTTATACGCATCATAGATTGGTTTTTTAATATATAATGCTGAAGAATTAGTTGTACCTATTGAAGAATTAAAATATTTACGAGCATTACTTGGAGTTAAAACTAAAATATCACTAGCGTATTTAAGTTTACTTGATTGATCACTCTTATCTCCTGCTGTTAAGAATTCTAATGGATTTTCAGGATCAAAGTTCGATGGTAATCTATAAACTGTTGAATTATAATCATTTCCATGAGTAAGACTTTCAATAGCAGGAGCACTACGCTTTCCTATTTTAAGATCATTTGAAGCAAAATCTGCTTTATACTTTTCTTTTACTTTACTAATATCTTCACGACTATAAATAGCTGAAGATAAAAATGAGTTATCATTAGTTAAGGTTTGTACCGTATTATCTGAGGAAGTAAAGAAATCACTATATACTTTATATGGATCATCCATCGTTTTACTATCAGCTAAATTAGGATCAACAACATTATCGAAAGTAAATCCCATTTCAATAAAGTTTTTATTTTCGTAAAGAGTATATTCTCCCACTCGAGAATTCACGTTATAACCAAATGGAATATTTGGTTTAACGTGACGAATTGTTTTGTCATTTACAGCAAAATTCGTATTAATATCTTTCGTAAAATAATATTTTACTCCTAAAAACGTATCTAATAATGGGCGTTTATCAATAGCGTTTCCAGTCCAGTTACCATAGGAATTTATCATACGAGACCAATTAAAGAACTGATCAATATTACTATTATAAGTAGAATGAAATACCGATAAACCATTATAGTTTTCAAGCATTGCAATATTTGTTCCGCTTCCAGCTATTCCATCCGATTGAATACGGAAGAAATTCTTATCTCTTTTATTTAAATCTTCAATTATTTTGGTTTCAATAGTAACATTATCTTTTCCATTAAGGAAATCATTACCAAAATAATTGGTATATCCGTGAGATATAGAAAAATATATTCCAAGTACACAACATTCACTTAAAATAAACCATTTAGCGTTATTAATAAATCCTTCTTTTTTAAAGTTATTCCTAAATAATATCCATAAAACAAAAGAATATACAAACTGAATAATAATAACTGCCCAGCGATACGTTGGAACCTCTACCCTACTATATTGATATGGATATTCAAATGCCATAATAGTTGAAAATATCATTAATCCTAATTGAATTACATATCCTAAATCAAAATACCGTTTCTTATAGTCTTCACTCTTTTTATAAGATACTGCTACATATAATATTATGAAAGCATAAGGAATTACTTCCCATCTTCCATATGCTTTCGTAAATGCTAAGAACATAAAGTAAAAGAAAGGCCATGAAAGGGCAAAACAGAAGAAAATTATCGCCATTATATGCGAAATTTTCTTTTCTTTTACTGATTTAATTATTGTTGCAAAAAATAACAAGACTAATGGAGCATATGGATATAAAGATGAAGCTAATTCATCATATCTATTACCATTAAAATCCATGATACCAACAGATCTTCCATCCGTTACTGGAAATAAGAATGACATAAGTGGATACATCGCGCGATACCCAGCATTAGGATAAACCGATTCCCACGAACTAATTTGCATATAAGCTTCATAATATTTTTTATCACCAAATAACTTTATAAGATCAGTTAAATATGTTCCTTCTGATCTGTTATAAGTCATTGTAGTTAAAATTGCTGGCATTAAAAAGAAAGCAGCGAGCGCGAGCCCCAGGGCAAACGCGAGCACGCCCATTCCAAGTACAACAAAATTATCTCCTATTTTACGAGTTTTAATAGTTTGTGCCCATCTAAATAAAGCATACATTACTCCACCTATACAAATAGGTATTAAGAAATAGAAGTTTGAAAGGCCTAAGGCAAATAAACTAAATATTAAGACAAATGGTTTTTCTCTTTTTAATACTTTTTCAATACCAAGTAATATTAATGGCAACCAAGTAACTGCTTCCATAAATACGTTAAACCGGCAATAAAATATCATCCATCCGCCAAATCCATAACACATAGCAAAGATTCTTGATTTCTTTTCTTCAACGCCAAATGATTTAAGTAATAATCTAAAGAAAACAGCAGCAAGGACCATTTTAACAATCATTAAGATTGCCATAATTTGAACCATCCAAGCTCTTGGGAAAAATAATGTTAATAAGAAGAAAGGATCCATAACATAATAAAATCCGTTATTTCCTAAGTTATCAGCTCCTAAAAAAGTATTAGGATCCCAAAATGGGAATTCACCAGTTGTTAAAAACTTCCACCAATCATCGTATCCATTATGAAAAAATGGAACACTTTGATAAACATAATCTCCTGATGGAAGGATTGCAAATCCATTGACTGCAAGAGAAGATATATAAAAAATAATGCCCATTAAAAACAAAAAACAAACATAGTAAAAAAGATTATTAAAATCTCTAAAATAAGGTTTAATGCGGTCACGCATTAAATTATCAAAGTGTTCTTTATATGTTAGTTTGTGTTTGATTTTTTCTTCCATAAATAGATTATATCAAAGATATAATAAAATTATTAACAATATATCAATTAAAAGTGTATTAATTGATTACTTAATTAAAGACATAAAACATCCAGGCATTTTAGATTCAAAATTAAGTACTTTACCAGTAAAAGGATGTCTAATAGTTAATTGATATGCATGAAGTCCAAGTCTATGAAGTGGATCTTTTGGATTGCCATATTTATCATCTCCAACAACAAAGTGATCAATTGAACCTAATTGAACTCTTATTTGATTCTTTCTTCCAGAATCTATTTTTACATCAAGCAATGAAAAATCTTCACTTTGTTTAATAACTTCGAAATGAGTTACGCAAAGTTGTCCTTCATTTGGACGATCCGTAACATACATTAAATTTTCATGATTCATTTTTAAATATGAAGTAATAGTACCACTAGTTTCTTTAAAATATCCTTCTACAACTGCATAATACCCTCTTTTAACTACTAAATCATTCCATTTTTCTTGGAAAGCATTACGTAATACTTCATTTTTAGCAAACATTAAAACACCAGATGTTTCTTTATCAATTCTATGAACAACATAAACTCTATTATGTTTATCAAATGCTTGTAAATAATCTGTTACCATTCTATAAGCTGTATTAGCTTTTTCTTTATCACTAGCAATAGATAAGACTCCACAAGGTTTATCAATTACAATTAATTCATCATCTTCATAAATTATTGGTAATTTCTTACTATGTCCTTTTTGAGCTTTTATTGGAATCTTACTAACGATAACAATATCACCTTTAGTTAATTCAAAATTGAATTGACTAACAGGAGCTCCATCTACTGAAACGCAGTGGCGTTTCAAGATGGTTTTGATATTGTTACGGGATTGGCCGACAAGTGTTTCAACCAAAAATTCTAAAAGAAGTGTTTGTTTATAAACACGATATTCTTTTATATTAAGTGGTCTTCTATCGTCAAGCAAATCAGTTTTCTTTGCACTATTATCTCTTATTCTTGTTTTAGCATTTCTATTCATTTATGTACCTCGAGTGATGCAGCTATAAACTCCACAAATAAAGGATGTGGTTTTATAGGTCTTGATTTAAATTCAGGATGAAACTCACAAGTTACATAAAATCTATTACTTGTAATTTCAAATATCTCTTTAAGTCCAGTTTCAGGATTAAATCCACTAAACTGTGCGTCTTTGTTAACAAATGCATCGCAATATTTGTTATTAAATTCATATCTATGACGATGACGCTCATAAATAATACCACATTTATAGATATTATGTGCAACACTTCCTTCAACTAATTGACATTTGTACGTTCCAAGTCTTGACATTCCACTAGATCCTATTCCTTCATATTGATTTGGTAAACAATCTATAATCGGATTAAGACAATTTTCATCTATCTCTGAAGAAGAACAATCTTCAATATGAAGGACGTTATTTGCGTATTCTATTAGTGCAAGATGCATTCCATAACATATTCCTAAAAACGGAATATTATGTTCTCTTACATATTTAATAGTAGTTAAAATACCTTCAACTCCTCGAGCACCTGATCCATCCGGTACAATAACTCCGTCTAACGTACTTAAAAGAGAACTAACATTTGCTTCATTTATATCAGTTGCATCAATCCAATTTATTTCTACTTTTGCATAAAGATTATATCCAGCATGAGTTAAGGCTTCCGCAACTGATAAATAAGCATCATGAAGTTCGGTACATTTTGCAACAAGTCCAATTTTAACTACCTTATTAAGAGATTTAACAACTTCAATTAATGAAGTCCAATTACTAATATCTACTTGTTCATGTCCTACTATATTTAATCTTTCTAAAATATAATTATCAATATTTTGTTCCTTAAAAGCAGTAATAATATTTAATAACATCTTTTGATCCACTGCTTCAAAAACTGCTTTTACAGGAACGTTACAAAATAATGATATTTTTTCTTTTTCACTTAGGCCAATTGAGGTTTCACTTCTTAAGACAATACAATCTGGTTGAATACCTAATCCTTGCAGTTCTTTAACACTATGTTGAGTTGGTTTTGTTTTATGTTCGTCCGACATTTTTAGATAAGGAACAAGAGTAGCATGAATAAACATTACATCACTATATCCTTTATCTAATCTAAACTGTCTAATAGCTTCTAAAAATGGCGTCGATTCAATATCGCCAACTGTTCCACCTATTTCAATAATTACAACGTCTGCAAGAGACTTACTAGCAGCAGCTTCAATACGACGTTTTATCTCATTAGTTATATGAGGTACAACTTGAATAGTTGCTCCAAGATATTCTCCTTTTCTTTCCTTGTCTAAAACTGTCTTATATATCTTTCCTGCTGTAACTGAGCTTTCTTTCGTTAAGTTTTCATCAATAAATCTTTCATAATGTCCTAAATCAAGATCAGTTTCTGCTCCATCTTCTGTAACATATACTTCTCCATGTTGAAAAGGAGACATCTTACTTGGATCTATATTTAAATATGGATCAAACTTTAACATAAATACCTTTAATCCATGAGCTTTTAAAAGTAATCCAATTGTTGATGCTGTAATACCTTTTCCAAGGGATGATACAACTCCACCTGTTACAAAAATAAACTTAGTTCCCATTTGTTTCTTCTCCTTTATCTTCCTTTATATTATTATGCAAGTTAATAAATGTCTCAAGATATTTATTAACTTGTGAGCGATTTTTAAAAATGATTAACTTATCATTATATTTATTTTTAAACTCGCGTAATTTTTGTCTTTGTTTTTTTCTTCCTTCGTAGATTATCCACATAAAAAACTCAAACGTCATTTTATTTTCGACGTTTAAAGGAGCGTCAGCTCTTTTTTTATGTTCTTTTCTATATGTTTTATTGCGTTTAATAGCGCTATAAAGGCAAACAAATCGATTAAAATTAAAATAAAAAAGTAAATCACAATCATCGTATCTATTTGGAGAAATACGGCGATAATTACCATCAATTATCCAGTCTTCCGAGCGTAATACCGAGGTAAGAATCGCCAGTATTTCTTCATTTGGTTTATTCTTCCATTTAGCATCTAAACAAATAGCGTCAAGATGAATTACAGGGAGATTTAAAATTGCTCCCAATCTAGAAGCAAATGTCGATTTACCAGATCCTGAAAAACCAGCTATTTGAATTTTCATTACTTATTCCTTATATATATTTCTTTTTCTTTTTCCCAATATAATTTATCTTCTTCTGTTATCTTTCTTTTTACCTTACAAGGATTACCAGCACAAACCGTATTAGATGGTAAATCATTTACTACCACTGATCCTGATCCTATTACAATATTACTACCAATACTCACTCCAGGATTAACTATTACGCCACCCCCAATCCATACATCATCTCCAATTATAATTGGTTTACCATATTCTAATTGTTCATTTCTAATATCTTTATCAATGGGGTGGCCAGCCGTAAATAGACTTACTCTTGGAGCTAAAAATACGTTATTTCCGATTGTAATAGGAGCGGTATCTAAAAATATACAATCATAGTTAGCATAAAAATTTTCTCCAACACTAATATGACATCCGTAATCACATCTAAAAGGCGGCATAACAAAAAATGAATTTCCTGTTTTTAGAAATAAATCTTTAATCATTTTATTTTTCTCTTCTAAACTTAAGTTACAATCTAGATTTATGGTGTTGCAAACTGCAATTGCGTGCTTATAAAGCGTCGCAATTTCATTATCTTTTGCAATATATAAATCTCCGCTAATCATTTTTTGATATTCTGTTTTCATACCTATTATTCTATATAAGAAATGAACATACTGCAAAAGAAAATGAAAATAAAAACTACGTATTTCGCAATACGTAGTTTTTGTAATATTATCGAATAAAATTAGACTAATGGATTCATTGTTGTTGGAATATCAAATAATGCA
>JAVXGI010000007.1:0-50845 GCA_036657515.1 Bacilli bacterium
TTTTATCAATGTTTATATATATTTTATATATAATAGAACTATTTTAATAGAGATATTCCCTTTTCTGTGATGACTCTGCCTTTTTTTGTGCGATTTATATACCCTTTTTCCACTAAAAAAGGCTCATTTACTACTTCAATATCTTTTACATCTTCAGAAATAATATTTGATAAAGATTCTAACGAAGTTGGCGCTCCATTAAATCTATTTTTCATGGCATTTAAGATTTTCAGGTCTATTTTGTTTAAACCTTGTTTATCAATTGCTAAAAGAGACAAGGTTTTCTTCACTATTTTTTCATCAATTTTTTGATCGAAATAAGCGCCAATATTAATAGAATTAAGTAAAATATTTCTTGCTATTCGCGGTGTATTTCTAGAAGAAGCACAAATCATTTTAAGAGCGCTTATTTCGTACTCAATTTTTGAATTGAGGCATTGATTTTGAAGAAGCTCAAATAAATCATCGCTTGTATATGGCTCTAGAGCGATGTTTATTGGAAATCTAGTTCGAAATGCATATGACAACAACCCGAGGCGGGTTGTTGCACCAATCAATGTAAAATGTGCAATATCTACATTGATTGGTTTAGAATTTTCTTGATTTTCATAGATGAAAACTAACTTAAATTCTTCCATTGCAGTATAAAGTACTTCCTGAATAAATGTAGGCATTCGATGGCATTCATCGATAAATACAATTCCATTTTCTTCAACTGAAGCAAGTATTGTAACAATATCTGAAATTTTACTAATAGTTGGTCCATTTACATAAATAAAACTCTTATTTAGTTCATTTGCAATGATTTTAGCTAAGGTTGTTTTCCCTAAACCTGGATTCCCTGACAATAAAATGTGAGGAAGCGACGTTTTATTTTTAAGTGCAATATTAATATTTATTTTTAATATTTCTTTTATGCTTTTTTGACCAACAAAATCAGATAAATGCATCGAAAAGTTTTGAAAGCTATCCATTTTTCATTCCTTTGATTGCAATTTTAATATTTTCTTCAATCGACATCGATGGTATTAACAAAGTATAAATGTTGGTAATGTCTTTTTCTTGATATCCTATGCTTTTTAAAATATTTTTAATCAGCGTAAAATTTGTAAATAAAAGAGGATCAATTTTATCTTCACATTTGTGAAGTATTTTTTTAAGTTTGCTTACTATTTGAATTGAAGTACTTTCGTTTACTAACGGAATATTCAAGAATATGCTGTTGTCGTTGTTTTTAACACTACTAAATATTTCATTTATCGTTAACATACGTAAAATATTAAGCGATATTTTAGGACCAATTCCCGTAATATTATTAAGTGTGTTAAAAACAAGCAGATTTATTCGATCAATAAATCCGAAGATACGCATCGTATCTTCTTTTAGAAAAAATCTGCAAAAGACGTCGTATTCTTTTCCTACTTCAAAAAAAGCCGTATTTGGTGTTTCTATTTCGTAGGTTATGTTGTTATTTTTTACAAATATAAAATTTTCTTCAAGTCCTGTTATTTGACCATTAATTATCATTAACGTGTTATTGATATCGTAAAAATAATCACTATTAAAAGTACCATAGCGATGCAGGTCGTTCCAATTAAGATTTTTAAGATCTCAGTTTTATATCTATTCATATATTAAGTCTACCACAATTTTTATTTTTAAGAAAAAAAGTTGAGTTTTTTTAAAACCCAACTTTTTTATTCAATATATTCAAATTCGAAATCGCATAAAATGACAGTGTCGCCATCTTTTGCATCCATTTCTTTTAGTTTTTGATCGATACCAATTTTTCTTAAATAAGATATAAGTTTCATCATTCCTTCATCAGTTGTTATATTTATCAATTTATAAGTACGTTCAATACTTTCTCCATAGATTTCATAAGTATCAGTTTTGATTCTTCTGATTTCAAATAATGGCTTTTCATCTTTTTTAGCATCATATACTTTTGATTCAGGAACTTCTTTAACGTTTGTTGCATTAAGAATGTCTTGTTCTCTTACTTCATCGAGTTTATCAGCTAATACATATAATACTTTATCGATATTTTCGTTTGTATAGGCTGAAATTGGAATAATTTCACGATTCATTTGTGATTTAAACTTTTCAAAGCGTTCAATAGCACCATCTTCATCCATTTTAGAAGCGACGACAATTTCAGCTTTCTTTTCAAGACCATATCCATATTCTAAAAGTTCTTTTTTAATAGCGTTATATGCTTCAAAAGGATCTCTTTTTCCATCCATTGATACTATATGCATTAAGATCTTGCAGCGTTCAATATGTCTTAAAAACGTAATTCCAAGTCCTTTTCCTAAGTGAGCACCATCAATTAATCCAGGAAGATCAGCAATTACAAAACTGCGACCATCTTTTAAATTAGTAACACCCAAATTAGGGACAATTGTCGTAAAATCATAATCGGCAACAATTGGATTTGCCTTCGTTACTAAACCTAAAAAGGTTGATTTTCCGACACTTGGATAGCCAACTATTCCAACATCAGCTAAAAGTTTAAGTTCAAGAACAATACGTTTTGTTTCTCCTGGAACTCCGTTTTCAGCAACACGTGGAACTCTATTAACAGAAGATTTAAAACAAGCATTGCCTCTTCCGCCTCTTCCGCCTTTAGCGATAATAAATTCTTTACCATCAGCATCTAAATCTTCGATAACTTCATTTGTTTCTTCATTGATTAGAACAGTACCAACTGGTACTTCGGCATAAACATCTTCTGCTTTATGTCCATATCTATTCTTTGTTGCTCCATTTTCACCATCTTTTGCGGCAATAACTTTAGAAAAACGATAATTTATTAGCGTCGTTATTTTTGAGCTTGCCTTAAAAATAACGCTGCCGCCCCTACCGCCGTTTCCGCCGCTAGGACCGCCTTTAGCGATAAATTTTTCATGAAGAAAAGCAATGGCTCCATTGCCACCGTTTCCACTTCTTACCTCGACTACTGTTCTATCTATAAACATTTCTTTTACCCACTAAAAAGGCCACTTTATAAGTGGCCAATTTTTTATTTTGCTTCGACTTCGTAAACGCTGACTTTGGTTTTTGTTCTTCCAAGTCTTTCGAATTTAACAATGCCTTCTTTGGTTGCGAAGATTGTATCATCTCCACCTTTCATTGTATTAAATCCTGGATGAACCTTAGTTCCACGTTGACGGTATATAATTGCACCAGCTTTAGCTAATTGGCCATCAGCTCTTTTTGCGCCTAATCTTCTACCAGCGGAATCACGTCCGTTTCTAGTTGATCCGACACCTTTTTTTGATGCAAAGAATTGTAAATTTAATATAAAATACATATTTTTACTCCTTTGTTTTAATTTTTACGTATTTAGAGTAGCTTTCTTCAATTGACTTAAGTCCGTTGTAGACAACTTCTAATACGGTTACATCATGTGAAGTAATTTTATTTTTTGTTTTAATTTCAACTGAACTGTTATCAACGATATTTATTTCAAAATCGTTAATTGATTCAAATGAATTTAAACCAGCAAATATAACCGCGCTCACACCAGCACACACAATGTCTTTTCCTTGTTCGTCATAATCTGCATGACCACTAGATTTAAGATAAATTATGCTGCCATCTCGTCTAATAATTTCTATGTTTATCATTATGCATTAATAGCTTCAATAGTTAAACATGTGTATGGTTGACGATGACCTTGTGATTTGCGTGAATTTGCTTTTGCTTTATATTTGTAGATATGGATTTTCTTTGAAAGTCCTTGTTTCTCTACTTTTGCAGTAACAGTTGCACCTTTTACAACAGGGTTGCCAACAACTAACTTACCAGTGTTTAATAGTAAAACCTTATCAAAAGTTACAACACTACCGACCTCAGCATCAAGTTTTTCAACATAGATCTTTTGGCCAGCTTCAACTCTTAATTGTTTTCCACCAGTTTCAATAATTGCGTACATTAAGTTTCCTCCTTCTTTTAATTACTCGCTAGTAAGGTAATTATATTTCAAATTTTATAAACCTTTTTTAGGCGGTTGTAGCCAAGTGAGGCAACAACGTAATAAATATATCACAAAAAGGGCTTTTAGTCAAAAGATAATGTATAAATATTATAATTTAAAAGCACATTTAGAGGCATACAGCTAAATGTGCTTTATTTGAAGAATAAATGTGCCTTATTATTGCTTCATTAGCTCCAGGAAAATTTAAATCCGCCTGGTATTTGAGCGCTTCCCTTTGTCGACATAAAGATTCTGTAGGCAATTACTGCAATAATAGAAATAATTAAAATCGCCATTATTCCCGCAATTGTAATAGCTTCACCACACACAATCTTCATCGCTTCTTTTTCAGTTAACTCAATTAGATTAATAAATATCACCTCCTACTATATAAGTAGGGTGCAATTTTATTTATTTAGATATTTTTTATTTTTTCTTCAATAATTTTACGAGCTAATAAATGTTCTTCGTATTTTTTCTTTTCAGCATCGAGTTTTTCTTTAGGAGCTTTGCTAATAAAGTTTTGATTGTTAAGCATTTTTTCTGATCTTTGTATTTCGGAATTTTCAAACGCTAAATCATTATTTAATTTTGCAATGAGTTCTTCTTTGCAAACATTCGATTTAATAAGCAATTGTTTATCGCTATAAACATAAATCTCATAACTATTATCATTAAATGAATCAACAACATTGATGCTTTCAGCAAATGAAAATCTTTTTAATAAATCTTCGAATTCATTAAATAAGATTTCTTTCGAAATTACTACTAAATCAACTTTTGCATTAGGTGCTAAATTGTTTTTTACTTTAAAGTTGCGAATATCTTTAATCATTTCTTTTAATAATTCAACTTGTCCAACTTCTTTTTTAAAAACGAATTTCTTTTCAAAAACTGGATATGATTCAAGCATAATTGATGATTTATGATCTGGTAATGATAGATATATTTCTTCAGAAATAAATGGACTATATGGATATATCATCATAATTATTGACGAAAGTACTTTTAACAAGACTCTTTGGGTGTTTAATTTCGAATTTGTTTTGTTATATAGAACTGATTTCGATAATTCAATGTAATATGAGCAAAAATCGTCATAAACAAAATTATATAAACATGTAGATGCATTTCCAAGTTCATATTTATCCATATTAGATGTTACTTTTTTAATCGTTTCTTCTAATTTGTTTAGAATATATTTATCGGGTGCGGTTAATTCTTCGTTTGAGATATCTCCTGATACGTATCCATCTAAATTAAGCAAAATAAATCTTGAAACATTCCAAATTTTATTTAAGAAATTTGAACTAGATTCTACTTTTTGCTTGTTATAACGCATATCTAAACCTGGAGTAGAACATGTTGCTAAGAAATAACGCAAAGAATCAACGCCGTATGTATCAATTACTTCAAGTGGATCAATACCATTTCCTAATGATTTACTCATTTTTCGACCATCTTCTGCCCTAATAAGACCGTGAATTAAAACTGATTTAAACGGTTTTTGATTTGTGAAATGTAGTCCTTGGAATATCATTCTTGATACCCAAAAGAAAATAATGTCGTATGCTGTTACCATTACATCAAGCGGAAAATATCTTTTAAAATCTTCTGTTTGTTCTGGCCAACCAAGTGTTGAAAATGGCCATAATGCCGATGAAAACCATGTATCTAGGACATCTTCATCTTGAGTATAGTTTTCAATATCAGCAGGGGCAGTTTCGGAAACTACTATACTATTATCAAGTTTTGAATAATAAGCAGGTATGCGATGTCCCCACCAAAGTTGTCTTGAAATGCACCAATCTTCGCAATTTTCCATCCATTGAGTAAATGTTTTATTAAATCTATTTGGAATAAAAGAAATTTTATCTTCAGATTTTTGTAAATCTAAGCAAGCTTCTGAAAGCTTTTTCATATTAACGAACCATTGTTTTGATAAATAAGGTTCAACAATAGCATTACTTCTTTCGCTGTGTCCAACGTTATGAACGATATTTTCAATTTTTACTAGGTTATTTTCTTTCTTAATTTGTTCAACTAATTTTTCGCGACAAACAAAACGATCTAAACCGTTATAAATTCCAGTTATTTCATTCATCTTAGCTTCATTATCCATACAAACTATAATAGGAAGATGATATTTTTTGCCAATTATAAAATCATTAGGATCGTGAGCAGGTGTACATTTCATAACACCTGTTCCAAACGAAATATCTACATAATCATCAGCAATAATAATTAATTTTTCATGATTTGCAGGATTAATTGCATATTTTCCAACGTATTGTTTGTATCTTTCATCCTTTGGATTAACGTTTAAACAAACGTCTCCAAACATAGTTTCAGGACGTGTAGTAGCAACTACTAAAATATCATCTGAATCTACTAATTTATATTTAAAATAGTAAAATTTACCTTTAATATCTTTGTGTATTACCTCGATATTTGAAAGGGCAGTTTTTTGAATAGGATCCCAATTTATTATACGTTCTCCACGATAAATTAGCCCTTCATCATATAGTTTTTTAAATACATAATTAACAGCTTTATTAAGGCCTTCATCAAGCGTAAATCTCTCACGCGTATAATCAAGCATTAAACCCATTTTACTCCATTGTTCATGGATAGAATCTGAATATTCTTTTTTCCAATTCCAGGCAGCTTCAAGAAATTTTTCTCTACCAATATCGTATCTTGAAATGCCTTCGTCTTTTAATCTTTTAACAACTTTTGCTTCAGTAGCAATTCCTGCGTGATCTGTTCCAGGAAGCCATAAAACATCAAAACCTTTAGCTTTTTTATAGCGAGCGATGATGTCTTGAATTGTAGTGTCATAAGCATGACCGATATGTAGTTTTCCTGTTACATTTGGTGGCGGAATAACCATTGAAAACTTTTCTTTTGAAATGTCTCCAGCGGTAAAATAACCTGCTGATTTCCAAGTTTCATATTTTCCTTCTTCTACTACTTTAAAATTATAACGTTGTTCAAGCATATTTTTCTCCTTAAAAATAAAAAAAGTACCTTCTAAGGACGCTTGTTAGCGCGGTACCACCTTTATTTGCAAATATTTTTGCACTCTCTTATCTTAACGCGATTAACGGAATAAATCAGTTCTCCACTAACGACCCTTCTAAATTTTTATAGTTCATATTTCACCAAATCTATGACTCTCTAAGCTTTAAAAATTTATACTTCTTTTAGTATCTTTGAACAAAATAATAATACAAATTAAATCAATCGTTGTCAATATAAATTAAACTATCAATATAAGCCTTGAGCGGACCATATGAAGCTGATTTCATGCAAGTTGTGTAAAATAAGCGTTCTTTTTCAATATCCATACCAGCAAGATGTAAATTATTGGTAATTTTTGCTTTGTCGCTTTGATTTAATTTATCAATTTTGGTAATTGCAATTACAAAATTGATCCCTTTAAACTGAAGATATGCGAATAAATCAATATCATCTTCGTTTGGAGTTCTTCTTCCGTCAAGAAGAAAAACAACAAGTTTTAGGTTTTCATTATTTTCTAAATAACTATCAAACATGTCTCCAAAAACAACAGCTGTTTGTTTTCCACCAGATGCATATCCATATCCTGGAGCATCAACTAAATAGAATGATTTATCAATCATAAAATAATTTAATAAACGTGTATGACCAGGTTTATTGGATATAAATGCAAGTCTTTTTTGACCTGTAAGACTATTTATCATACTAGACTTGCCAACATTACTTCTTCCAACGAATAAAATTTCATCTAATTCAGTTTCAAGGCAGTCACATTTAGCAGGACTGCTTATGATAAATTTTGCATTACTAAAATTTATCATAAGAAAATTGCCTTTACAGCATCATCAACTTGCTTAATATAAATAATTTTTAATTTGTCTTTTACTTCTTGAGGAAGTTCTTCAACATTTGCTTTATTTGCAGCTGGAACAAGTATTGTAGTAATTCCAGAACGCATTGCTGCCATTGATTTTTCTTTTAATCCACCAATTGGAAGAACATTTCCGCGTAATGTCACCTCTCCTGTCATTGCGATATCTGGATTAACTTGTTTATTCGATAAACACGAAATAATAGCAGTCGTTATCGCAACTCCAGCACTAGGACCGTCCTTTGGAACGCCACCTTCTGGTACGTGAATATGTATATCAATCTTCGAAAATATTTCAGGATCAATACTATAATGTTCAGCATTAGCTTTTATATAATCAAGAGCAATACTGCACGATTCTTTCATAACATCACCTAAGGAACCGGTAATTAATAAAGCTCCTTTACCATGAAATGAATTAACTTCAATAGCTAAAATATCTCCGCCATATTGAGTGTATGCAAGTCCTGTTACAACTCCAACTTGTCCAGTTGTTTCTTTTTTACTAGATTCGAAAATCTCAGTACCTAAAAACTTTTTAACTGTTGCAATTGTTACATGTTTTTTTGATTTTGATTGAGAATCAACCATTTCAACGACAAATTTTCTAATAATTGACGAAATTTTTCTTTCTAATGTTCTAACACCAGCTTCACGAGTATAGTGTTCGATAATATAATAAAATGCTTCATCGGTAAAGGTAATAGCATTTTGTGCCAATCCATTTGCTAATAATGCTTTCTTTAATAAATGTCTTTTTGCAATTTCAAGCTTTTCTACTTGTGTGTAGGAAGACAAATTAATTAATTCAAGTCTATCTCTTAAAGGAGCAGGAATTGTATCAAGTGTATTTGCGGTAGCAATGAACAAAACATTGCTTAAATCGTATGGTTCTTCAATATAATTGTCATTAAAAGCAAAGTTTTGTTCCGGATCTAAAACCTCTAATAACGCACTTGAAGGATCACCTTTCATTCCTGGATCGCCTAATTTGTCGATTTCATCAAGCAAAAATACTGGATTAATAACTCCACATTTTTGCATTCCGTATATAATCTTTCCAGGTAAAGAAGCAACATACGTTCTTCTATGTCCTCTTATCTCTGATTCATCATAAACTCCACCTAATGAACATTTAAAAAATTTACGGTTTAAAGCTTTAGCAATAGAAATTGCTAGGGATGTTTTTCCGGTTCCTGGTGGACCATAAAAACATAAAATTGGAGCTTTTAAATTTCCAGTCATTTTTTTAACTGCTAAATATTCAATAATTCTCTTTTTAGGTTCTTCTAATTGATAATGGTCCTTATCAAGTACTTCTTTTACATTCTTTAAGTCTTCATTGTCAGTAGTTGTTTGATACCATGGTAAATTAATCAAAGTATCGATATAAACTTTTGATGTCGAAAATTCTGGAGAGTTTGGAGACATATTCGAAAGTTTTTTAATTTCTTTCTTTACTTTATCTTTAATATTTTGAGGATATGGATTTTCTTCCACTCTTTTTAATATTTCATCATTATCAGAATCATTGTCATCACCAAGTTTTTCTTTAATTGTTTTTAATTGTTCTCTTAAAAAATACTCATTTTGGGATTTCATAGCATTTCTTTGAGATTCATTAATTACATCTTGTTGGATTTTTAATGCTTCAATACGACGTGGTAATTCTTTGTCTATAATTTCTAGTCTTTTCAAGCGACTAGGTTCATTTAAAATTTGGATCTCTGTATCATAAGTCAAAAGACCAACTGAAGATATATAATTAATAAATGTATCAACATCAATTCCTTCTGCTAGTTTTTTTAAAAATGCTGCTGATAAATGTTCAAACATACCTTTAGATTCGTTAATTGTGTGCATTATAGCGTTATAAATCGCATTTATCGAAGCATTATTATCTTCTTTTTTTAATTTGAAGTCTTGTGCAGATGCCACAAAAAAACCACTAGTTGCCTGAATTTGGCTTAGTTTAACGTAACTTAGCGATTTAATTACAATATATTTTGCAATTTCACCGAATTCATTTTGCTTTTTATATGGACCTTTTTCAAGAGTTGCAATAACCCCAACTTCCGAAATATTATTAACATTAAATTCCGATGTTAATGGTTTTTTTAAAGGAAAAATTAGAAATAAACTTTCGGTTTTTTCTAAAATCTCTTTAACAGCACCAGAATCCATCTCCGTTTTAACAGGTATTTCGATTTTGGAATCAGGGAAGACAACTGTACCATATGTTAAAATTACTGGTAAAGTATATGTGTTTTTTAGCGTATTTCCCATTAAATACCTCCTTTAAAATTTAGAATTTATTGTTTGCTCTAATAAAATCTTCAATTTTCTTTTGTTGTAATGATTGTTTCATGTTGTCAATATTTGCGCCTAAAATTTCTTTAATCTTTTCAATAGGCATGTTGTATTGTTTTGACATGTTTTCAAATTCTGCTTCAACATCAGTATCGGTGATGTTTAAATGTTCAACTTCAGCAATCTTTGAAAGTGCTAAGTATGTTTTTAAGTTGTGTGTAGCTTCTTTTTTTAATTGTTCTTCTAAAGCTTCGATTTTTGTATTGGTAATTTCTAAATATTGTTCAAGATCTAAACCATTTTGTGCAATTTTATCTGTTAAATCTTTTTTCATTGCTTCAACTTCTCTTAAAATAGCTTTTTCTGAAATTTGTACTTTTGCGTCATCAGCAATCATTCCAAGAACTGTATTAAAATTTTCTTGTTCTGCTGATGCGGTTTTGTTTGCTTCAATTTCTTTATGTTTACTAGCTCTTAATGCTTCTAAAGTTTCAACTTCTGGAATATTTAAGCTTTTTGCAAATTCATCATCAACTTCTGGAAGAATTTTTTCTTTAACTTCGATGATATGGCATTTAAAAATGGCTTCTTTTCCAGCTAATTCTTTAACATATTGAGTTGGGAAAACAACTTTTATTTCTTTGTCTTCTCCTGCTTTAACGCCAACTAATTGTTCTTCAAAGCCAGGAACAAATTGATTGCTTCCTAATTCTAATGCATAATCTTTTGCTGAACCGCCATCAAATGCTTTTCCATCAGTGTAGCCAACAAAATCAAAAACAACAGTATCTCCCATTCTAGCTGCACCTTCAAATACTCTTAATGTTGCAGTTTTAACAGCTTCTTGACTAATAGCATTTGAGATTTCTTCTTCTGTTACAGAAACAGCTTTTTTCTCAACTGTAATGTCTTTATATTTGCCTAATTCAACTTCTGGATATAATGGAATTGAAAATACGAATTCAACCTCGGTATCACTAACTTTTGTAACATTAACATCTGGTTGCATAAATGGAACAATATTATGTTCTTTTAAAACAGCCTCAAACGTTTCTGGAAGAACGACATTAATTGCTTCGTTCAAAATATTTCCTATTTCGATGTGTGGTTTTGCCAATGCATCAGGAATACTTTTTCCATCTCTGAATCCTTTTAATTTTAAAGTAGCTTTAATTTTTTGGAATGCTTTTTTTTGAGCTTCTTGCCAGATCTCTTTATCGACTGCTGCGCTTACCTCAAATGTGCAATTCTCATTTTTAATTACATTTGTATTCATATTATTTCTCCTGTTCTGTAAATTATTACATGCCTTATTATTATATTACATATAAAAACCTAAAACAATTTATATATACAAAAATGCCTTTACTTTTTTATATGGTATTAAAAAGTAAAAAAAGATATAATTAGTCGTTTAGTAGTAGATATTTAGTAGACATTTAGTATGTTATCATTCTTTTTATAATATTTTCTATTTTAATTACTTCAAAATCGTCCTCTACGCATGGCAATGAACTAAAACTGACATCAATAAGATTGTTAATTGCTTTTTTAATGTTCTCTTTCTTTAGTTTATTTAATTTATTAGGGAATTCCGATACAACTAACAAAGTCAAATAGTCTTTTGTGAGGCTAGATAAAGTAATATCTTTTTCATCAATTGTGCAATAATCAAGCAATGAGTAAAATTCTTTGTCATCATTTGAAAAAGGCATCATTTCTTTGGATGGTTCAAATATAGTTTTACCACCATTTAAAGGAATATTTAATGTTTCATCATAGTCAATCGAAATTAGTGCTGTTAGACATAAAAAACAAATGTATTTATTCTTATATTCGGCGTTTTGAGAAATAAACTTCAAATTTTCTTTATATCTGTTTATTAAATTCTTCGATATAATTTGGTTTATATAATTAAATAAGTCTTCTTCTTTTGTACTATAAAACAGCTTTTCATCAATTTCATATGATGAGTCACTCTTTATTGACTTGTAAATTAATTCTTTAATATGCGAAGGATAATCTCTTAGAAATTCTTCAACTTCTTGTGAAATATATGGATAATCAGCATAATTAACAAGTACTCGATCTATATCATTGTACTTTTTTAGAGCAAGCAATAACTCGCAGTGAATTCTAACAGCATTAATAAAATTGTCTTTTAAAAAAATTCCATTATTTTTTAAAAAAAAGATTAGTGCTTCATCATATTTTTGTTCATTTATTAATTTAATTAACTCGTTATTTAAATCCATATTTCAATTATAAAACAAAACGTCGTATTTAACATATATATTTTTCATTTTCATAAATAAACAACACCATTTCGATTAAAATTTATACCAATATATTATTTAGTAAAAATTAAGCATGGTTCAAAAATAAAATTATTAAAATTATTTCATAATTATTAATTAAAAAATAAAAATTGGTACAAAATTATGTCAACTTTTTAATCAATTAATACAAAAGCACTAGCCGATTAATACTTTGAATAACCTATATACTAAAGAGTTGATTATTATATGCAACGAATAATTTGCTGCTATTAATTGAGATTTGTTTTGGATAACAATTGTTTTCAAATAGAGCAGATAATAGCCATTTTTTATTCAAAATATGTATAATAACAGATTTTCCACAGTAATATAACGAAATTTAGTAGCTTAAATTACTTGTTTAGCAGACATGATAGTTGTTATATTTTGGTTTAGATAAAATAGTCTTATCAAAATATTATCTTTAGCATATTGAACATTTGTTATGATTTGCTTTTGTAACTCTTAAAAAATGTTTTGAATTGTTTCGCTTCTACTTAATAGTGTTTACTTCTTTCATTTTCGTTTCATTAATCATCAAATCAATTCATTTTATGATTCAACTCGATACATCCTTAAGGTTAAGTGATTTGAAACGCTATAAAATAAAAAACAACACCAATAATAGGTATTGTTAATATGTCATATAATGGTGTCCTTGAGGCGATTCGAACGCCTGACCCACAGCTTAGAAGGCTGTTGCTCTATCCAACTGAGCTACAAGGACATGTGATGCTTAAATAATATACCACATGGAAAAGAATAATTAAATAGTAATTAACTATTTTTGTGTATTCTTTCGTACAATGCGTTTGCAACTGATTCAGGTATTATTTGTTTTAACTCATCTATTGTAGCATTTTTTAATTGTTCAAAATCTTTGAATACTGAGAATATTGCATTTTTGCGACTTTCACCAAGTCCTGGAAGTCCGTCAAGAACGGTTTTTTTATAATTATTAATATGTAGTTTTCTATGAAAAGTGATAGCAAAACGATGAACTTCGTTTTGCATAGCGGTTAATAATAAAAATATGTCTTTGTGTTCTGTTAAATCAAATTTTTGCCCATTTTTATCAATAATACCTTCAGTTTGATGCTTGTCATTTTTATATAATCCGTATATTGGAAGCGTTATTTCTAATGAATTTAAAGTGTCTTCAGCAACACTTATTTGATTTTCTCCGCCATCTAATAAAATTAAATCAGGGAATTTAGTTCCTTCTTCTTTCATTCTTGAATATCTTCTATTAATAACTTCTTTCATGTTTTCAAGATCATCCTGAGTATTTATATTTTTTAACTTATATTTTCGATACATTTTTTTAAAAGGACGACCGTTTTTAAAAACTACAGCAACTCCAACTGCATCATCTCCACTAATATGAGAATTATCAAATAAATCAATTGTATAAGGAGTATTAATTTTTAAAAGCGAAGCAATATTATCTAATGTAATTTCTACTTTATCATCTAATCTAGCTGATAAAAAATATTCATCGAGATATTTTTGCGAATTATCGATAAGTTTAGGCAGTACATCAGAGAGCTTTCCGTTCTGTACAAATTTAATTTTTTTACCATATAAAGGTCTCAGTTCATTTGCCAGATCATCGTTAAATAAGACAATTTCTTCTGGAACGATCTTGTTTTCATAATATTGAACAATTATATTTGCAACTGATTCTATTTCATTTTCGAACATTTCAATCATAAAATTATCTTTTCCTAAAAGCATTCCACATCTATATATGAAAAGAGTTATAGAAATAAAGCCATCACGAACAGTATATCCAAAAATATCACGATCAATTTCATCATGAAAATCGACAGATTGAACAATTTTTATATGTTCAATCGATTCCAATAATCTGTATATTTTCTGCGATTCCTCATATTCCATGTTTTTATTCAATTCTTTGACTTCATTTTTTAATCTTTGTGTTATTTCATATGTTTTGCCAGCTAAAAACGATTTAATTTCATTTGATACTTCATTAATTTTTGCATCTTCTATTTTTTTAACACAAGGCCCTAAACATTGTCCCATTTGATAATAAATACATAATTTAGAACCCATAGTTTTACATTTTCTAGTAGGATAAATGGAATTTAATAAATCTACAACTTCGCGAGCATACGAAGAACGAGGATATGGACCAAAATAAAAGTAATTTTTGTTATTTGTGTTTCTAAGCAATTTTACTTGAGGATCATTTCCTTTTTTAAGCGCAATATACGGATAATGCTTGTCATCTTTCAACATCACGTTGTATCTAGGGTAATATTTATGTATTAAATTAAGTTCTAAAACGAAAGCTTCGTTATCATTTGTTGTTACTATTGTTTCAAAATGATCGACGTGACTGACCATTGCTCCAACCTTTCCTGTATGAGGTTGCAAAAAATATTGAGAAACTCGGTTCTTAAGATTTTTTGCTTTTCCGACATAAATGACAACATTATTAATGTCATACATCAGATAGCAGCCTGGACTTGTTGATAATAACAATATATTATTTTCTATATTTTGGTTCATTTAAGATTCACCACCGTCACCCCATATCCGCCATCAAATTGTCCACCACTTAATGAATCTTTAACATTTTTATTGTTTTTTAAAATTTCACTTACCAAGTTTCTTAAAGCGCCACTACCAAATCCGTGAATTATTCTAATTTGTTTTGCGTTTTGCAAAATTGCTTTATCGATATACGTTTCAACAGCTTGACGAGCTTCTTCTATATGAAATCCAATAATATTTAATTCATATTTTAATGGAGTTGACATAATAAATGAGTCAACCTTACTTATTTCAGGTCTTTTTTTGCTTGTTTTTGGTCTATCAATAATTTTAAGATTTGAAGCAGAAAAAGTATAAAGTTTTCCACCATTAGTTTTTACTTTATATCCATTTTTGTTAATACTAATTATTTCGCCATTAATTCCAAATGTATCATCTTTTACAAAATCTCCAACTTCAAAGATTTCATCTTCTTGTTCTGCTTCATGGGAAGCATTTAAAATATCACTAAGTTCTTTTTCTTTGCTAATAATTTCATGAAGTCTTGGATTATCTTTTTGTAAGATTTCTCGTTTTGTTTCTTCAAGAGCAACGAGTGTATCTTCGATTAATTTTTCCTTGATATTCGTTATATCTTTCTTAAAATCATTGTTTTTCTTATCTAATTCATTTTGAAGAGCATTATTTTCTTTTATTTTTTTATTAAGTGAATCTTTATATTTTTCATTTTCCTTAATAAGTTTTTCATTATAATTAATTTTTTCCATTAAGATTGATAAATATCTATTTGTCTCACTATGCTCGGAATCTGATAAATAATTTATCGCATTATTAATAACAGATTTATTCATTCCATATTTTTTAGCAATCTCAAGGCCATAACTATTTCCTGGAATGCCGATATATAGCTTATATTTAGGAGTAAGACTGCCCTCATCAAAAGCCATTGATCCGCAAATTACTCCTGAAGTACATAAAGCATATTGTTTTACGCCATCAAAGTGACTGGTAATAATAGATTTTACCTTTTTATCATTTAAATAAGCGGCAATAGAAACCGCTAATGCCTCGCCTTCATTTGGTGCAGTTCCTGTTCCAAGTTCATCAATTAGCACCAAATCATTTGCTCCAGCTTTGTTTAAAATATTAATAACTTTCGTAATATGACCGCTAAAAGTTGATAAATTCTCTTGAATTGATTGAATATCGCCAATATCAATAAACAAATGATCAAAAAATCCTATTTTAGATTCTTCAGCAACAGGAACTGGGATAACCATTTGATTCATCAAAACAATAATTCCAACAAGCTTTAATAAAACTGATTTGCCACCAGCGTTAGGTCCGCTTACAATTAGTTGGTTAATTTCTTCTCCAATAATTACGTTGTTTGCAACCACTGTTTCTTTATCTAACAAAGGATGTTTGGCTGTAATTAATGATATTTGTCTATTATTCTCCGTGTCGACACTAATTCCATCGATTTCTCTTGCAAACTGAAACTTGGCAGATAAGACATCAAATCTACCTATTAATTCGTTATTTCTAATAATTTCAGTAGAGTGGGTGGAAATACTTAACGATAAAGCTTTTACAATTTTGTATATTTCTTCTTTTTCTTCTGATTTTAACCTATGTATTTCATTTGAAATAATAAGACATGATTGTGGTTCGATAAAAGTGGTTTCGCCACTATCAGATATATCATGTAAAAGTCCATTTACACGACCTTTGAATGATGTTTTTACTGGTAAAACAAACGCACCATCACGAAGCGTATAAACTGAATCTGTTAATAAATCAGCATTTCTTGACATTTCTTTTTCGATAGTAGATTTTAAATTTCTTTCAAACGCTTTTAATTTACGTCTAATATCATGCAAATTTGATGAAGCATCATCTTTAATATCAAAATTTTCATCATAAACACGTCTAATTTCAATTTCTAAATTATCAAGTAAGGTAAAATCCAAAAACAAGCTATGAAAATTTTGATACTGTGAAGCAAACTTTTTATCGTATGTATGGAGCATTTTTACGGAAGAAATGTCATTAAGAATTGTATCAAAATCTTCACGATCCAGAATTCCACCTTTTGTAGCAAAAATCATTTTACTTTCAATGTTTTGAGAATGATTTAAAGAAAACTTACCATACTTAAAGCAGCATGCTAATGCATCGTTCAAGATATCTTTTTCTATTTTAAAAGATTTATAAGAATTAAAATATTCAGATGCAAATAAAATATCCTTACCTTGTTTAGTAAGTATATACATATTTATTCTTTCTAAAATGATATTAATCTGTAAATCTTCGAAATGTTTGTTCATATATGTAAATATATTAGCATAGTTGAGTAAATTATTTTATAATTTAATTATGATAACTATAAAGATAAATGATGACGTTTTTAAAGAACTGTATGAAAAATACAAAAATTATTCGATAGATGTAACAAGCGAGTATATGCTTTTCACTGCAAAATATCAAAATACCATTATTACTATTTATAAAGATAAAACAAATAGCCCTTCAAAATGTACTTTTTCAGGCAATTACGAGGCTGAATTTGCTAATGAATTTTCACAATTTATCGTCGAAAAAAAGAAAAAAGCTCCTATTGTTACATCGTATTTTAATACTGATGAACAAATCGGAAGCGATGAAGTTGGTTTTGGAGATTTTTTCGGACCGATTGTCGTTACAGCTGCATATTGTGACAAAGAAACTTTGATTTTGATTAATCAACTAGGAATAAAAGATTCTAAAAAAATTACTGATGAACAAATTCGAGTAATAGTCCCAAAGCTTAAAGACAAAGTCGTATTTTCTACTTTGGTAGTAGAAAATACGAAATTAACAGAATTGTTTGATAAGGGTTATAACTTAAATAAAATAAAAAGTATCCTTCACAACGCAGTTCTACTCAAAGTTAGAGAAAAAATTGGAAAAAACACCAACGCTTACATTGATGAATTCGCTAAAGAAGAACTTTATTATTCTTACTTACAAAATGAAAAACAAGTGTTAAAAGGAATCACATTTGAAACAAAAGGTGAATCAAAATATCCAAGTATTGCCTTAGCAAGTTGCATTGCTCGTCATACTTTTCTTACAAGAATTGATCAATTAAACGCCAAATATCACGTAAATATTCCACTTGGTGCCAGCTCAAAAGTAGATTTATTTGCTAAAGAATTTGCAAATAAATATGGTTTAGATGAAATTAAAAGTATTATAAAAACTAATTTTGTTAACTATAAAAAACTTATTTAAGTTCGTTTAATATATCTTTAAAATATTGAGGAAGTCCAGTTTCAACTGTGACTTCTTCTTTTGTTGTTGGAGAAATAAAGTTCAATTTATAGGCATGTAATATTTGTCCGCCTAAATTTTGATTCTTTTTACCGTATATTTCATCCCCTAAAACAGGATGTCCAATATATGCCATATGTACTCTAATTTGATGAGTACGACCAGTTTCTAGCTTTAAAGAAACCAATGTTTTATTATTAAATCTTTCAAGAACAGTAAAATAAGTGACAGCTTCTCTTCCGTCTCTTACATTAACTGCCATTTTTTGTCTGAATTTTTTATCACGTGCAAGAGGAGCAATTACCTTGCCACTATTTTCAAGAATAAGTCCTTCGACAATTGCATAATATTCGCGGCTCATAGAATGATCTTTTAATTGCTCTGCCAAAAATGCATGTGCAATATCATTTTTGGCGACAAGTAATAAACCACTTGTATCTTTATCAATACGATGAACAATTCCTGGACGGAATTCTCCGTTTATAGTCGATAAAGACTGCGTTTTAGCAATTAAGATGTTTACTAGAGTATCATCATAATGTCCTGGAGCTGGATGAACTACTAGTCCACGTGGCTTATTGATTACAAGTACATTTTGATCTTCAAAAACAATATCAAGTCCACTATCAAGTGGTTTTAATTCAATAACTGTTTCTTCTTTTATTTCATAGTTAACAACATCGTTTGCACGAAGTCTATATGAACCATTTTTAATTACATCATTAACAGTAATAAAACCATCTTCAATCATTTTTTCTACTTTTGAACGAGAAATATCTTTTTCAACTATTGATAGCGTCTTATCTAATCTTTCTTTGACATAAATGCTTAATTCATCATTTATTGTTATTGTTTTTTTCATTTTTGTTGTCATTTCCTTTACTTTCGTCGACTTCTATAATTGTTTCTTCAGCGTTATGTTCTTCATTTAATGAACTGCCATCTGCAGGGGCTTTTTTCCCTTTGATTTCTTTTATTTCATCAATTATTAACATAATCATCATCATAATTACACCAATTACAAGTGCAGCATCAGCAATGTTAAAGATAGGAAATGTGGTATATGAACCAATATCTACATCAATAAAATCTATTACTCTGCCATTTGGATAAAAAGCTCTATCTATTAAATTTCCAAAAGCTCCACCTAAAAGTAACATTAAATTTACCTTGTATGCAACGTTGAGCTTTTTATATTTCCAAATGTAAATACCAAGAAAAGCACCAGACATAATTATCGATATTCCAATCAACAAAGTTCTTCTTAATACGTTATTATCGAGGTTTCCAAATATTCCAAAACCTGCTCCAGTATTATAAAGTAAGGTAAGGTGAAGAAAACCTGGTATTAATGTTATGCTTGTCCCTGGAGTTTGAAGCATATGTTGAAAGCCTAATTTTGTTCCAATATCAAGAATAAAAACAATAAAAAATACCCAAATCATCGATTGGAAAGTCAATTTTAAATAATTAAGTAATTTTTTCATTTAATTGCCTCTTTACATCTTTCGCATAATTCTGTTCCATCAATATTATATGTTTCATCAACATAATTCCAGCATCTTTCGCACTTATGAGATGAAGCTTTAGTTACTAATACTTGAGATAATTCACCAGTATATGCATCAATATTATCTAATTTATTAACGATAGTTGCTTTTGAAACGATAAATAATCTATTGAGTTCTATTTGAGAAAATTTATCAATTGGATTACTTGCTTTTAAAAGTATAGATACAAAAGCTTCTTGAGAACTTCCAATTATACCTGTTCTACGTTGTAATTCGATTGCTTTTAATACGTCTGTTCTTAATGCAATTACTTGTTGATACTCATTTAATAATTCACTTGCATAATTATGTGTTTCTTTTGGGAAAGACAATAATTGAACATTTTCTTCTCCAGAAAGTCCAAATGAAGCATTAACTTCATCCATTGTGAATGGAATAATTGGATTAAGAAGTCTCATTAAGGTATCAATTATATAATAAATAACTGTTTGAACTTGTAAACGTCTTAAAGATTTTACGTTTTCACAATATAAAATATCTTTTGTAACATCTAGATAAAAACTAGATAAATCATTGGTCATGAAGTTAAGAATTTCTTGCGTTGCTAATTGGAAATTATAATTTTCTAAATAAGAAATCACTTTATTTTTAACTTGTTCTAATTTAGCAAGAATATATAGATCAACATTTTCAAATGTTGATTGAATATCTTCTTTTACAAAAGATTTTCCTTCACCATTATTTAAATTTCCAAGTAAGAATTTAAATGTGTTTCTAATTTTTCTATAACCTTCCGTGCATTGCTTAATGATATCTTCAGAAATCCTAACATCTTGTTGATAATCGACATTAGCTGCCCAAAAACGTAATATGTCAGCTCCATATACATTAGTTATTTTAATTGGATCAATTCCGTTTCCAGCTGATTTTGACATTTTTTCCCATTTTTCATCCATTATAAAGCCGTGTGAGACGACATTTTTATAAGGAGCACAACCAAAGACAGCTTGTGAAATAATTAAGGATGAATTAAACCAACCTCTATATTGATCACTTCCTTCAAGATATAAATCTGCAGGATAGTTAATTCCGCGTTCTTTTAATACGCCATTAAACGAGCTTCCACTATCAAACCAAACATCCATGATGTCTTTTTCTTTTTTAAATATTCCGTTAGGACTATGACTATTTACATATCCATCTGGTAACAGTTCTTTTTCATCAAGTTCGTACCAAATAGAACTTCCATGTTCACCAACTAGTTGTGCGATATGATCAAACACTTCTTTTTCCATAATTGGTGTGCCATCTTCAGCATAAATTATTGGAATTGGCACTCCCCAAACTCTTTGGCGAGAAATACACCAATCTCCTCTATCTTTAATCATATTATGAATTCTAATTTCACCCCATGAAGGTGTCCATTTTACTTCTTTAATAGATTTTAATAAATCTTCTCTAATTGGTTCAATCGAACAGAACCATTGTGGAGTAGCTCTAAAAATAACTGGCTTTCCTGTTCTCCAATCATGCGGATAAGAGTGAACTATTTTCTCTAAATTGAGTAATTTACCGCTTTCTTTAAGCATGTAAATAATTTTTTCATTAGCAGCTTCGTAAAACATACCAGCAACTTCTTCCCCTGCTTCTTCGGTCATCACGCCTTTATAATCAACAGGACAAAGTGGAACTAATCCGTATTTTTTACCTACAATATAGTCATCTTCACCATGTCCTGGAGCAGTATGTACACATCCTGTACCAGCTTCATCAGTAACGTGATCGCCACAAATAATTAGTGATTCTTTATCAAGAAATGGGTGCTTGCAGGTTGCAAATTCTAGTTCTTTTCCTTTAAATGTTTTTATTAATTCGCATTTTTCAAGTTTAAAAACATCGAAAAGTTTATCTTTAAACTTTTCGAGGAACACAAGTTTTCCAATATTAGTATCAAATAGACCATATTCATATGTTTCATTTAAACAAATAGCTAAGTTAGCAGGTAAAGTCCATGGTGTGGTCGTCCAAATAACGACTTTTGCATCGTTTGGAATCACGTTTTTCCCATCAAGTACATCAAAAGCGACATAAATTGTTGAAGATTCAACATCTTTATACTCAATTTCTGCCTCTGCAAGAGCAGATTCACTACTATATGACCAATAAACTGGTTTTAAACCTTTAAAAATTAAACCTTTTAATGCCATTGTAGCAAACACTTCGATTTCTGATTTTTCAAAATCTTTATTTAAGGTTAAATATGGATTATCAAAATCTCCTAAAACACCTAATCTAATGATTTGTTGTTTTTGATTAGCTACTTGTTTTAATGCATATTCTTCACATTTTTTTCTAAATTCAACAATAGGAGTAGTTTTTCTATTTACACCACTTTTTGTGACATTATTTTCAATTGGTAAACCATGTGTATCCCATCCGAAAATAAATGGTGTATAAAAACCTTGCATGTTTTTGTATCTTAAAATAAAATCTTTTAAAATTCTATTTAACATATGTCCACAATGAATGTTTCCATTTGCATATGGAGGTCCATCGTGAAGGACGTAACTTTTATTTCCTTTATGACGCTCATTCATTTCGTTATATATATCTTGTTTTTGCCACTTTTCTAAGACATTCGGTTCTTTTTGAGCTAAATTCCCTCTCATTTCAAATGTTGTTTTTGGCATCAATAATGTTTGTTTGATTTCCATAGTTTATGTTCTCCTTTTTTAAAAATAAAAAACGCCCAGAAAGGACGTTTTAACGCGGTACCACCTTAATTCTAGATTTCTCTAGCACTTTAATTCTTAACGGGAATTAACGAATATTTTTACTTTTATTTCAAAATATCTTCTAAGAAGTGATATGAAGTATTTTTTTATAAACGATTTTCACCAAACATCGTCTCTCTGATATAAATAAATGTTTCACTTGTCTTCTATAATAGAATTTATATAATTATTTTACATTATTATTAAATATTTACAAGTTAATAAGGTTTGTTTTCATCTTCATCATCTTCTAAAAAATTAGGTAGAATGTCTTCAGTACTAACCTCATTATTATCTTCTGCTTCTGTTAAAGAATTATCTTCGGATTTACTTTCATTTATTGAAGAAAAATCAAATGCTTTTGAATTTTGATTTAATATTTCGTGTGCATTTTCATAATCACTTGCGATGATACTTACAATAATATCATCTCCTAGTGCAGGATTCTTGCTTAAAGCAAATTTTATATTCAACTCTTGATCTGAATATTTTTTTATTAAAGTGATTACTTCGTTAATTTCATTCATTATAATTTGTGGACCAAATGTAATTGCACATATAGCTCTTCTGGCACCGTTTATACCAGTTTCTAATAATGGGGAGTTTATAGCATTTTCTACAGCTTCTTTGCATTTTCCTTCTCCACTACCTGTTCCATATCCGATTAATGCAATTCCTGATTCTTTTAAAACATTTTTTACGTCAGCGAAATCAATATTCATTAAAAATGGAGTTAAAATCATATCAGTAACAGTTTTAACACATCTTGCAAGAACGGCGTCGCTCTCTTCAAATGCTTTAGAAACCGTCATATTTCCACCAATTAATAATAATTTATCGTTAGATTCTATAATAATTGAATCAACAACTTTTGATAGTTCGTTTATTCCAAAAATAGAATATTCAATTTTAATATTTCCTTCAAAGGAGAAAGGTCTAGTTACAACTGCGACTGTTAAAAGTCCGAGTTCTTTTGCAATTTGTGCTATAACAGGAGCAGCTCCAGTTCCAGTACCGCCGCCCATTCCGGCAGCAATAAATAGCATATCTTTTCCTTCAAGTATCTTTTTAATTTCTTCTTTTGATTCGTTTGCTGCTTTTTTTCCAATTTCAGGAAGACCACCAGCTCCTAAACCACCAGTCAAATTCTCACCTAAAATAATTTTATTAGGAGCTTTTGAAAGTGCTAATGTTTGTTTATCGGTATTTGCAACATAAAATTCAACAGAACCGATATTGTCTTCAATCATTCTGTTAACTGCATTATTACCAGCTCCACCTACTCCAATAACAACTATTTTAGCTACTGGTTCAAATTTATCTAAATCATCGTACATATTATTCTCCTCTATTTAATAAAAAACGCGGTTCTGCGACATTATTTTTCTTTTCTAAATTTAAATATTCAGCATACATAGATTGCATATCAATTACACAAAGTGGACCGATTTGAGCGTTATTTTTAAACGCAACGTTTATATTTTTATAAAACATCATAATATTGCTTGTATCTTTATCTTTTATAAACTTTTCAATGCCGGGAACGTGACTAATCACTCCAACAAAAATATAGTTAACATTCTCAGAAGTAACTGACGTCTTAATTTCTAATAATTTTGTTGTAAAAGTTTTAATAAAATTTACAATTGATTTATTAACATCTGATTGATAAATTTTAGACACTTTTCCTTCTTTGTTTGTATATTCGCCAACATAAACCTTAAAATTATAATCACGAGGATCATAACCATATGTGAATAATATATTTTTGGCCACCTCTTCAGAAATACCAAATTTTAATGAAAATTCATTTATTAAATTTGATAATCCAAAATCAATTATTTTATAATCGTAAATAGTGTTTAGATTACAAAAAGAAATATTTGTTGTGGTTTTAAATGTATCTACTAATATGTATTTTTTTGGAGAATTTGAATCCATTTTTATACGTTCGAAAATGGCAATATTTTTTAATGTAATTTTTCTAATTCTTATATCAAGTAATTTGAATAAATCATTAATTGCATTAAAAGTCACTTCCGGAATGCAGTAATATGAATAAACCATTTCTGCAGTTTTAGAAACTTCATTTAAAGGAAGTCTATAAAATACATGGGATTTGTCGTCTCTATATAAAGTGCGAACGACTTCAACGATTTTATAATTTGGTTCGCTCACTTTTTGGTTGTATGCCATATTGAACAAATTTAATATATCAGAATTCGTAATCTTTGCCGTTTGATCATCGGTTCCTGATGAAGATGCAGTTATTGAAGAAGTCTCTTTTCCTATTATTTTTGTTGGTACAAGAGAGAAAAAAACTAATTGTTTATTGATTACAACGCTCTTTTTAGCAGCATTATCAATCATATCCTTGATTTCAGAAAGTACATTTTCAGGATTCAAAAAAATATCATTTTTAAAAAGCTTCTCATAATAACGCTTTTCATCATAAATAATTGCGGATTTTTCAGCATCCACATTATATCCAACAACCATAGAGATGGATTCATTCGAGATTTCAAAAACTGTTATTGCATTCATAGTTTAATTATAATATTTTCGCTAGCAATAATAAAGTAGTAAATCAAATATTTATTAGTATATTATTAGTAATTTTTTAGTTGTTATTTAGTAATTAAGTGTTTTTTGGATGAAGATATGCATTTGTGATGTTACATCAATATTAACTTTTTTCTCAACTACTTTTGCTTCTTCTTTTATTGCGGAATTTTCAATTCCAAAAGGAATAATAAACAGACTTGCTGCAGAACCAAAAATACAAATTGCAATCAATCTGTTTGTTAGTCTAAAAAGAAGTGTTTTTTTACCATTTCTATTAAGTTTATCTTTCATATTTTTCCTCCATGATTTTATATTTTTTCTATAATTCTAAGCTTTGCCGTCCTCGATCTATTGTTTGTAGAAATTTCTTCTTCATTTGGTGCGATAGGTTTTTTTGATACTTGTTTAAATGTGGCAACTTTATCGTTTATGTTGAAATTCATTCTGTCACCTTCTACCACACAAAGTTCTTTAAACTTTTCTTTAACAATTTTGTCTTCCAATGGTTGAAATGTTATCACACAAATTCTCCCTGCTTTTTTTATTAATTTTGAAAGTTTGTTTAGAACTATGCTTAATACATTTAGTTCATTATTTACTTCAATTCTTAAAGCTTGGAAAGTTTGTTTAGCTGGATGTCCTTTTTTTCTTAATTCTTTATCAGGTTTTGATTCTTTAATAATTTCAACTAATTCACCAGTTGTTTTTATTGGAGCAATATCTCTATGTCTGATTATATTCTTAGTAATCTGATATGCGAATTTATCTTCGCCATAATCGCGTATCACTCTAGTTAAATCACTGATTGAATAAGTATTAACGATCTCTTCTGCCGTTAGTGCCGATGATTTATCCATTCTCATGTCTAATGGAGCATCTGCTTTATAAGAGAAACCTCTATCCCCTTCATCGAATTGTGGAGAACTTACCCCTAAATCCAACATCACTCCATCAACATCCATAATATTCAAGTTTTTAAGAACATTATCAATGTCTTTAAAATTTGATTTTACTATCGTTAAATTCGGATATTCTAAACCTAATGTGTTTTTTACATAGTCAATTGCTTCTTGATCTTGATCTAAAGAGATTAATTGACCTTTTACTCCTAAATTTTCTAGAATCTTTCTTGAATGGCCGCCTCTACCAAGAGTTAAATCTAAGTACGTTCCATCTTTCTTGATATTAAGTCCTTTAATCACTTCATTTAATAGAACTGGGATATGTAATTCTGCCATATTTATATTTCCTCAGCTTCTATATCGAAGTTTTCTTCATTATTTGTAGAATATTCAATCCATTTATTTCTATTCCAGATTTCTATATGATCTCCGGCACCAATTACTGTTAATTCTTTTGATATCTCATACTTATTTACAATATATGTTGGCAATGTTATTCTTCCTAAATTGTCTATTTCGATTTCGACAGTTGAAGATAAAATTGTTCTCACATATGCTCTTGATTTTGATTTGTTAAATGATAATTCTTCGAGTTTAGTAACCATCTTTTCATACGATGCAGAATCAAAAACACTCACACATCCATCAAACCCCTTCATTAGATAAATCTTATCACCTAATAATAAACGAAGTTTAACTGGCATCATGAGGCGGTTCTTATTGTCTAGCACATGCTCGTATGTTCCATAAAACATAATTACCACTCCTTACCACTTTCTACCACTTAACTATATTATAAACTATAAAAATTAAAATAAAAGACTATTTAAAAAAATATTCAATAAATTTAATACAAAACAAAAAAACTCCATTGGAACCGCGTTCCGATGGAGTTTTTATAGAAAATTTATTTTTTATTCTTCTTTTCTAATTGTATAGTCTTTTCCGTTTTTAGGCAATTTTTCACCTTTTTTTACAGGAGCTACAGGCAAAGAACAATAAACTAATGAATAAATTATTTCATCAATATTAATAATTGATTTGTTGCTATAAAAAATAACATCATTTTCTTTATCTTTATCGTCGGTTATATACACTTCTTCGCTACACGTTAAATCATAATCAAATGGTTTAAGTGTATAACAAGAAATTAGTGAAACAATTCCCTTAACGGAAAGTTTCATAATTAAAATATCATCAGCTTCTTTGCATTTTGCCACGACTTCTAAATCGTTAATTCCAGCAATAAGTGTGCTATCTTTATAAAAATCAGGATTTAAATGAACAGTTTCTTTAAATTCTATGCATTTATTATCTCTTAATTGTGAACGATTTATATTCATGATCTTTGCTCGATATTAAATTTTGCTTTTAAGTCTTCAATCACTTTGGCAACAGTTGAAACAATTTCTTCTTCTTTAAGTGTTCTTTCTTGAGAATTAAAAATTAAGGAAATAGCAACTGATTTAGTCTTATCATTAGTGTTTATATTTTCGTAAACATCGAAAATATCAACTGATTGAACTAATGGACTACCAGCTTTTTTAACTTCTTTAATTAATTCTCCAGCAGTAATATCTTTGGAAATAAAGAATGCTAAATCTCTTTGAACAGATGGATACTTTGACCATTCTTTTGCTTTAATCTCACTCGTTTTCATCTCGTAAAACAAATCTAATGAGATTTCTAACACAATAGTTGAAGATTTTCCTAGATCATATTCTTTGTAAACATTTGGATGTAAATCTCCAATTACACCAGCAATTTTATTACCAACTTTAATAACAGCAGATTTACCTGGATGGAAATATGAATTTACACAATCACATTTTTCGAGTTTATATCTTGATTGTTCAATTCCAAACATATGAATAATTGACTCAAACACACCTTTTAACGTAAAGAAACTAAACGGTTCTTTATGAAGCTGTCCTTGTAATAATTCATTTCCAGAAACACAAACACATAAATGTGAACTAGAAGTATTTTCGGTATAAATATTTGAAATTTCAAAGAATTTCAAATCTTTATTTTTTCTTTTAATATTATATGAAATTGCAGTTAACATCGATGGAATAAGACTGGTTCTTAAATATTTGTGATCATCAGTTAATGGATTTAATAATGCTATAACTGGGGATTTTTCAAATAAATTAATTTCTTTAGTTTGCTTTTCATTAACTAGTGAATAAGTTAATATTTGATAATATCCATTATTGACTAAATAATCAGAAATTAATCCATTTTTAATGTATTTATCATCTTTAATTCCTACTGACATATTCGTTTCAGGAAGAACAGACTTTATCTTATCAAATCCTTGTAATCTAATTATTTCTTCTGATAAATCCGCTTTATCAGCAATATCTATTCTATAATCAGGAATAATAGCAACATAATTCTTTTCATCAAGTTTTGAAACAGAAATATTAAGTCTTTCAAACGTATCATTAATTGTTTCAAAACTAAAATTCGTTCCTAATCTTTTATTTATATATTCATGCGTAAAAGGTATTTCTAAATTGCTGAACTTAATTTCATCATATGAATATATAACAGAAGCGCTTTCTGCTTCTGCGAGTTTTTTAAGAAATGAGATAGCTAAAGATAAAGCAAATTCTTGCCCATTTTTGTTGATTCCTTTTGTAAATAAAGCACTTGAATCCGATGATAAACCAAGTCTATTTGATGTGATACGAACACTTTTTTGTTCAAAAATAGCAGCTTCAATGACAATACGTTTTGTTTCTAATGTTGTTTCGCTGTGCAAAGATCCCATCACGCCACCAAGACATTCAATATTATTTCCTGAATTAATCGTAATATCACCTGTTATGACGTTATATTTGTTTTCATCTAAAGCCAAAAATTCTTGTGTTATATCATCTTTTACAACAAGTTCTTTAACTTCTAATTTATCATAATCATACATATGAAGTGGTTGACCAGTAAGCAACATAACGTAATTGCCAATATCAACGATATTATTAATGCTTCTTATGCCAGATGAAGTTAATATATTTTTAAGCCATTTTGGCGATTCATGGACATCAATTCCTTCAACAACTACTGCTTCAAATTTTTTACAAGCTGAGCAGCAAGATTGAATATGTAATGGCAAAATATTCTTTTTTAGTTCTGCATCGTAGCAAATATTAATAAATTGTCTTTGAAATAAAGCAGCTACTTCTTTTGCTACGCATAAAATTGAATTTGCATCAGGACGATTTGCTAATGGTTTTAAATCCAAAATTGTGTCATCTAATCCTAATAATTCAAAAACATCTTCGTCTCCAACTTGAGCATTTACGTCGCACTCATGAATGCCTTCTATCTCGGATTTATCGAGAAATTTCTTATCAACACCAAGTTCTAATAAAGAACAGCACATTCCGTTAGAATCTACTCCTCTAATATTTCCTGCTTTAATTTCTAAAAGAGGAAGTTGCGCACCAACTCGTGCAACAATGACTTTAAGGTCTTTGCGTGCATTTGGTGCACCACAAACTATTTGAACTATTCCATATTTTGATCCTAAATCAACTTTTAAAACATGAAGATGATCACTATCAGGATGTTTTTCACATTCTAAAATTTGACCAATCACTAAATTTGTTCCTGAAGCAATTTTGTCAACACTTTCAACCTCAATTCCGGCAAATGTTAATTTATCGGCAATATCAACTGGTGAAATGTTATCTATTTTAACGTATTTTGATAATTCTTTAATACTAATTTTCATATTATTACCTACTTTCTTTTATCAAATTGATTTAAAAATTTAATATCATTTTGATAAAATTTGCGTATATCATCAATCCCATATCTAAGCATTGCAACACGTTCAATTCCTATTCCGAAGGCAAATCCACTAAATATTTCAGGATCGTATCCATTCATCTTTAAGACATTTGGATGAACCATTCCGGCTCCTAAAATTTCAATATATCCCGTTCCTTTACAAACAGAACATCCTTTTCCTCCGCATTCTGAGCAAGAAATATCAATTTCGACTGATGGTTCCGTAAATGGGAAAAAACTCGAACGTAATCTAATTGTTCTTTTTTCACCATACATTTTTTTAATGAATAATTCTAATGTTGCCTTTAAATTTGCTAAATTAATATCTTTTCCAACTACTAATCCTTCAACCTGAGCAAATTGGTGTGAATGTGTGGCATCGTCATCATCTCTTCTATATGTTTTTCCTGGACAAATTATCTTTAAAGGTTCATTAGGATTTTTCTCTAAAGTATGAGCTTGTACAGGAGAAGTATGTGTTCTTAATAATGTATTTGGATTAATATAAAATGTATCTTGCATGTCACGAGCTGGATGGTCTTTTGGTAAATTAAGTAATTCAAAATTATAATGATCACTTTCAACCTCACTTCCTTCAGCAACAGAAAACCCCATAGATACGAATATATCAACTATTTCATCAATAATTTTATAGAATGGATTCTTTCCTCCAACATTAAGTAATGTTCCTGGAAGAGTTATATCAATCGACTCATTTTGAAGCTTTAAATTAATTTCATTGGTTTCAATTTCTTTTTGCTTAATGGCAAAAAATTCAGCAATCGAATTTTTTGCGGCATTTATTGCTTGACCAGCCTTGCTTTTTTCTTCTCCAGCTAAATCTTTAAGACATAAAAGCAAATCACTTATTTTTGATTTTTTCGATAAATAAATACCTTTAATTTCGTTAAGTTCGTCCTTGTTATTGACTGACTCAATTGCTTTTTTGGCTTCTTCGATTAACTCATTAATTGTAGTTAAATCCATATTTTCTCCTTTAAATTAAAAAACTCCTCAAACTAAGGAGCGACAAAGTCGTGTTACCATCCAAATTCATGTTTAAACATGCACTTAATTAATTTTAACGCAAATATACGCTAGCATTACACTAGATGCTAAAAGATGAATTCATCGTAATATGCTGTGGATTTCGCACTATCATCCGCTCACTGCAAGTATATCTAGTCGATTACTTTTTCTTTATAATAGCAATATTATTTTATCATAATCGTTTTATTTTAACAATCAAACAAATAATTAATTAGTTTAGTAGTTTATTAGTAGTTTTTATTTGCTATTTAGCAGTTGATAAATGAAAATTCCAGTCGCAATCGCCACATTTAATGATTCAATTGCTTGAATGTCTATTTTAACTAAATAATCCGAAATATCGACAATTTTAGAAGAAATCCCATTAGCTTCATTGCCCATTATTAAGACAAATTTATCGTTATTAAGTTTAAAATTTTTAAGTGACACGCTTTTTTCTGAAAGTGTAGTTGCAATAAGAGGATATCCTTTATTTTTTAGATTTTTTAAGGTATTTATATCTCCAATTGAGTAATTAATATTAAATATCGACCCTTGAGAAGCACTAATTACTTTAGAATTAAATATTGAAGCACAACTTGACGAAAAAATAATATCAGTTAGTCCAAAAGCAACGCACGTTCTAATAATAGTTCCGACATTACCTGGATCATTTACGCCATCTAAATAAACTATTTTTTTATGAGATACTTCTTTTTCTTTTATTAAATGACAATATGTAATAATTCCTTGAGAATTTTTATTTTCACTTAGCTTTTCGATAATGAATGGTGGAACAATATATTGATCAACATCATCAATTTCTTCTTCTTTTGTTGAAATAATATACGCAATATCTCCATACATTTTAGCCATTTCAAAACCATGGTATCCTTCAACGTAAAATAAATCATTTTCTTTTTTATTTTTTGCTTGTTTAAGTTTCAAGCTATCTTTAATAATTGGATTTGTTGCAGAAGTAATATTTATAATCATTTGAATTCTCCTTTTTTCATCTTTTTACGATAAAAGTCATAGTCATGAAAGTAATTGTTTACTACAGCATAGAACTCTTTTGAATGATTGTGAACGAAATAATGACTTAATTCGTGAACAATCACCGAATCAATTATAGTATAACTATAATGAATTAAAGTAGTCGATAAATGAATTTTATTTTTAACAAAATTGTTGGATCCGTAAATGCTTTTAAGTTTACTAACAGTG
Organism: Bacilli bacterium; assembly: GCA_036657515.1. GTDB lineage: Bacteria > Bacillota_I > Bacilli_A > RFN20 > CAG-826 > Alectryobacillus. Next base: position 32,150 of record JAVXGI010000007.1, read on the forward strand.
ACACTGTGTTTTATTGGAATGCCCATTATTCCTTCATAATAAGCAATTTTATCAGTTACATATTTTAATAAAATAGGCTTTACTTTTTCATAAAATTGCTCTTCTGAATACGCTGTAAATGTTTTGTTTTCAATAGTAATAACAGGCAGGATTTGTTCTTCTCCAAGAACAAAAACACTATTATTATTAAAATATTTTTTTCTATTAGATTTTTCTATTAATTTTGGACCTGAAGAAATTAAACAATCCTTAATAAAGGTCTTTGTTGTAAAACGAGATGTATGTACGAAGAATTCGTTATTAATAAATCTAATGGATAGATTTTTCATACGTTTTATTTCAACATGCACTACATAAGTATTTTCTAAAATTTCAACATTTAAATCGTATTTCATTTATTTATTATACCTTGAAAAATCTATAATTTATAGTATAATAAGCAGGCATGGAAAAAATATTAGTTAGTGCTTGCTTAGCAGGTGAAAAAACACGTTATGATGGAAAAAGTTCTTATATTCCACTTTTTAAAGAACTTCAAAAAAAATACGACATAATTTTAGTTTGTCCTGAAGTTTTTGGTGGTTTATCAACACCTCGTCCACGCAGTGAAATAAAAAATGGTAAAGTTATTAATGAAAAAGGTTTTGATGTTACAAAAAAGTTTGAATCAGGTGTTGATAAAGCGATTACAGCTGTAAAATATTTTAATATAACAAAAGCATTACTAAAAGATGGCTCTCCAAGTTGTGGAAGTTCAAAAATACATGATGGCAGTTTTACTTCTGCAATGATTTCTGGACAAGGTTTACTTGCAGAACGTTTAACAAAAATAGGCGTTGAAATATATACTGAAGATCAAATAGAAAGTTTACTTTAAAAAAATAAAAGGCTTTGAGATTATGTCTCAAAGCCTTTTTTTACTCAAATTTTGATGCTTTCAATTTTTCAATTGTTTCTTTATTAATTGCTTTAGAAATTTCTACTACAAGTTTAACAGCTTCAAGATAATCATTATAATTAATCAATGAAACATGAGAATGAAAATAACGGCAAGGAATTGAAAGAGTCATATTAATAACTCCATCGAATTGTTTGTGCATTTCTCCACTATCTGTTCCACCTGCTGATAGCATGTCGTAAGTATATTTAATATTGTGTTTTTTTGCTATTTCTTCGACAAAATCGAATAATCCACGATGAGCGATAACACTTCCATCTTTTAAAGAAAGAGCAATTCCAGCACCCAGTTTAGTAGGAAGAGAAGGCGATCCTGGTAAGTCGTATGACATTGTAACATCGAGTGCAATTGCAATATCTGGTTTTACAAAATATGAACAAGTTTTTGCTCCTCTGCATCCAACTTCTTCTTGAACACTTCCTGCAAATACAACATTTGCAGCATGATCAATATTTTCTAATTGTTTTAAAGCTTCAATACCAACTGCAACACAAATTCTATCATCCCAAGCTTTACCAAGTAATGTCACTCCATCATTAAGAACTCTAAATTCTTGATAAGGAGTAACAGTATCTCCGATTTGAATACCTAATTCTTCAATCATTTTCTTATCAGTTACACCCATGTCTAAATATAAAGCACTTGTTTCTAAGACTTTATTTCTCATTTCTGCACTCATACCATGTGGTGGTTGAGCACCGATTACTCCAAAATATTTCTTTCCTAATCTAGTTTTTACGATCATTTGTTGGGCAAGAACAACATGATTCCACCATCCGCCAATTGGCGTAATGCGTAACATTCCACATTCCAAAACTTCGCTAATCATCCATCCAATTTCGTCCATATGTGCGGTAAATAGGATAGTTGGTTGTTCAGGATCTCCATTTTGATAAACAATAGTTGAGCCTAAATTGTCATGTTTAATTATTGTTTTCTCGCTTTTTAATTCACGAGCAATAAGTTGAGAGACCTCTTTTTCATCACCTGAAATTCCTTGAATTTCAGAAATTTCTTTTAATAATTGATATTCTTTTTTCATTTTAAAATTTACCTTTCTAATATTTATTATTTTGACGTTCGTAATTCACATTTAGTTTTGAAGCGTATCCGTTCATAACATCCTCTTTGGTTAAATTAAGCAAGGTTGATAAACCAAGGAATTCTTCAAAAAGAGAGAGATAATCTTCATAATCTTCACTAATTCTAAACGAATCCATTAATGAATATACATATAAAAATTGTTCGTTAATATCGTTACACGTGTTCGTTTCTTCAATTTCTTTTATTCTATAATTGAATGATAATCCTAATGACAAAATGAAATGAAGTCCATCAGCAAATTCGTCGATAATTCGACATTTTTCCTCAGCTGGTTTAAGAGACCAAAATTTAAAGGAACGAGTGGCATTTGCTAACTCGCCTAATTCAACAAGAAAAGCTAAAAATCTTCTATTTTTTGTCGTTTCGTACGTAACATTGTGTAATTTTATGATTTCTTTATCGAGCTTTTCTTGTTCAATAAATAATTTCTCAAGATTAAACATCTTTAGCCTCTAATTTTTCAAGGTGCCAAATCTCTTTAACATATTGTTCGATAGTACGGTCACTTGAGAAATATCCGCTGTTAGCAATATTGTGAATACATGCTTTTGCCCAAGCTGATTTATTAGCATAAAGAGCTTGAACTTTTTCATGAGCTTCTATATAACCGTGAAAATCTTTAAGTAAGAAGAATTGATCGTTTCTAGACATAAGTTCATCAAAAATAATTTTGAATCTTTCTTGATTATCTTGTGCCCATGGTCCATTGAACAAACTATTAACAACTTTATTAATAACTGGATCAGTATTATATAAATCCCATGGATTATATGTGCCAGTATTTTCAAATGTTCCAACTTCTTTTGCGGTTAATCCGAAGATAATAGCATTTTCTTTTCCGGCTTTTTCAACAATTTCAATATTTGCACCATCCATTGTTCCGAGCGTAATTGCGCCATTCATCATAAACTTCATATTAGAAGTTCCAGAAGCTTCATAGCCTGCAGTGGAAATTTGTTCGCTAACATCAGCTGCTGGAATAATTTTTTCAGCAAGACTGACACCATAGTTTTCAACAAAAACAATTTTAATGAATTTTGAAACTTCTGGATCGTTATTAACATATGATGCAACAGAATTTATAAGTTCAATTACTTTTTTAGCAAATAGATATGATGGGGCAGCTTTTGCTCCAAAAATAAATGTTGTTGGAATCATTTCAAAACCAGGATTCTCTTTAATCTTGTTATATAAATACATAATATGCAAGATATTCATTAATTGGCGTTTATATGCATGTAGTCTTTTTACTTGAACATCAAATATTGATGATGGATCAATTTCAATGCCATATGTGTTTTTAACAAATTCAGCAAAATTTCTCTTATTTTCATGTTTAATTCTTAAAACACGATTTTGTACAATAGTATTATCAGCAAATTTATCAAAATCGACTAATTTTTCACTATTTAAAATCCATTCATCGCCAATTTTATCAGTAACAAAACTTGCTAATTTTGGATTAGAATATAGGAACCATCTACGGTGAGTGATACCATTTGTTTTGTTATTAAATTTACGTGGAAATAATTTATAAAAAGATGAAAATGTGGTTGTCTCTAAAATTCTAGTATGAATTGCAGCAACTCCATTTATTGAAAAACCAGCATATATTGCCATATTTGCCATATAAACTTGTCCATCTTTAATAATTGCCATATCACGTTTTGAATTATCGTCTATCTTTTTCTCAGATAAGAAAATATTAAATCTTCTATTTATTTCTTCAATAATCATATAAATTCTTGGCAATAAACGTTGTAATTGGAAAGTTGGCCATTTTTCAAGTGCTTCAGCTAAAATAGTATGATTTGTATAAGCAATTGCTTTTGTAACTTGATCCCATGCAAATTCCCATCCACATCCATAGCCATCCATCATAATTCTCATCATTTCAGGAATTGCTAAAATTGGATGAGTATCATTTAATTGAAAAACATATTTTTCAGCAAAGCCTTCAAGATTGCCATGAACACCATAATAACTTCTAATTGCGCTTTGGAGTCCTGAACTAACGAGGAAATATTCTTGTTTCAAACGTAATAATTTTCCTGCTTCATTGGAATCATCTGGATATAAACTATGACAAATCATTTTTATTTCGCTTAAATAGTCTTCAAAAGACATATTTGTTGGTAAATTCTTGCTACTTGGTTCGCTTGACCAAAGTCTTAAAGTATTTGCTAATTTATTATGATAGCCAACGACTGAAATATCGTATGGCATAGCTTGAACAGATAAAGAATCAACTAGACGTACGGCAAAAGAACCGTCTGGTCTAATATATGTTTCAGGTCTACCATAAAATTGGACTTCAACAGCGTGTTTTGGTTTTCTTACTTCCCAAACATTTCCGTTAGTTAACCATTGATCTGGTAATTCAGTTTGCTTTCCATCAACGAATTTTTGACGGAAAAAACCATATTCATATCTTAAACAGTTGCCATGTCCTGGATATCCAAGTGAGGCGATAGAATCGAGAAAGCAAGCTGCTAAACGACCTAATCCGCCGTTTCCTAATCCTTCATCGCTTTCTTCGTCTTCTAATTCATTTATATCAATATCAAGTTCAGCAAGACCATTTTTACATACATCGTAAATTCCAAGATTTTGCATGTTGTTTACAAGTAATCTTCCCATTAAAAATTCCATTGAAAAATAAATTAACTGCTTTTTTTCACTTTGCACGATAGAACTTCTTGTGTGTCTCCAGTTAATACCAGCATAATCACGTACTAATTCCCCCAAAACATCATATCTTTCACTGATGTGGGACTCTTTTACAGTTAGACCATATTTCTCAATTAGTCTATTTTTAAAAGCTTCTTCAAATTTTTCCTTTGTTTGGAATGTGTCAAACATATTTAATTCTCCTTTTTAAATTTAAAAATCATAGCAGCGTATGCGCTAATTTTAATTGTAATGTGGAATGGTTTGTCTTCAGGTCCACCCTGTCCTGTGTGAATTTCTTCACCATTATATTGGTTATTTCCACCATAAACACTTTTATCTGAATTTAATAATTCGACATAAGTTCCTTGACGATTAATTCCAATATCGAAATATTCGTAAAAATTTGGAGTCATATTAAAAACAAATACTAAATGACTATCTCCGAATCTTCTTTCAAAAGCAAAAATTGATTGGTCAGCGTTATTTGCCATTAACCAATTGAAATGAACTGAATTATATTCTTCTTTATTCATCGCATCTTCTTTGCGATAAATAAGATTTAAATCACGTAATAAACGTGAAACAGAATCATGCTTTGGAAATTGTTTAAGATTCCATGGTAATGATTTTTTTTCATCCCATTCATCCCATGAACCAAGTTCATTGCCCATAAAATTAAGTTTTTTTCCAGGATGAGCAAACATATAAGTATATAGATTTCTTAATAATGCAAATTTGGTATCGTAATTTCCCCACATTTTATTAAGAATCGTTCCTTTTCCATGAACCACTTCATCATGTGATAAAGGTAATAAAAAGTTTTCGCTGTAAAAATAAGCCATTGAGAAAGTTAATTTGTAGTGATCATATTTTTTATAAATTGGATCTAATTGATAATATTTAAGCGTATCATTCATCCAACCTAAATCCCATTTATAGTCAAAATCTAATCCATTTGCCCATAAAGGATGAGTTGTTCCTAAATAATCAGTGCTATCTTCAGCAATCATCATGACTGTTGGATGTTCACTATGAATTTTTCCGTTAAGTCTTTTTACAAACTCAACACCACCATCCCACGTTCCTCTTTCTTTGTTTCCGTCGTAGAAAATGATATTGCTAACAGCATCAACCCTTATTCCATCAAAATGAAAATATGATAGAAAATAATTCATAGAACTCATTAAAAATGAACGAACAGGGTCTTTGCCTAAATCAAATAAACAACTGCCCCATTGAGAATAAGCTCTATCTCCTTCACCTTCGTACATGTGCGAACCATTAAAATCTATCAAACCATATGGATCAATTGCGAAATGAACAGGAGCAAAGTCAATAATCACTCCAATTCCTGCTTGATGCAAACGATCAACAAATGACATTAATTGCATTGGATTGCCATATCTTGAATCTATACTAAAAAATCCAGTTGCTTGATAGCCCCAAGATCCGTCAAAAGGATATTGACAAACTGGCATTAATTCAACATGAGTGAAACCATTGTCTTTTATATATGGAATTAACTTTTCAGCAACTTCTTCATATGATAAAAATCTTCCATCAATTTGACCAAACCGTGAACCAACATGCATCTCGTAAATCGACATTGCAGAATCGAATTCTCTTGTGCGTTGATCTAAAAATGGTTTATCATGCCAAATAAATCCATCAATATCAAATAATCTACTGCTAGAATTCGGTCTAATCTCAGAGAAAAAAGCAAAAGGATCAGCTTTATCAACGTATTGACCGCGCATATTTTTAAAGTGGAACTTATATGCTTGATAATTAATAAGATTAGGAATAAATAACTCAAAAATTCCTGCTTCATCAATACAATTCATCTTATGGATAGAAGGATCCCAAGAGTTAAATTCACCGATAACAGAAACATCCGTAACTAATGGAGCATACAAACGAAAAATTACACCTTTCGTTGCAACTAATTTGCGACCAACTTTAGTTTTTATTTCGCAAAAATGAGCTCCAAAATAAGAGAAAGCATCGATTGATTGACCATTTAAGTAATCATAAACAAGTCCATATGCCATAATTAATACCTCTTGTTCTTTATAAATTATTATAACCAAATTTTATCCATTTAACCATACTAAATAATATATTTTCATCATTTTTTTCCAATTTACCAATTTCATCAAATTATTAAACAAATATGGATAAAATTTGGCGATTTTAATACGCATAAAAAATAAATCTTATTTATATTGCGTACTTGTCTTTAATTTTTATCTTAAAAAATGTATAATTATAGAGCAATTTTAAGGAGAGAAATTATGTACAAAATAATGGCTGTAAACGCTGGAAGTTCTAGTTTAAAATTTAAACTCTATAACATGCCTGAAGAAGAAACTTTATGTTCAGGAATTTTTGAAAGAATCGGACACGAAGATGGTATCTTTACTATCAAATATAATGGAACAAAAGATTCAAAAATTTTACCACTTTTAGATCATGCAATATGTGTTGAATTATTGATAAAAGCTTTATTAGAAAAGAAAATTATTTCTTCTCTAGATGAAATTAAAGCAACCGGACACCGTATTGTCCAAGGTGGAAAATACTTTGATAAATCTGCTAAATTTGATGAATATAGTGAAAACTTAATCGAAGGATTAATTCCACTTGCTCCACTTCACAATTCTGCTCACTTAGTTGGTCTTAGAGCATTTAGAGCAAAAATGCCTACAACTCTTGAAACAGTAACATTTGATACTGCTTTCCACCAAACAATGGCTGCACAAGATTATACATTTGCCATTCCTTACAAATTAGCCGAAAAATACGATATTAGACGTTATGGAGCTCATGGAACATCACATAGATACGTTTCTGAAGTTGTAATCAAAGAATATTTAAACAATAAAAAAGATTCAAAAATTATTTCATGTCACTTAGGAAGTGGCTCTTCTATTACAGCTATTAAAAATGGCAAATGCATTGCTACTTCAATGGGACTTACTCCTCTTGGTGGCGTTGTTATGGGAACAAGATGTGGTGATATCGATCCTTCTGTCTTTAATTTCCTTGTTGCTAAAACCGGTAAATCCGCTGAAGAAATTTACCAAATTCTTAACAAAGAATCTGGTCTATTAGGAGTTTCAGGTTTATCAAATGATGCACGTGATATTGAAGATGCAGTAGAAAAAGGCGAACCAAGAGCAATTCTTGCTCAACAACTTTTCGTTAGAAGAGTTTCTGATTATATCGGACAATACTTCGTACGTTTAGGTGGCTGTGATGCTATTATATTTACAGCTGGTATCGGTGAAAATTCTTCAATCTTAAGAAAAGAAATCTTAGATGACATCTCTTCATCATTAAAGATTAAGTATAATGTAGAATTAAATGCTAAAACACGTGGATCAAAAACACTTCTTTCACTAGATGATAGTGCAATAAAAGTAGTTGTTATTCCAACCGATGAAGAAGTCATTATTGCTCGTGATGCTTACACAATTTTAATGAATGAGAAATTAGATTGATATTATTTTGTTTAATCACAAAACTTTTTTAAAAAAGTTTTGTGATCGAAAACAAAGTTATTATATACACGCACTTAGGGTGCAAGAAAGGTAAAAAAAGACAAGATGGAAAAAAATTTAATCGCTGAACAAGCAAAATTGTACAAAACAAAGTACAAACAAATCGTAAAGTTAATTGACAAATACGAAAAAATCGCAATTTTTAGACACAAAATCCCAGATTTTGACGCATTAGGTAGCCAATTAGGATTAATGGAGTTTTTAAAAGAAAAATTTCCAACAAAGGATATCAAGGTATTAGGAGAAAATCATCTTAATTTTACTCCAAAATTATATCGTGAAATGGACATTGTTGATGATTCTTGGTTTGAAACACCATTTTTAGCAATCGTTGTTGATTGCGGAAACAAAGCAAGAATCTCAGATCAAAGATTTTCGAAATCATCAGCTCTTATAAAGTTTGATCACCATCCAGATGTTGAAAAATTTGGAGATGTTTCAATTGTTGATGAAGGACTTGCTGCTGCAAGTGAATTACTTACAAACTTTATTCACTATATAAATAAAGGAAGTATCGTTAATCTTAAATCGGCATTTTATTTCTATTCAGGAATCGTTGGAGATTCTGGAAGATTTTTATATTCTTCTACTACTCCACACACTTTCGCCTGTGCACAATATCTTATTGCTTCAGGACTTGATACCTCTAATTTATACTTAACAATGTATGAAAAAGATATTAAATCACTTGAAATAACAAAATATATCTTAAATCATTACAAACTATCCACACATGGAGTTGCTTATTATATTTTAGGAAAAGAAGCTTTAGAAGAACTACAATTAGATCAAATTAGTGGAAAAGATTTCGTTAATACTTTTTCAAATTTTAAAGAAATTAAAATTTGGTGTTCTATTGCTGAAGACACTATCGATAATTGCTGGAGAGTTTCAATTAGAAGCAAAAAAGCCCCAATCAACGAAGTTGCAGCCAAATGGGAAGGCGGAGGTCATGCTCAAGCTTCCGGATGTAAAATTGCAACACTTGATTTAGTTCCAGAATTTATAAAGGATTTAGACAACTTAATTAAATAAAAAACAATGAATTATGTACCATTACACATCAATACCGCATACTCATTTTTATCAAGTTCTGTTTTAATTGACAAATTGATTTTAAAACTGAAAAAAATAAATATCGATAAATGCGGTATTGCTGATAATGGCACATTGTTTTCATGGCCATCTTTCGATGAAAAATGCAATGAAAACAAAATAAGTCCGTTATTCGCAATTGACGTTAATATTGAAGGTAATTTATTTACAATTTACGCTTCAAATGAAGAAGATTATAAACAAATAATTAAAATATCTGAAATTACTGCTAATAGAGCAGATTTTTCAATTACTTATGATGAAATAAAGTCTCTTTCTTCTTCTTTGGTGGCTGTTATTTCAACTGAATCTGGTAATATATTTTTTAATACTTCCATTGATGAAATTAATGAAAATCTTAAAAAATATGTTAAATTATTTTCAACTCTTTACGTTGGAATTGAATCTTATTCATTTAATAAGGAAAGAGTTAAAATAATCCGAGAATTTTTACTCAAATATCCTCATGATTTTCTAGCATTTCCACATATAAAATATCTAAAAACTGAAGATGCAATATCACTCAAAATTCTCGACTGTATCAAAAAAAATGAGCATCTTGATTTTGATGCTGAAATTGAAGAATCTGGTGAATATTATTTAAAAGATGAATTAGAAATTAACAAAGATTATTTAGAAAATGAACTTTTAAATACAATAATTTTCTCTAATAAATTTGACTTTAAAATTAATATAAAACGTGGTGAACTTTTAAAATTTAACAGCGAAGTTTCGAAAACTAGTCTTGCTAGTTTAGTAAACAAGGGTCTTGTTGAACTAAAATTAGATCATATAAAAGAGTACACAGAACGTTTGGATTATGAACTGAATATCATCGATAAAATGGGATATAATGACTATTTTTTAATTGTTCAGGATTATGTAAATTTTGCTAGAAAACACGGAATTTTAGTCGGTCCAGGAAGAGGCAGTGCTGCCGGCTCTCTTGTTTCATATTTATTAAATATTACGAAAGTTGATCCACTTAAATACGACCTTTTATTTGAAAGATTTTTAAATACTGAACGTATTTCTATGCCTGATATTGATATAGACTTTGAAGATTCAAGACGTGAAGAAATAGTTACTTATCTTAAGCAAAAATATGGTTATGATCGCGTTGCAAATATCGTCACAATTCAAACAATTCAAGCAAAACAATCATTGCGTGATTTAGCAAGAGTTTATAGTTTAAACTCACGCGATATTGACGATCTTTGCAAGCTTTTAACAAACAACAAATTTTCACTTATGCAATCATACAAGAATATAGAAGTTTTTAGAAACAAAATAAATGCTGATGAATATTACCAAAAAATATTCAAATTAGCTCTTAAAATAGAGAATTGTCCACGTCAACACGGACTTCATGCTGCAGGAATTATTTTAAATAATAACGAATTAGAAACATCTCTTCCTATATTTTATGATGAAAATATTAAGTCAAATATCACGCAATATGAGATGGGATTTTTAGAAAAACAAGGCTTTTTAAAAATGGATTTATTAGGGTTAACAAATCTTTCTACAATTCAATTTATCTTACAACTTATTAAAAATAACCGCGATATCGATTTATCATTTGATGATATACCGATCGACGATCCTATCATATTTGATGGACTAATAAATAAATTGATGACAAATGGAATATTTCAACTTGAATCTGCAGGAATGAACAATGCAATTGCTCAAGTAAAACCTACATGTTTTAACGATATCACTGCAATTCTCGCATTATTTAGACCTGGACCAATGGCTAATATACCTATTTATGCTGAAAGAAAAAATAAACATACAAAAATTTCGTATATAGTTCCAGAACTAGAACCTATTTTAAAACCTACTTATGGGATTATTATTTATCAAGAACAAATAATGCAAATCGCTCAAAAGATTGCTAGTTTTTCTCTTTCAGAAGCTGACATATTACGCAAAGCAATTTCAAAGAAAAACGCATCACAAATGGAATCTCTTAAAGCCAAATTTATTAAAGGTGCAATTACAAATAACTATACAAATGAAAAAGCCAAAGAATTATATTTACTTATTGAAAAATTTGCACTTTATGGCTTTAATAAATCACACTCTGTTGCTTACGCAATGATTTCAACAAAAATGGCATATCTAAAAGCAAAATATCCAGAAGAATTTTATATTGCAATATTAAGCAGTGTAGTTGGTACAAATGACGCAAAATTTAAAAATTATTTAACTGAAATGAGTAAGCGAAATATTAATATTTCTACTCCTTCGATCAATAAATCGCAAAAAATATTTTCAATTAATAATGGAAAACTTATAATGCCATTAAGCACAATTAAAGGCTTGATGTCTACAATTACCGATGCAATTCTTTATGAAAGAACTCAAAATGGAGAATTTAAAGACTTTTACAGCTTTATTTATCGTATGTATGATTATACTTTAACTGAACCGACTCTTGAAAAGTTAATCAAATCAGGTTGTTTTGATGAATTTACCACAAATAGAGCAGCATTACTTGCTGCAATAAAAGATATCTTACGCGCTGTCTCGTTAGAAAAGAAAACTAAAGGTCAATGTTCTATTTTCGGAGATAATTTTACATATAATTTGGATCTTGCTGAAGATATTATGCAAAGAAGCAAAGATGAAAATGATTTATTAGGAATAATGGTTACTAATAATCCACTTGCAACCATTAAAGCTGAATATAAAGATATTATTTCTACTCCTATCGGTGAATTTGGTGACTCGATGAATGTAACTTTATTTGCATTTATTGAATCAAAGAAAATTATTACTACTAAATCTACAAATAAGCAAATGGCTTTTTTAACCGTTTTCGATGAATTCAATACCAAAATTGATGTAACTATATTCCCTAATTTATACACAACTAGTGCAGAAATTATTGCTAAAAATAATATAGTTTTAATCAAAGGACATACTGAAGTGGGAAATCGTGGATTACAATTAATTGCAGATGAGATCAAACTTATTAAAGAGGATAAAAATGATGAAAAAAATTATAATAATTGATGGATATAGTTTGTTCTTTAGAGCATATTACGCAACCGCATATAGAGGCGAGGATACAATTCTTAAAACATCAAACAATACACCAATTAACGCAATATTCACTTTTGGAAAAATGGTGTTGCCATTAATAAAATCGCTTAATGAAAACGATTCAATTTGTGTTGCTCTTGATACAGGGGGAAAAACCTTTAGACATGATATTATGCCTGAATATAAAGGTCAACGTAACGAAACTCCGGAATCTCTTATTGTCCAAATGCCAATATTACGTGAGTTTTTAGATGCATTAAATATTTCTCACGTTGAAATGACGGGTTATGAAGCTGATGACGTTGCTGGAAGTATTGCATATTTTGCAAAAAAAGAAGGATATAATGTTGAACTTTATACTTCAGATAAAGATTATTTGCAACTAGTTGATGCTAATGTTAATGTTTGTTTAATAAAAAAAGGCATGAGCGATATTCAAAAAATAACTACTGATAATTTCTATGAAACATTTAACTTTTATCCAAATCAATTAATTGATTATAAAGGTTTAAGAGGAGATTCTTCTGATAATCTTAAAGGAATTCCAGGAATTGGCGAAAAAACTGCCATTGATTTATTGAATAAATACAAATCAATTGAAGATATTTATGACCATATTGATGAATTAAAAGGAAAGATGAAAGACAATTTGCTTGAATATAAAGCTACCGGACTGTTATGTAAAGAAATGGCTACTATTGTTCAAGATTTAAAATTGCCTCGTTCTACTGAAGGATTTATATATGAAGGTTATAACGTCAAAGATGCAATTTCTTTTATAAATAAATACGAATTAAAATCCCTTGGAAACGATCTTACTAAAATTAAATCTGTCAAACAAGAATTTGATGCTGAACATGAAATTAATTACGAAATCGTCGAGCACATTCCTGAATTTAAATCTAATTGTTTTGGTATTGCTATTGATTATGTTGGTACAAATTATCATCTTTCAACAATCAACGGTTTTGCTTTATATTTAGATAGAAAAAGCATATATATTAAAGCAGAAAACGCTTTTAAAGATGCAAATTTTATTTCTTTATTAAGTTCCTCGTCTTCTTCTATTTGTTGCTATGATTATAAAGAAATAAAATATCAATTAAATAAATTAAACATCGAAATTTCAAGTCCTGTAATTGATTTATCAATAGCAAGATACTTATTAAATTCAAATATAATTGCAGATATGGCATCAACATTTATGTTCTTTAAAAAACAAATCGATATTGAAAAAGATTCGATTTATACAGCACTTCAAGTTGCAAAATATTCATACACTTTAAAAAACGACGTTTTAGAACAATTGAAAACAATTGATGCTTTGGAATTATATACAAAAATGGAACTTCCATTAGCTGGCGTATTAAGCGATATTGAATTAGAAGGCTTTCCGCTTCATAAAGAAGAATTAGAAAAACTACGTATCACAATGGAAGAAAAAAAAGGCAATTTAGAGCAAGAAATTTATAATAAAATTGGTTATAAATTCAATATTGCTTCTCCTTCACAAGTTGGAAAGGTTTTATTTGAAGACTTACAATTAAATGATACAAAAAAACCAACAACATCTGTTGAATATTTGAAACATATTAGTTATAAAGATCCGGTTATTCAACTTATTTTAGATTATAGAAAATACGCAAAAATTATTTCAACCTATATTAATGGATTGGAAAATCAAATTTATGAAGATGGCAAAATTCATTGTATTTATAATCAAACATTAACAACTACTGGTAGATTGAGTTCTTCCGAACCTAATATGCAAAATATATCTATTCGTGATGATGAAGCTAAAATGGTTAGAAAAGCCTTTTATTACAAAAATAATAACTATGTCATTTTATCATATGACTATTCACAAATAGAATTGCGTTTATTAGCACATATGTCAAAATGCAAAAAGTTACTTCAAGCATTTAACAATGATGAAGACATTCACACATCTACTGCTAGAAATATTTTTAAAGATGCTGATATTACCTCTAACTTAAGACGAAAAGCAAAAGCTGTTAACTTTGGAATAATCTATGGCATCTCGGATTATGGTTTAAAAGAACAAATTGACTGTACAATGGGTGAGGCTAAAGAAATTATTAAAAAATTCTATGAAATATATCCTGAAATTCATCAATATTCAAATAAACTAGTTAAAGATTTAGAAGAAAATTTGTATGTTTCAACACTTTTTAATCGTCGCAGATACATTGAAGAAATTAATGATTCTAATTATAACAAACGAGAATTTGCAAAGAGAGCTGCGATGAATGCACCAATCCAAGGTTCAGCAGCTGATCTTATTAAATTAGCAATGATTAAAATCCACGATTTATTAAAATCATATGATTCAAAAATAATATGTCAGATACACGATGAACTGATTTTTAAAATAAATATAAACGAAATTGATTTATTATCTACGAAAATAAGTGATATTATGGAAAATATTGTTTCTTTAGATGTCAAATTAAAAGTAGATGGAGGATATGCCACTAGTTGGTATGATATTAAATAAATATGCCAGAATTACCTGAAGTTGAAACGGTTGTAAGCATTCTAAAACCTTTGCTTATAAATAAAAAAATTATTAATGTTAAAGTCTTTTACGAAAGAATGATTTTATCTGATTTAAACGAGTTTAAATCAGCTCTTAAAAATCAAACATTTATAAATATTACCCGTAAAGGCAAATTTATTATTTTTCATCTTAGCAATAATTTGGTGTTAATTTCCCACCTTCGTATGGAAGGAAAATACGCAATTAAGAAAATTAATGATGCAAATCCACTTCATACACACGTGGAATTTACACTTAATAATGATGAAAAGTTACTTTATTACGATACAAGAAAGTTTGGAATCATGAAATTAACAACTGAGGAAGAATTTCTTATAACGAAACCAATTTCAGAATTAGGAATTGAACCAATGGATATTGATGAAGTTAATATCTTCCAAATATATAAAAAATTAAATTGCAAAAAACCAATTAAAGAACTTCTTTTAGATCAATCTATAATGTGCGGAATTGGAAATATTTATGCTGATGAAATTTGTTATGCTACGCATCTAAATCCTTTCACTCCTGGAAATACATTATCTAGATTAAAATATGATGAAATAATTAAGCAAGCCTCGTCCATTCTTAAACAAGCAATTAAAAATGGCGGATCAACGATAAAATCTTATCATCCTTCAGAAGGTGTTGATGGACGTTTCCAAACTTTATTGCATGCATACGGAAAGGCTGGAACAGCTTGCCCAATTTGTGGAACCATTTTTCATAAAACCACACTAGGTGGACGTGGTACTACGTTTTGTCCAAATTGCCAAAAAGATGAATCACTTTGCAAAGCAATTGCAATTACAGGACCAATCGGATCTGGTAAATCACTTGCCTTAAATGTCTTTAAAGAACACGGCTACGAAATCATTGATTGTGATCAAATTGTTAGGGAAATTTATAAAAATCCAGAAGTTATTAAAAATGTAGTTAAAATATTAGGTTCAGATATTTTAGAAGATGAAAAATTGAATACTAAAAAAATGCGTTTATTAATTGAGCAAAACGAAAACTTGCAACAACGATTAGAACTATATGTTTTTCCTCTCGTTGAAGAAATTCTTATAAATAAAATAAAAAACAACGATAAAATCGTTGTTGAAATACAATTTTTATCTAAATCACATCTTAATTATTTGTTTAAACATGTCATTTTATTAGAAGCAAAAAACGAAAAATTGCTTGAATATATTCTTCCAAGAAATTATAAAAATCCACAAGCTGCAATTGATCTTTATTTTAAAAATAACAAAATTAATCGTTGTGAAAGCGATATAATTATTCAAAACAATGGTTCAAAAGAAGAATTTTTAGAAAAAATAAATAATATAATTAATAAATTTTAATGTTACTACCTATGTTATAAAAAGAGTAATTATTAACAAATAATGACTTTATTTGTTGTGCTCTAACTCCGCTAGCCGAAGATTTTGTGACCATTAATTTAATGAAATTATCTAATGATATTTCACTTATCACAATAGTAATTTTATGTGTTCTTATTCTTTCGTTTATTAACGGAAATAAAATATTATCACGTATAAAATCAGAAAAATAACAAGAAGAAATTTTGTTTAAAACGAGAACATCCACATTTATATATCTATTAAAAAGTTCGTTAAATTTATTCTTATTTGAGAAAATAAGGTCGTTTAACTCAGAAATTCTTAAAAAAGCATCTAAATAAATACCAGTAAGGTTATATTTTAAAATATATGTTTTAAAGAATACTGAAGTAATAAATGTTCCGCCTTGATGAGATGGTGCTTCGATAAAATAAAAATCATCACCGTTATTAGTGAGAATTTTGTTAGTTAAAGCTAAAACCAATGGATTTCTAATCGAGCTGACATCAATATCAGTCCATGATTTTTCGTTATATGAAGGATTATAATCCGCGGAAATAATAAGTGAATTTTCCTTTTCTTTAAATGCGTATAAATCGCAATACTCATAAACAAAATCTAAAACGCCATTATTTAAAACAGGTGTTCTTTTAAAGAATTTATTACCCAAGCTACAATGCCCGATGCCCTTGCAATTTTGACATATTTTTGATTCATCATAATAGTCTTGTATTTTAATAATATTATTTTTAATATCAATTTCACTTAAGCCAAATTTTAGTAGACTCTCAAAAAAGTCACGATCTGCAGTGATTTCGGCATAAATTTTTTCTTTTTGGAATTCTAAATCTATTTTACGATTAGATTCAGGCATCTTAATTTTAACAATATCACTCATTGAGTAGCTTCCTCCATCATCTTTTTTAAATCTTCATTGCTAATTTCATTCTTTGTAGGTTGCTGACCGTTATTTTCATTTTCATTTATGGCAACATCCAATTTAAGTTTTTCATCCGTTTTTGGTGTTTGTTTATTATTCTTAAGTAAAAAAGCAACTGTATCCATCGCAGTTAAAAATCCATTACGAGCAATGGATGCTCCAATTTTTTCACATAAATTTTTATTTAATATATTATCATTATTGCTTAATACGTAATCTACTAAAGCATTGATTGGACCATTAGCAAGGCCTAAATTGTTAGTAAGAGTATGAATAACATTCATATCACTACGTACGGGTGGAGTATTATTTTGTTTTAATTTAAGATATTCATATGGTGTTGAATTTTCCATAAGTTTTAATTTTTGAGCAACTCTAGATTTAGAAGAAATACGTTTTTGTTCAGGTTTTGCAGTCATTCTTTTACCAATCATTCCAAATGCTTGAGCATCAAAACAGTTTTTAGCAAGTAATGATAAATCAATTTTACAACCAACAGCGTTAACATTATTAAAAGATTTAATAACAAATTTGGCCATCATTTCTTCATTATAGCCATATAAATTTCCCAAAGCTGATACTTGTTTCATTTCATCAGCAGAAATTTCAGTTTTAGTAATCATTCCAAGTTCCATCATTTTTTTAAAGAATAATTCTTCATCAAAATTATATTTTATTTGCCCGCTTTTCTTTTCTAAGACAAAATCGTTTTTTTCATCAAATTCAATATTTACAGAGTCAAAATCAAGAGAAAATGCATCTTGAAAACTAGCAGAAATATTTTGATAATTAGTTAAATCTGTATCTTTTAAATATCTTTTTTTAATTAATTGATATTTCTTTTCTCCAACGTAACTACAATATAATCTTTTTAACACCTCATCATTAAAAAATTCACGAGGAGAACATGGTGGAAATAACAATATTTTAAACTTTAAAGTTAAACCAGTATTTATTACCCATGTCTGCATAAGACCTAATGCTTCCAATGGTTTTTTAAATTCATTAAAGGTTGTTCTTGCAACATTAATTGTTTCAAAAATTTCAGCAAATTTAATACTTTCTCCGCTTCTTGTCATTGCTAATGATCTAAGCAAATAATAAAGAGTCGAAGATTGGACTCCAACTAATGGTAAATATAAATCATTAAATATTGCTAAATCAAAATCAGAAATATTTGATTTGGTATATATTTCAAAAGTGCAGCTTGCTGTTAATTCCATATAAATAATATAACATAAACACAAAAATTTGTCTTATCTATTTAATAGAATTTTACTTTTAAATTCAAAATTATCTATTTTTTATTATTTTGTTTAATTGCAAAAAATGTATCGTGTAAAATAGGTCGTTTTTTCACTCATTTTGTTAAATATATAAATACTTTTATTTGATTA